>JBGPLB010000185.1:0-10166 GCA_041486245.1 Candidatus Acidiferrum sp.
ATAGCTGGCCACATCCTCCGCGTCTTGCGGCGAAAGCCGCAAGCTGGGCATGACCGTCATATTCTGCACTTGAAGTTCGTGCCCGTCGTTTGGACACCGGCTATGGTCCAAATCAAATACGTAAGGGAGTCCCTTCTTCGCGTAATCCTCGGGGCCGATGTCCTTCTTTTCGTACATGCAATAAGGGCGAGTGCGTTCACGAGCGTTGTGAACCCAGCGGACGAGATAGTCGTAGTTGTCCTTTTCGCCGACGCGGGTGAGATTCGCGGCGAAGGTCCCCCCTTGCAACTGCGCGCCTTCTCCCATGGAGTGGCAAGCGAGACAGCCACGAGTCTCAACCAGTTCTTTTCCGTGCGCCGCGTTTCCGGGCTTGCGTTTGGGCAAGGCATCCGTCAAGCCCGATTGCCAAATGTAAGCGGAAATCGCTTGAACCTGCGCGTCATTCAGCTGGAAGTTCGGCATCTTGGTGGTGGGGCGGAAATCGGTGGGCTTCTTCAGCCAGACGGGAATCCAATTCTTGTTCAGCTTCAGGCGCACGTCCTTAAGATTTGGGCCGACCTTTTTCAAGTCTTGCAGAAGGCTCTTGGAAGTGCGGTCCAGTTGCACGATTCGAAGATCGGACTTGCTGTTGTCGACCTTGAGAGCGACGGCCTGGTCGTTCAAATGATTGGCTTCCTCGTTGCTCGCGGCGGCATCCGCTTGTTTCATCAAGTCGGCTGATTGCTTCAGGTTTTCTTTCTTCACTTGTTCGAGCTGTTTGACCTGTTGCGCGATCGAAAGCAAATCTTCCGGTTCCTTGTCATAGCCTTCGTAGCGATGACAGCCCACACAGCCGCGCTGCCGGAAAAGGTCTTTCCCTTCGCTCAGGGTCCAGCCGACGTCGTGGATCACCAGCATCATGTCCGCGGCATGGCAGGTCTGGCAGCCCGCTTCGACATTTCCCTTCGGGAACAGCGGCCAGAGCCAATGCTCGTAGGTGCCGTGTGCCTTCTCGATGCTAGTGGTCGCGCGGCCGTTACCTTGATGGCAGGGCGTGCAGCCGAATTTTTCGGGATCGTGGGTCTTCAAAAGTTCAGGATCGCCATGGCTCGTAAAGGCCCGAGCATAATCGTCCGGCTTCTTGCCCTTCAGCGACATCGAAGCCACGGTCAATTTGACCGGTTCACGAGTACCCATGTGGCACGACTCGCAGCGGTCCACGATATTGGCTTCGGGGACGTTGAGCTGCATGATCTTCGGGGCCCAAGCTTCCGTCTTGTTCTCCAAGCCAGCGAGTTGCGGCGGCGTGAGATTGACCATGTGATCGGTCACGTAGGCATCCATTAATGCTTTCTTCTCATTCACCGGCTTGATCAATTCGCCGAGTTCCGCGCTCAGCGCGGTCCGCTCATTTCTCAACTCGTTGTAGGTTTCTTCGAGAAGCGGATAGTCATAGGTTTTCTTGCTGCCGTCGGGATAATCGACGGTGGTCACCTGCTTTTCGTAGTCGGCGAGGTCTGCTTGCTTGCTCTTCCTCGCAGAAGTGCTTGTCTCCGTTTCGATGGCGTAGGTCGAGGCGCTCACGTAGGCCCGGCGGTCGGTGAAAGTATTCTGGACGGCCAGGATTTGCGCGCCGAGTTCGCGCAGCTTATCGTTGATTTCTTTTATGCGAGGGGCCGCATCCTTGCTGGCGCGGTCGTAATCCTGCTTGAGCGCCTGATAGTCGGGATTGCTCTCGACGGTCGTTTCCGAGCTGTTCGATTGGGATTTCGCACTCTTCAAGAATTCCGAGTAGCGGACTTTCCATTCATTCTGGAAGGACTTCCACGGACGCTGCCCGAAATCTTCGTCCCACAGCGCCCAAAATAGCGTGACCACCAGGACCAGCATGGCCACGAGATAGTGCGGAGCTAGCGATGTGCTGACAATCGGATCGTCTTCGGGGACGGGCTTCTCAGGCACCACTTCCTCCTAAACGTTGAACCACGGCGTGATCCACACATACTTGATGTGAAACGCCAGCCGCAACAGCATCTTGATGGGCAACCCAATCATGGTGATGAAAAAAACCATCAGGATGGAATACTGCAACAGACTCATCCGCTTGTAATTTTTGGGGTTGTAGCGCCGGAACAGGGCGTGCACGGCCAATCCGCCCAAGACAAAAAACCCTCCAACTACGGCCGCGCCAAAAATGCCCTTTGCCCAGTTCGAGGTAATCCCGAAGAGGTCGGGCAGGTCGCGGTTCACTTCATAGATGAGGCGGTTGTGGTCCCACGTCTGTCCGGGCCAGAACCACTGCCATCCGGGTCCTCGAATGAAGGTCCCGATGGTAATCATGGAGACCCACAAGACAATGAACCCGAAAAGGAATGTGCCGATGGCAAACTTGCGCTGCTTCCAGGTGTAATAGCCCGCTCCGAGCGGATTCGTATCAATATAAGGAATCACCATCAAACCAAAGATGATGAGCGTGGGCATGACCACGCCGGCAATCCACGGATCGAAATAGACCAGCATTTCCTGCAAGCCCAGAAAATACCAGGGGGCTTTTGCCGGGTTCATGGTCAAGTTGGGGTTGGCTGGTTCTTCCAGCGGCGCATTCAGAGTGATGGACCAGACCATCAGAATAATTGTGACGATGATTGCCGCCAGGAATTCCACGCGCAGGAGAAACGGCCAGACGTGCACTTCTCGCTGCCACCCAGGTTTGAATGGCCATGCCTTGCGGTGATGCGTTTTGGCAAGCGCCGGATCGGCTTCCAATTGCTCGATGAGCAAGTCATTTGCCTTCGCTTGCCGCCAGGCAAGATAAATATAAAAAGCGAGCAGCGGAATGAGCGCCACGATAGGCACGTTGTCTGGCGCGGAGATAATTTCCCAAAGTTGTCGCCAATCCATAGTTCAATCCGCGGGGGCTATTTCCGCGCCTCCTTAACCTCAGAGTCGAGGATGACCTGTGCAGGGCCGGATATGCCGCCATCTTTGCGCACGCGCCAGAAGTGCAGAACCATGAAGATGGAAGCGATAATGGGAATACCGATGCAGTGCCAGATGTAGGAGCGCAAGAGCGCATTGGCATCCACGATGGAACCGCCGAGCAAGCCAAAGCGCACGTCGTTGTAAGGAGTCATGCCCATCTGCGCGCCGAACGGTCCTTCGTGGCCGAGAAGCGGCGTGGCTCGCGCCATGTTTGTGCCCACGGTCACGGCCCAGAAGCCCAACTGATCATCCGGCAACAGGTAGCCGGTGAAGGAGAGTAGAAGTGTGAGCACCAACAAAATTACGCCAACGTTCCAGTTAAACTCGCGCGGCTTTTTGTAGGAACCGGTAAGAAAGACGCGGAACATGTGCAGCTCGACGGCAATCACCATAAGGTGCGCAGCCCAGCGGTGCATGTTGCGAAGCAGTTTGCCAAAAGGAACGTCGTGCTCGAGGTAAAGCACGTCGCGGAACGCCTGCACCTTGCTCGGATGGTAGTAGAACATCAGCAAGGTGCCCGTGAACGTGAGCACTAAGAACAAATAAAAGGTAATGCCGCCCATGCCCCACGTATAGCTGTAGCGCACGGAATCGCGGTTGATCTTGGCCGGATGCAGATGCAGAAAAACGTTTGAAAGGACGCCCAATGCGCGATTTCGCGGCGTGTCGTCGTGCTTGTGGCGGAAGACCGAAGTGTAGACTTGCGTCTTGGTCGGATTCTTAAGTGCTTCCAGCGACTCTTTAGCTTTGGCAGGGAGATCGGTCTTGAGGGATTCGAGATCCTCTTTTACGCCTGTCTTGATGGTATCCACCAGGCCGGTGGACTTGCCATTCTTGCCGTTCGAGTTTTTCTCATCAGGCATTTCTTGTGCTCCCGTTTCCTTCCCGCTCGAACCGTCCTCTTAACCTCGCGAACTTCCTAAAGCGCGGCGCATCCGGCAATTCGGTGTCTACACATTCAAAAACGAACCGGGATCGCTGAAGTGGCTTGGCTGACCTTTGGGCCAGTCGAAAAGTTGTGACACGTCCACCACAATCTGGCCATCCGGCGCCAATTCCAAGCGCGCGCGATCCATCGGACGCGGCGCGGGCCCTTCAAAGTTGATTCCTTCGCTGTCGTAGCCGCTGCCGTGGCAGGGACACTTGAATTTGTTCTCGCTGGCTTTCCAGTCAGGCGTGCACCCAAGATGAGTGCAACGCGCGTAGATGACAAAAAGCCGGTCGGGCGTGCGGTCTACCCAGATGCGGTACTTTTGCTGCCATTTCGTATCAACGCCGAGGGCGTAGTCAGACGGAAAGCCGATTTTGAAAACGGTAGGAGGTTCAAAGAGTGTACGCGGAAGGAAAAAACGCAAGAAGGCAATAAACCATGCTCCCAAAAAGCCTACCACCGCGCACCAGACCAAACTGCGCCGCCGCTCGTTGATTCCACCAGCGGATGGGCCAACCGTGGGTACGCCGGCAGCAGGCGCAGCCTTGGAGGTTCCGATGGCGGGCGTGCCTACAAACCTTGCAGCTTCGCCGCCGCCAGCAGCAGGCGTCTTCGCTGCATCCGGTTTCGGATTGGCCGAATTAGATTCCGGGGCCGCCATGCATTACCTCCTGGGTTGCCAGTCGTCGAACTATTCGGCGGCCGCGAGCGAAGCCGCCACTTCCCTCCCCTGAACGTGAGCCCAATTGCCTTCAAATAAAACGAGATGGCGCAAAGATTTCTCAACGGTTCTGGGTGAATTTATTTTGCGGCAAGAACGGCGCAAGATGAATGCGGAGAAATAGTTGTCACACGCGGGCCAAGCTTTGCATACCAAAAAGTCTGAATTGCTCGTTGGAACGCACCTGCACGGCGTGGCCTGTGGAAGCGTCTTTGGCCCGCCGAATTTGGAGAGCGTAGCTGCGATACATCGCGAGGCCCCTAACATTCCACCGGACCCCCCAGGGAAACGGGCCGGATGTTACTCAAATAAAAAATTTTCGTCAACACAAGTCTAAAATTTTCTTCAACGGCGGGGACGCCTCATTCGTGGGAATAACGAAACTACACGACCTTTCTCTGCAGCAAACTTGGATGAAATAAAAAAAGACTCGCAAGAACCGCTTGCGCTCCGAAAGACCTGTGATAGACTCCCCCCGGTTTGCGGGCTTCGGAGATCCAGATTCCAGAGGTCGGATGACCGCATCAGTCGCAGCGGACGGTCATTCAACTTGGGAGGTCAGGGTACATGGGCCTAGTTCTTCTAGTTGTCATTTGGCTGATCACCTTCCTTAGCGCGTACTTCTTCATCGCCAAGACATGGTGGTTGCCTGCCGGAGCTTCCGTTGCGGCTGCCGGGATCGATCATCATTTTTCGACCACATACATTCTGATGGGCGCTGTGTTCGTGGCTGCGCAAGTAATCCTTGGCTACTTTGTCTGGCGATACCGCGATCGCGGATCGGCGTCTCCCCAAGCGCAGTACTCTCACGGCAACAACACGCTTGAGATCACCTGGACGGTGCTGACGTCAATTTTGTTTATCGGACTGGTCCTAATGAGCAGTTCGATCTGGGCCTCCGAGCGTTTCCGTCCCGCGGCACCCGGCGCTGTGCAAGTCGAAGTCACCGGCATGCAGTTCGCCTGGTATTTTCGCTATCCCGGAACTGACGGCAAATTCGGCGCCACTAATCCAGAGTTGCAAGATGCTTCCGCGGGCGGCGAGGGCGCTATCGGCCTCGATACGAAGGATCCCGCGTCCAAAGACGATTTCGTCACGGGAACCATGTACGTGCCGGTGAATCGCGAGGTGGAAGTGATCCTGCGCGCGGAAGACGTGATCCATAGTTTTTTCGTACCCGCCATGCGCTTCAAGCAGGACGCCGTGCCTGGCCTCGCCATCCACATGCATTTTACTCCCATCACGACTGGCGACTACGAAATTGCCTGCTCCCAACTTTGCGGGCTGGGGCATTACAAAATGCACGGAATATTGAAAGTCGTGAGCCAGGAAGACTACGACAAGTGGCTGGCTGCTCGCGAAGCGGAGAAACAATAACATGGCAACCGGAGAATTCGCTGCTCACGCTGCACATGCCCACGCGGCCCCGACGAGTTGGATACGCAAATATGTTTTCAGCCTAGATCACAAAGTTATTGGCATGCAGTACTATTTTCTCGCGCTGACAGCCGTGTTCGTCGGCATGATTCTCTCTTTGTTGATGCGCATCCATTTGATCTGGCCGAGCGCCACTTTGCCTTTTTGGGGAGAGATCAAACCCGAGACCTACCTCAGCCTGTTGACGATGCACGGCACCATCATGGTTTTCTTCGTGCTCACCACCGCACCGCAAGGCGGTTTCGGCAATTACTTTCTGCCCATTCAAATCGGCGCGCCAGACATGGCCTTCCCCGTTCTCAACATGCTCTCCTTTTGGGTGACCGCGCTCGCTTTTATCGTAATGCTCGCCGCCTTCTTCGTTGTCGGAGGCGCACCGCTCCACGGTTGGACCGGCTATCCCCCGCTCAGCGCTCTGCAATCGGCTGGACCTGGAGAGGGCTTGGGCGCGGATTTATGGGTTATCAGCATCGCGCTCTTCTGCCTCGGGGCGCTGATGAGCGCTTTGAACTTCATCACCACGACTCTGGACATGCGCGCTAAGGGTATGACCATGATGCGCATGCCGCTCACGTGCTGGTCCTGGTTTATCACCGCCATTCTGGGGCTGCTGGCGTTCGGCGTTTTGCTGTCGGCCGGCATTCTTTTGCTTCTGGACCGCAACGCGGGCACCAGCTTCTACGTGCCGTTGGTTACAATCAACGGCCAGCTCGCTGGCCACAAGGGAGGATCGCCGCTCCTGTGGCAACATTTGTTCTGGTTCTTTGGCCATCCGGAAGTGTACATCGCCATTTTGCCGGCGATGGGTTTGTGCTCGCAGCTGCTATCCGTTTTCTCGCGCAAACCGATTTTCGGATACAAGGCCATGGTCTACGCCATGTTGTCGATCGGTTTTCTGGGCTTCATGGTATGGGGCCATCACATGTTCATGAGCGGCATGAGCCCTTATACGGCCTTCGCCTTTTCCATCATGACCATGGCCATCGGAGTTCCTTCCGCCATCAAGACTTTCAACTGGCTCGGCACGATCTGGCGAGGCCGAATTCGTTTCACATCCCCTATGTTGTTCGCCCTCGGCTTTGTTTCGCTCTTCGTTTCAGGCGGCATCAGCGGGCCGTTTCTTGCTCAACCCGTCCTTGATATTCAATTGCACGACACTTATTTTGTCGTCGGTCACTTCCACCTGATCATGGGCGTGGCTTCCATTTTCGGAATCTTTGCCGCCACGTATTATTGGTTTCCAAAAATGTTCGGCCGCATGATGAATGAGAGCCTCGCGCGGTGGCATTTTTTTATCAGCTTGATCGGGACGTATGCCATCTTCATGCCTATGCACTATCTTGGCATGGCAGGTCATCTGCGCCGCTATTCGCAGCTCACCGAACTGAATTATCTTCACGGCCTGGTTCCATTGCAGACGTTCATGACCTACGCTGCCTTTGTGACGATAGCCGGCCAGTTCATCTTCTTGTTCAATCTTTTCTGGAGCATGAAGTTCGGCAAAAAAGCGAGCGATAATCCGTGGGAAGCGACGACCATCGAGTGGACCACTACGACTCCGCCTCCCCACGACAATTTCGGCGGGCACATGCCTGTGGTTAACAACGGTCCGTATGAATACAGCGTTCCCGGCGCGCCACGCGATTACGTAATGCAAACGGATCCACCATTGGCGAAGGCCCATTAGGCAGCGCATGGCTTTGATCACCACCACGGCCGCAGTAGACGCAACTGGAGTCCTCCTGGCCGACTACGGCCGCATAGATCACGGTTCCGCGGCTTTTTCCGCGCGGCTACGACGTGCCCGGCTGGGCCTTATCGTCGCCTTAACCGGCGTCGTGATGATATTCGTCTCCTTTTCCAGCGCTTATGTCGTGCGCAAGGGACTTCCCACGCTCGATCCACAGAGCGGCATCCTGGTGCACGACTGGCTCCCTTTGCAATTACCGAGCTTTTTGTTGGTCAATACGCTCGTCTTGCTGGTCAGCACGCTCACGATGGAGTTGGCGCGCCGCCAAGCCGCCCGTGAAGCTCTCGCCACTGGGATCGGTAAAAGCGCCGTTTCAACCACATCTGCCTCTCATAAGGAAGCACAGGGGATGCCGTGGCTCGCACTAACGGCCGTCTTGGGTCTCAGCTTCCTGGCGGGACAATGGCTTGTGTGGCGCGAATTGGCCGCGAGCGGCTTCTATGTCTCGACAAACCCAAGCAGCTCTTTTTTTTATTTATTAACGGCTACGCACGGAATCCACTTGCTAGGCGGCATCCTGACCTTGATTGCGGCGAGCGCCGCTTATTTTTGGCGGCGACTCGCCGAATCACGCGTCGTGGTCGTTGACATCACCGCCTGGTATTGGCATTTCATGACTTTTTTGTGGGTCTATATATTGTGTTTGCTCGAGGTCGCCCACTAATCGAACGGTATTCCCGACTCGGCTGCGGCCGCACGTCACAAGGAGGACATGCGCATGTCTGAAGCGACGTTACCGCACGAGATGCCTACGGTTTACGAGCCGTCGCTCTTTGGGACGTACTCGAAGAAAATCGGAATGTGGCTGTTTCTCATGTCAGACTCGCTGACTTTTGGCGCGCTGCTCTACGCCTACAGCTACGGCCGGATTTCGACGCCCAATTGGCCGACGCCGTTCCACTCCGAGAGTATCGTCAATGCCACAATCATGACGGCGTTCCTGTTGACCAGCTCGCTCACCATGGTGCTCGCCGTGCGCGCGTCCGCCGAAGGCAATGCAAAATCGCAGCGCCTCTGGCTGCTCGCCACGATGGCTTGTGGCGCGGGTTTCGTCCTTCTGCACGGCCGAGAGTGGAGCAAACTAATCGCCGAAGGCTTGACCCTCCCGGTATTTCCTCATCCACCGGGACACGAGGCAGCGGGAGAATTTGCAAATGTCGCGAAAAACGTTCCGCAATTCCCTGCGACATTTTTCGGCCTTACAGGCATGCACATGCTTCACGTGACGCTCGGCATCGTCTACCTCGGCATCGTCGCCCTCCGGCGCTACTTCATTCCTATCCTGTTGGCTCTTTGGCTGGCCGCCTGGCTGGGCACGCCCGCTTACAGTCCCTTCCACTATGGAGCGCACGTGCTGCTCGCGGCGGCGGTTGTTTGCTCGATTATCCTGTGGCTCAAACCCAAGGTTTACGACTCGTCTGATGTCGAGGTTGCCGGCCTTTACTGGCACTTCGTTGATCTCGTCTGGATGTTCATTTTCCCGTTGGTTTATTTAATGTCCGCCAAGATTCTTTAGGAGTTCTCGAGCCATGGAAGCTGACCAAATCGCCATCGCCTTGCGGGTCGCCGAAGAGCAGCGCCACCACGGAAAAGGACAATTCTTCTGGGTCTGGGGAGCGCTCCTGGTTATGACAGCGATCGAAGTGTATCTGACCTACCAGAACATGCAGCCCGTCCGCATGCTCACCATTCTGATGGGCCTCTCCCTCGTTAAAGCTGGACTCATCATCGGCTACTTCATGCACATGAAGTTCGAGATTTCTCGGATGAAATGGCTCACCATGGCTTCCCTGGTGGTATGCTTGGCGCTGATGATGATCTTCTTCCCCGACGCGCTTCGCATTCTGTCGCTGGGAGTGAAATGAAACTTCGCGCCAGCCTTGTCGTAGCCCTTCTCGCGGCGTATCTACTGCTGTCGGCCGGCCCGGCCTTTAGCCAGGGCTGCTCGATGTGCTACAGCACGGCCAAGGCAAGTTCCAAGGAAGGTCAGCGCGCCATAAGCAGAGGCGTTGTCGTGCTCCTGGTGCCACCCCTCGGCTTCATGACCCTTGGCATTGCGCTAGCCATCCGCTACGGAAAGAAACGGGACTTCGAACAAGATTTATGACCGTTGGCAGGTATCATCCAGAAGGTCCTTTAGTCCCATCATTGACCTCCGGAGGCCTTCGCAGAAGTATCGCGCCAACAATTTGTAGCTTGCTAGCTAGCTTTACAAAACTTGCTGGCGGACATCTCGGCCCCTTTTCTGCTCCCCGATTCGTAAATCTATATCGAAATCTTTTCATTGCGTATCGATGCTTGACGCGGATTACGAATGCTAGTAACCTGCACGGCAGATGTTACCGGGCTTCTCCCCAAGTCCGTAA
>JBGPLB010000186.1:0-10158 GCA_041486245.1 Candidatus Acidiferrum sp.
AAGAACGCTCAGCCCCGCCTCGTTAAAATCATACGGTCTGATCGGCATAGTGGCAAACCCGCATCCTGCGCCGTTGTCCAACCGCCAATTTTCTTCTGAGGATGCTGTCCATAGACTACCGCTTGCGGTATCTTGTCCCCATGCAAAATGCAGAAAGGAGTTTTAATGTTCACTCGCAAACCTCGCCGTGAGTTCCTCGCAGGCATGGGAGCTTTAGCCGGCGCAGCCGCTTTTCCCGAAGTTGCGCTGTCTTCTCTGGAGCTGCCTGATCCGCCGGCGGACCTCTCGTCCAGCGAAGCGTCGAGAAGAAATGCGGGAGTTGAAGGTATGAGCTCGCCATTTCGCGTTGCAGTCATCAACGATGAGGTGAGTCAGGACTTCGGCCGCGCCTGCGAAATTATCTCCGGCGAATTTGGGATGTCCTGGATTGAGTTGCGCGGCATGTGGAACAAGAACCTGCTCAAGCTTGATGCCAAGGAAATCGCCGAAGCTCGGCGCATCCTCGAGAAATACAAGTTACGAGTGACCGACATCGCCAGCCCGCTCTTCAAAGTGGATTGGCCCGGAGCGCCAAAATCTGAATTCAGCCCAAAAGGCGCGCAGTTCGGCGCCGACTTTACCTTCGAGCAGCAAGACGAAATTCTCGAACGCAGCATCGAGCTGGCAAAAACGTTCCAAACCGACCGCGTGCGTTGCTTTGATTTTTGGCGCCTCGAAGATCAGGCGCCGTATCGTGCGGCGATGAATGAGAAGTTGCTTGCGGCCGCTGGTGTGGCGGCTAAGAAAGGGATGATTCTTCTCCTTGAAAATGAACCCGCATGCAATACCGCCACCGGAGGGGAAGCAGCAAAGCTTCTTGCGGAAGTGAAGTCTCCCTCTCTGATGCTGAACTGGGATCCGGGAAATGCTGCGTCGCGCGGCGAGCAGGCCTACCCGGATGGATATGCATTGTTGCCCAAGGACCGCATCGGTCACTGCCACTGCAAAGACGTCGCGAAAAAACCGGATGGCAAAGGTTACGGGTGGGCCGCAATGGGCCACGGTATCGTGGATTGGACCAGCCAGTTCGCGGCGCTGAAGCGCGACGGCTACCGCTTCGCCGTTAGTCTGGAAACCCACTGGCGCGGCGCCGGCACAGCCGAGGAGTCCAGCAGGCAAAGCTGGGCCGGAATGAAGGCTGAGTTGCAAAAGGCCGGAGCGCTTTAAGATGCAGCGACTCCCGAACCCGACACAAGGAACTCCTTTGGAAAGCAGAGACAAACAAATACGATGAAACGCGCCCTCGCCGCTATCGTGCTCTTTCTGGGGTTGGCGAATTGTTCGCATGCGCAATCAGCGCGTTGGACCGAGGCAACCGCGAACGACTGGTACGCCAGTCAACCCTGGCTTGTCGGCAGCAACTACATTCCATCCACAGCCATCAATGAGCTGGAAATGTGGCAGGCCTCGACCTTTGATCCCCGGCGCATCGATACTGAACTCGGTTGGGCGCAATCGCTCGGCCTCAACACTATGCGCGTCTTTTTGCACGACTTGCTCTGGAAGCAGGATCCCGAAGGTTTCAAGAAGCGCATCAATATTTTTCTGACCATCGCCCAAAAGCACAAAATCAGGCCGCTTTTTGTATTGTTCGATTCCTGCTGGGATGCAAATCCGAAACTAGGAAAGCAACACGCCCCGACTCCCGGCGTGCATAATTCAGGCTGGGTGCAAAGCCCAGGAGCCGCCGCGCTCAAAGATCCCGGCGAATATCCGCGCCTTAAGGCGTATGTCAAGGGTGTCGTCGGCGCGTTTGCCAATGACAAGAGGATTCTCGGCTGGGACGTCTGGAACGAACCGGACAATACTAACGACGGCAACTATGCCAGTTCCGAACCGCGCAACAAAGTTGAGCTTGTCCTTGAACTCTTGCCGAGAGTGTTTCAGTGGGCTCGCGATGCGCGTGCGACTCAGCCGCTCACGAGCGGCGTCTGGAAAGGGGACTGGTCGGCGCTCGACAAGCTTGGCCCCATGGAAAAAATTCAGCTGGCGCTCTCCGATGTAATTTCCTTTCATAGCTACGACAAACCGGAAGTGTTCGAAAAACGCGTGTTGTCCCTGCAGCAGTATCACCGGCCCACTGTTTGCACCGAATACATGGCGCGCGGTAATGGCAGCACGTTTCAGGGCACGCTGCCTCTCGCCAGGAAATACCACGTCGCCGCCATCAATTGGGGGCTAGTCGCCGGAAAAACGCAGACCTACTTGCCATGGGACTCCTGGAAAAATCCCTATACGAATCGCGAACCGGCGGTCTGGTTTCACGAAATCTTCCGCACCGATGGCCAACCCTACAGCCAGGACGAAGCCGATTTCATCCGGACGATAATCGATAGCGCCGCCGGCAACGCACAGCCTTAACGCATCGCCATACCGGACTCTCGTGCTCTGCTGTTTGTGAATTCGTGTGACAGTGTGCCTGAGCAGGGAATAATTTGGTTCCGGGACCTGGATTCGAACCAGGACTCTCAGCTCCAAAGGCTGATGTGCTACCGATTGCACTATCCCGGAACCGTTCCCAACAGTTTAGCAGACGTAAATGAATGTGCGAAGCCGCCTCACTCGGTCCTCCAGACGGAGTTGCCCGATTGTGCGCGAAGCGACAGTTTCTGTTAAATTGATAAGGTTGCGTCCGTCGCAGGAGAGGTGGCCGAGCGGTTTAAGGCGCACGCTTGGAAAGCGTGTGTAGGTTAACCCCTACCGTGGGTTCGAATCCCACCCTCTCCGCCATTTTTTCGCGTTTACTTTCATTCAGTTAACCGGTCCCTTCGCCAAGTGTACCCGATTTGTACCGACAATTTTCTGATTCAAAACCGGATCGAGCTTCCATGCGCTGGCGACATCGGCCTCAAGCTGCTCTTGCCGCGAGCGTACCCACGGGTTGTAATGCCGCTCTGTGACTCGCACGCTCTGATGCCCCAAGAGAATCGAGACGCGCTCGATCGGCACGCCGGCAAGTAGCAGCTCCACGGCGAACGTGTCGCGGAAGCGATGCGAGATCGCATTGCCCTCGCCCTTCGAGACTTCCGCCAAGTCGAATACTTTCTTGAGCCGCATCTGCCAGTGACAGATCACGGTTTCGCGTTTCCCCTGCCCGCTCCAAAAATATTGCGTGTCCGTCATTCGCGGAGTTGCTTCGAGTGCTTTCAGGACCGAATCCGGCAGAACGGTGTAGACAGGCACGCCCGTTTTTTGTGTGTAGAGAAACAGCCGCTTCCCGTCGAGGCGGTCGGTTGTCAGCGTAACCGCGTCCGACACGCGCATGCCGGTGTAGCGCATCAGGAGCACGAGAGTTTTGAGCCGGTGCGCGTTGAGCTTGCCCTCGATCGGCGTCGTGATTTGCAGGCCGTCACAGGCCGTCAGAATTTTCACCATCTCATCGTGAGTGAGCGGCATCGTCGGGCGAATCGAAACTTTCGGAAGCTTGATTCTCGTCGCCGGATTGCTCTCTACCCATTGCCGGTCGTGGGCGAAGCGGAAGAACGCGCGCAACCGCTCGACTTTCTTACCAGCCGTGCGCGGCCCGTCTTTCCATGTCGCCCGAAACTTGCTCAGCACGTCGAGGCCGAATTCCGCGAGCATCTTCAATCCGTGCTCTTCGCCGTAGGCTTTCATCTGTCTTTCGAGTAGTTTGTACTTACGGATGGTCTGATGCGAGAGCTGTCGCGCTTCGAGATCAGCCAGCAGGCTCGTCCACGCATCGGCCAGGGTCACGGCCGCGCCGCGCTCGGGGAGCATTTCCTTCGCATCCATCTCATGGACGATTTGACTCGCCTTCTTACCATCGCGCGTGTCGAGCGAGAGCCGGACTTCGCGGCCGGAAAGAACGCCGTCCACCCAGAATTTGCAGTTGCACTTTTTCTGCGCTTCTCTTCGGGCTTTGCCGAAGTTGGGGCAGGTTCGTTTGTGTCGGCGGTAGAGAGTGAGCGTCATGGCCGCATTCTACTCCCTAATTTCAAGTCGGCATTGCCAAAACGCGAGTACACGCGCTCGGCGACGGACTCGGGAATCCGCAGAGTGCGAAAGCGGCGAGAAGACGATCGCACTGGATTCTCAAACACCAGCACACCCGGCTCATTTTCGAACATCCTTCGCACCGTGTCTGCGCTGAGATTCCACAACTCACCGAGTTGGGCTGGTGAGTAGTGTCGCTCGCACATCCGCGATTCTTGCTCGCGGCGTGGAACCTCGACGAGTTTGGTTGCGGTGGTCATCGCCTAGACTCTTGCACCCCCATTTTCGCTATATGCCGTTTCTAGGGATGAGAACGGCGAGGTAAGGGGGTTGGTCGAGAGGGTCGATTTTTGCGTCTGCAAGTCCTTTGTTTCCGATTGAATGCGGACAGTTTTTTCCACACCGGGACGCGAACGATAATCCCGCTGCTGTCGCGTCTTCGCGGCCCGGCATTCGTCGCCGTTCCGATACTTGCGCGGACGTCCATTTTTGCGGGTCGCTTGCCGCTCTTCGTCGCCTCGGCATTCGCGTGAGCACCAGACGCCCGACTCATCTTTCCGTGTGAATCGAACCGCCCCCAGGACAGCTCCGCACTTCCCGCAAATTTCCCGCGCGAATACGCCGTGCTTGGCGAGAAGCTCATAGCCCTGCTGAATTGTTAGCAGCATGGCTGGTCTCCTTCGCCGAACGACTCGCTTCTCGCGGACATGTGGGCGGGAGAGACCCCACGATCTTTTTGGGCGGCTGAAAGCCGAAAAAGTGGGGTCGCTCCCGCCCATTTTGGTGTTTTTTCCACGGTGACTTTCGCTTGCGCTGGTTCTCTATCTCCCACTCCGCAAAGAAATTGCTCGCTCCACAGGCTGAAGAACTTGGAGAAGACGAAGCTGAAGGGCGTAATTCTTGCCGTCTTCACCTGACTGACATTGTTCCCTTCACTTGTTTCGCCTTGGAGAAAGCGATTGAGAATCTTTGAAATTGCCGAGACCCCTACTACTAAAGAGGCTTCGAAAACGGAAAAACACAAAAGCGAATTTTCACCAGCACGGATGCGCACCAGGGTCCTCAGTCGGCGCCCTATACTTACTAGGGAACATCGAAGCGGGAAAAAGTAAGAAAGAATCCGAGATGCCACGGCTATGCCTCCAACGCTTGCGGTTCGGGAATGGGCGCCACGTTCGATCACTGAATCTTTCCTTCCAGCATCCGGTTGAATTGCTGACGCGCTTTTTCTTGGGCCGCTTCAAGTGTCGGCGCGAAGCCAGTCATGAACTTTTTGCGGAGATGCTCTTTGCGCGCGAGAACGTCCGACAGCGCAAGCAGATCCGCTTCGCAATCGAGAATCTTGGCGATGCCGGAAGCGAAATACGCATCGGGAACGCTGATAGCCGACTCTCCCCGCTTATCGATCATGGAGATTGCCTCTTGGATGAACGCAGGATCGTCAACCCGGTCTTTGTTCCGGTCGTACGCCTGCGGATATTGAGCGCGGAGCCTCGCCTGCACGTTCTGAACGAGGGCTCGGTCTTCGTCTGTAAGGAAGGGGTTGCTGTTCGCCGTTGAGTCGAAAGAAGTTACTCCCGCATCATCGTCCGCCACAGAAGACGATGATTTTGTGTTTCCCCCTATAGGTTCAAATTCAGAGACAACGTCAAAACCGCCCGAATCCGCAGTAAGGTGTTTCTGAATGATTTGTGTGCCTGATTCTCCTACGGTAGAAGAATCAGGCATTAGAAGAATGATTGGCTTTTTGATGGTTTTCGGCTGCTTGTAGACGAAATACCGCGCTCGGCCCAAGACGATTCTCTTGCGGCCGCCCTTATAGTGAGCGACTCGCTCTCGCTGACGTGTTACGTAGCCCGCGGCGAGCAATTCCTTTAGGAGTTGCTGCCAAAGGTCGCGCCCAATCTCAGCCTTTCGAGCGATGAATTTCCCGTCGAGCGGATTGCCGCGGATGGCGAGCTCTCCAGTCTTGCCGTTTGCTAGGCCCCGCATGGCCACATAAAGCATTCGCGCGCCACGACTGAGTTCCGTGTTCCGCGTGAGCAGGCGTGCCGGAATGTCGCAGATAAACGGCTTGCTGCGCTCTTTTGTGGCGGGATTCATCTGTTCCTACCGCACCCGCCTAATCACCAGCGGCTCCCGGCTTCGCTCGACGCATCTTTCGGCGGAAGCCAGAACGGTGTAGGCAAGACCGCGAACGGGTTTCAATGTGCCATCGGGGGGGCGGCGAAATATCTGAAACCGGATCACTCACGCACCGCCAGATCGAAGAGCGGTAGGCCGGCCGCCTGCGGGCAGTCCTTCCATTCAGGGGCAGGCTTTGGAGGTTCAGGTAGGCGAAAGGCCACAGGATGTACCCGAGACGAAGCAATCTGAAAGCCCCCCAGGCTCACGTTGCAACGGAACCTCTCCTGCTGGGTGTTCTCAGACATCCTTGCGACCCGCTGAGTGATGCGCAGAGTTTGCGAACATCTCTAAGGCGTGGCGTGATACAAGAACCCGCCTTCCCACTCTTCGCACTCTGATTTCTCTCCGAGCGATCAGATAGTCCAGCGTTCGCAGGGACAACCCCAACGATGCTGCTGCCTCACGTCTGGAAATCAGGACAGGTTGCGATTCATACATAGAACCTCCGGCACATCAGTCATGCACAGTAGTCTTGTAGCGCGTACCGACCTTCCGGTGCAAAAGAACTAAAAGTAATTAAATGTAACTAATTGTAAGGAGGGGTAGGGCCGGCTACTTGTGGGGCGAACTCAGTTTAGGAAGTTGCCGACGAACCATTCCACGTTGGTTTTTTCCGTCGATGCGGGGCTTCTTGGCATATTGAAGGACTGTGTTTGCACTTAGTTTCGTCACCCGGGCGATCATGTTTGCAGCGATTGGGGCAACTTTCTCATGCCGTGATATGGCCTCTAAGTCAGAGTCATCTGCGAAATCGAGAACACGCTTACCGGCAAAATCACGCCTTATCTCCTCAAGCCCGTAGGGCTTTCCGGCGTCTTGCATCTCGGCCTTGATGTTCTGGATCTGTTGGAGCTGCCATACAATCTTGCCGTAGTCATAAGCGACGGCGCTAGCCGTATCGTTGCTGGGCTTGGCCAACTGCTTGCGACCGTTGATTTCCACCACTTCGAGATCAGACAAGTATTCTTGCAGGGCAGAAGGCGTTGGTGCGTGTCTGTAACCCTTCATACAAGGAGAGCGTACCTTGCTGGGGGGCTGAAATGTCAACCCATTTTTATCGGGCCCCAACTATGTCAGGGTATAGAACTGACGGCCAAACAATTGAGCCACATGAAAAACTTCCGATGGGGACATGGGAGTTTTCCCAGAAACAGTTCATTTTTGGCAGTCTGAAGTTTAGACTTTCGCCCGTGCAAGTTCAGCAGGCTACAGATGTCGGATCGAATGGGTTTTTGGGCAAGTCGATCCGAACGACGCCTATATCTTTGGGTTCGACTCCCACACGCTTCCGCCAACTTGCTGATGATTCGATTGCCCTTGTGGGGGCTAGAGACCTAAAAACGGGACCACAACCCTAGGTGTTGTTCCCATTCTGTTCCCAAATCTAGAAACGAAAATGAGGCCATCTCGGACGCGAGATGGCCTCTTTCGTTCTTGAGGTAACTTTAGAGCGCGGATGGGGTTATTCGTCCAGCTCCATTGCCACGTTGAAACGTTCTGGCGCCGCAACACACTACCTCGATGTACGTGCCAAACCGGCAATTTCGTTTGGTTGGCATAACCCGTCACGTACATTGACCTGCTTCAGAAAGACTGGCTTGACTGAAAGGAGTCCTCGCAGTGTCCCCAATCGACCAACTAATTCACGACTTAGAACAGGGCCGCGCCACGAAGTACCGCGAACGAGTGAAGCGCTATAAAGCCGGGGAAGCGCAGCGGAAAAAGGCAAGCGAGGCTCACGAGAAAAAGCAGTTGGAGTTCATGCGGTCGGCCGGTCTCAAGCTGAACCAGATTGAGCAGGATCAGAAGGAAGAGGCCCGCAAGCTGAAATCCTATTTGGAGCAGACACGCGCTCCCCTGATCTCGCGTCCCAGCATGAGCGTTGAGGATGCCAAGCGAACTGCACAATCGATCGCGCGGCTGGGAGGTCTCGGCTTAGCTATCCCTCCTTCCGCGGGTTTCTACTATCCACCGGATACCAGTGGTGAGGTCTTGCCGTTGGACCCATCGAGAATCAAGATCAAGGACGAGGCCCATGGCTTTGGGTTGGGCTGGGAGGCCACGGGGGGCCAGTCAGTGCCGCCAGCGGACGTAGTGTTTTACTTCATCCCCGACCAAAGCGGCCCCTATTCGCTAACAGCTTCGTTCGCGTTTCACGGATTTTATGTGTTGAAGGCCGACGACGGATGGCTCTCATCGAAACATGCTCATGTGACGCTCGACTTTTCGTTGGATACCTTTCAGTTTGTCGACCGCGGCCCGAAGTCTTTTCCCTTGCTTGATCAAGGAGGCCAAAATATCAACGAGTTTGACAACATCGACAGCGTCCTTTCTTTTAGCGACACGCAGGACCTCCGCCAAGGCGAACCGGTAGTGGTAACCGCGAGTATCACGGTTAGTGCCGACGCATCAGGCAGTGGCTCATATGCGGAAATCAACTTGGCAGACGGCGACGCTAACTATATCGAGCCGCAGTATCTCTGGGTGACCAACCTGACTGGCTTCGGCCACTAGGAGGAACTCCTGGGCCGTCTCTGAATTAGAACGTGCAGGGAGGTTCGAATGTCCAACACCCCCTGTCACGTCCGATGCGGTTCTCCGGGATGCAAATGGCAGATCGCGCTGATTGATTTGAGCGAAAGCGAGATGCAGCGACTCCGCGAAACTTTCCGCGAGCACTGCGTCGAGTCTCACGCGCTTAGCCCCGACGATACCGACTGCGAAGCTTGGTTCGACCTCGAGAGTCACACGATGACCTTGATGGGGGAATGAACTTTAGGCCGCGCTCCTGAGTGTGAGGACGGCATGGCGATGAGGCAGGAAACGCGAAAGCAGGATTCCGAGGGATAAGAGGCTTGCGCTTCGAGATCCTTGCTCTCTGCGCGGTGTCGTATGAGACACCGGCACCACAGAAAGCTTCCTAGTTGACGGAACACCGGATCGCACCACGCGTAGTCGGTTCTTCCTGCCAACGCTTGCTCTAGCGATAATCGGTTGGTAACATCCGCGCGATGCTTCTGCGGACTACCGCCACGTATTTCCTCAGAGTCATGACAGCCGGACGGACGTTTCCGATCTTGTGTGGTTGTGCGGATGTCAGCGGCAATTCGATTGGAGAATTCGTAGTCAAGCTTCTCGGTCAGCCGGCCAAGGGTAGCCGTGGGGTATTGTATGAATTTGTCGCCTCACGACTCGCAGAACACTTCGGTATACTGGTCCCTGAGCCTGCTGCCGTTGGGATTACTCGAGAGTTCAGTCGGCTTCTAGCAGATTCCCAGCCCCACCTGGCCGCTGCGCTCCAGACTAGCGTTGGCCTTAACTTCGGCAGTCGAATTATGAACGGAATGTCTACCTGGTTCCCCGGCCGAATGATTCCTGATGCGATGTTGGGAGATGCGACCAAGATATTTGCCTTTGATGCGTTCATTCAGAACCCCGATCGTCTGGTGGAAAGGCCAAATCTGTTCACTAGGAGTGATGATCTCTTCGTCTTTGACCACGAAAGCAGCTTTTCATTCTTGTTTACTGTTGGGGGGCGCAGTTCTCCGTGGAACTTGGAACGCGAGGCATACCTCAGGAACCATGTGTTCTACAGCAAACTGAGGTCAAAAAGGCTCGATCTGAGTGAATTCAAATGTAGATTGGAAGCTCTGACGGAAACCGAGTTGGATAAGATAAGAAGCGAAGTGCCAGTAGAGTGGATGCATGGTGACTTCGAGCGCATCGGGGAACACCTTGGCCAGGTTCGTGCGCATGTAGAAGAGTTTGTCGAGCAGGTCAAGAGGAGCTTGGTATGACAAAGGACGAAAGAAGCGTTCCGTACAGTTTCAGTGTCCTGAGGTACGTCCACGATCCCGTCACCCAGGAATTCGCAAATATCGGTGTGGCGGTCTACTCGAAGGATCAGTGTTACTTGAACGCGCGTTGCGAAACTCACTATGCCCGGATCACCAAGATTTTTGGCAAGATCGATGGTGA
>JBGPLB010000187.1:0-10126 GCA_041486245.1 Candidatus Acidiferrum sp.
CATCCAACACGTCCGAGCCTTTCCCCTGGTCAAACCCACTCATGGACACGAACCGCCTGTACGACCATTTTATTCCCAAACACCTGTTGGATGTGACTAATAGGGCAAAGGGTTGGTAAGCGGCCCACCCGGGAATAACTGGCGGCCTCTGGCGGTCTGGACAAGCGAAACACGTCCCATATGCGGCGCGGACTCCCTGGACTCTCGCACCCGCGCCGCCCTCCCTAAGCCAATTTGCGGGAACCCGCGACAGAAAATAATTATGGATATTGGTGTGTTTGGATGTCGAGGAGGAAACAATGGTCGGTAAGCTGGAAGGCGAAATCCTGTGCGATCACCATCACGACAGGATCGACCGGCGTGGATTTCTGAAGTGCATGGCCTGGGCGGGTACGGGAGCTTTTTGCGTGATGAGTGGCGGCGTGCTGAAATCTTACAGCCTTAGCCGGCTACCGGAAATGAGCTCGAGGGGGATCAGGAGTAGTACTATTGGGAATCGCGAGTCTAGGATTGGCAGGCAAGCATCAGCGTATCCCATAGTAACTAAATAACTTAACGTGATCTCTGCCACTTCCCTGGCCTGAAAAACAGGCGATCTGTACTACAACCCAGGTACCCCGTCGAGTGGCTCTGCGGACCCATTGAGGCCCTCGATGCAGTTGCGTAGTCTCTGAGGAACGGGTTGGGGGCCGCGCGGGGACAGCGGCTCCGCAAGGAGCCGTGTGCGAGCTACCCAACCCGCCACTCTAATTTTTCCCCAGCTAGCGGCATTATTTGAACCCCTACCCGTTGAGCTCCAAGATTTCCGAGTCGATCTTTCGGCGACCTTAGGCAACCTCCGTGCAATCAAAAGTTTGCGTTTAGCGCTTCCATACGGGAAGAGTTGCGCCATCATAGAGTTGGAGAGAGGGCTTTGACTTTGGGTGACCGATACCGGCGACACGTGGCGCGATTTGCGGACAGGCCTCTCGCCCCCAAAGTCCTGCTCGCAGCCTTCCTCGCGGCTTCTGTCTCTTACGCGCAAGCCACTCCAGGCGCCAATCCCGTACCCGCCAGATTGCGCTCCGAGACTATCACCGCATTTGATCGCTACGTGCGCCTAACGGATGAACGCAATGACATGGAGCTGAAGCGGGGCTCTCCGCCCTTGTGGATTGATTCGCTTCCGGAAACTCAGCGCGCCGAGAGATACACGGCCTTAAAACGCGGTGAGGTTCAGATCCATCAGCTCTCCACATTGGACGCTGGCAAGCCAATCGTTTGCCCCAGCGGAATGATCCATCATTGGGTGGGCGCGGTTTTCATCGCAGGAGCTAGGCTGGACGATGTACTCGGCCTCCTTCAGGATTACGATCACCAATCCGAATACTATGCTCCGGATGTGGAACGCTCAAAAATCGAATCGCGGGAAGGCGACCACTTCCGCGTGTTCCTCCGTTTCCGCCGCCACAAAGTGATTACCGTCGTCCTGGATACCGAGCACGATGTGCGCTACTTCCACGATGCGACGGATCGCGCCCATAGCCGCAGCTCCGCGGTGCGCATCACCGAAGTTCAAAACCCCGGCAAGAGCGACGAACGCGAAAAACCACCAGGCGACGACGGCGGCTTTTTATGGCGCATGGAAACGTGGTGGCGCATGGAAGAACGCGACGGCGGAGTGTACGTACAGAGCGAAGTCGCGTCACTCACTCGCGATATTCCCACAGGTCTCGGCTGGCTGATCAGCCCCTTCGTCACCAGCATCCCAAAGGAAACCCTTCTCTTTACCTTGGACGCTACACGGAAAGCAACGGAAGCCAAACGCAAAGAGAGCGCGGCGCACTAGGCTTGATTCTCCTTCACGCCAAGGGTGAAGTTATGTCTTGCCCTTCTTCTCCAAAACAGCGTTGAGAAACTCCCAGGTGTCGAGGGCATTGCGATCCCAGGTCTGCCCCTCGGCGGTGCGCGCCGCTTCTTCCCCCAGGTGGACGCAGAGATTCGGGTTCGTACAGAGCCGGCGCAGCAGCACTGCCAGTTCCTGAAAATCCTCGGGATGACGGAGAACAAAGCCGTTGTTGCCGTCCCGCAGAATTTCACTGGCTCCCGCGCGCGCGCTTGCGATAACCGGTAGACCACATGCCATCGCTTCGAGAACGGGCAGGCCATAGGCATCCTCCAGGGAGGGGCCCACGTAGACGTCCGCGGCAGCATAAAACTTCATTACGTCGTGAAAGGGTTCTAGGAATTTCACTTTGGACCTGATAGCCAGCTTTTCAACGGCTCCGGAATACTCTCGCCGATCATCTGAACCGACAACCAGCAAAACGAGGGGAAGCTCTCCGCACTCCGCGATGGCGCGGAGTAAAGCATCGAGTCCTTTATTTTTCCAATCATTCCCGATCAGCAGGAGGCAAAACTCTGACGAGCCTACTTGGAGCGAGGACCGTTCGGAATCCCGGCGCGCACGTCGAGCCGCCGGATGGAAGATGCTGGTATCCACACCGTGGCGAATGACGCGAACGTCGTCACGGCCATAGAGCTCCCTCAGGCTATCGGCTGAATGTTGGGAAATCGCGGTGAGCGCTGTACGCTTGCGCGTGTATATAAGACTCTCGAGAAAACAGATCAGGCGGTAGTACACCCGACGGTGAATAATCACCGGCCAGCGTGAAAGGGGCGCGCCACGAAGACCCAAGCGTGGATGGACTTGGCGATAAAATTCCCCAAACACCACATGAACGGAGATAGCATCGGCGCCGAACGCATTGATGCCGGGCGAATATAGAAGATCGAACTTCAGCTTGCGAACGCGCGAGTCCCAGAAGCGTTGCACGTGGTTTGCAAGAAACCACCAGAGATACGCGACAATGTGTGGCCCGGGAATAGCGGGAACTTCGTGCCAGAGTATGCGCGCCTTAGGTGCGCCTTGTGGAAAGCGCGCCACGCCCTCGAGATCATCAACGCGTTGGGAGTACAGGTGGATTTCGACGCCAGGCTGCTGGGCGAAGCGTTCGAGGGATTCAGCGACGGCTCGCTCCGTGCCGTGGCGCCGGTCGACGAACGGGGAAACAACCGCGAGCCGCAAGTCAGCGCATCCAGCGGTGCGCAGGTTGGGTTGCCGGAGCGTTGGCCGCGAACTGCGGCGATAGCGCGATGGTCGGAAGCCGGAACAGCAAACCCAGCAGCAGCCAAAAATACGCATTCAGCAGAAAATCTTCGTACGCAGCCATGCCGCCAAACGTGGCCGGGCCGAGCAAATAAAACGCGTACCAGAAAACCACGAAGCCCACGGGAAACCAGGGCGAACCTCTCAGCTTTTTGACCACTCTCCAGGCGGAGAACAAAATCGCCACGCTCATGAAGACCCAAAGAATCAGCCCTCCGATTCCCATTTCAACGACCAGCGTTCCGAAGCCGCTTTCGACCCCGACCACCGGCGGCTTCACATTAAAAAAGCGCGCGACGTACTGCCCGCCTAGCGCGGTCGTTCCGATGCCATAGCCGTAGGGCCAGCGGTCGTAGTTGAAAGCCCCAAGAAAGTTTTGCACGGGATATGTCCACGTTCGATGCGCAAGTTCGCTTTTCGGGCTATTGGGCATAAGCGTTTCTTGATAGATCGCCAGGCGAGAAAGGAGAGCATCCGGATAAAAATAGAAAAGCAGAATGATTCCAAGTCCGATACCGATCGCAACTCTTTGAAGCGAACGGAACGCACGCAGCGCTTCCCCCTGCCGCCAGGGCGCGCCCCAGATAAATGCCGCGCTGGTCGCCAGCGCGTTGATTATCGACAATAGAAACGCGCCTCGGGATGCAGTCAGGAATGCTCCGGCGGCCGTCACAGGAAGGGCGATAAAGGCGAGAATTCTCCCTTTCTTATGGCGGAGCAGAATGTAGCCGCTGAATCCCAGCACCAGTATCCACGCCACCATGATGAAATCCGCATAACGCCCGGCACTGACGAAGACCGAAGTGGGCCGGTAAGCGGCAGCGCCAGATTCAGTCACGCGATAGAGACCGCTCAACTTGCGGAGATCTTCCGCTTGAACCGCGGGGTTCAGAAACGATGGGCCGATGATGGACTGAGCGATGCCCAAGGAAATCACCACGATCGCAAGAACCAGATTGATGGTAAAAAAGCGGCGCAATTGCGCCTCGCTATTGAGAAGTGCATAACCTATAAAAACCAAAGGAACGTAGTAGAAAAATATTTTTACGCCCATAAGGCCGTACCAGATACTGGTCGAGGCCGGATTGAACATCTGCAGGACGCCGAACCAGATGAAGATCAACACCGGCACGAGAAACGGAGGCCGGAAGGTCGTCACTTCTTTTCGGCGAACGGCCGTACAAAACGAAATGAGCACGACGAGAAATAAGAAATCCTTGGCAAAGTAAATCGCCATATTGTTGCCGAGAAATTTCCGCGCAAAATCCTCGAACAGCAGCCAGCTCAGAAAGAAATACACCCCGCTTCGCCAATTATGGAGAATACCTAAAACGATCGCTGCGCCTACGAAGCACAGTCCCGCGTACCCCAAACCAGTCATATCGTTGTTGATCACGTATTGAGCCAGTTCGTACGCTGCGAAAGCGCCCACGACAAGCGTGCCGAAGGCGATCAGCGGACGCCTTCCGAACTGGCCTGGAGATAGGACCGATGCAATTCTCATAGTCTTGCGTGGTGCCGGGTCACCTGATTATTACTGAGTCTCAAGCATTCTGAAAGGGGCATCGCGCTGTCGCTGAGAATGTTGCCATCCTGTCGTTGGGAGAAGAGATAGATGGCATCTGAACCGCAAGCCGAGCTCAATGGCGCCATCCGGCCAACCTTGACCTTTTATGTGCGTTCGGCGACAGTGATACGGTTTGGACGCTTGATCTTCCGTTCCGCGCGCGGATCAGGACAACCTTGCTGTTCCAGACGATCCTCTTCGTGGCTAGTGTAAAGTTAGGTGGCGTAGGAGGTTAGGTTCGCTATGGCTCGCGAATGGACACCGACCGGCCTTCACCAATTCGTGGGCGAGTCTCTAATAGTGCGATACGCAAGGCCAGGTCTCAAGGCGATCGATCTAGGCTCTGGTGGCGGCGCGATGGCTGATCGAATGCATAGCTTGGGGTGTGAAGTCGTCTCTGCAGACCTCAGCGCCAAAGGCTACGAGGCTAAGCTTCCTCACATTACCATCGATCTGAATCAAGCCGATTTTGCATCGATCCTTGGACTTAACGCTTATGGACTCATTACAGCGATCGAAGTCATCGAGCACTTGGAAAGTCCGGTTTCATTCCTCCGGAATGTGCGGCGCATGCTGTCGGTTGGAGGCGTCGCCGTCATTTCTACGCCCAACGTTGACTCTCTACCGACGCGCCTTAGATTTCTCCAAACCGGGAAAATCCGCATGATGGACGATCGCGGCGAACCGACCCACATCTCCCCAATATTCTTTGACCTCCTACAGCAAAAGTTTCTTCCCCTTGCGGGACTTAGTTTGCGTGAGCATCTCGTGTTCCCGCCTAATGGTTTCCATGCTAGCCGAAAACCCGTAGCGTGGTTGATGCGTCTTGGTGCGCGCGCCTTCGCGGCGAAATCCATTGTTGGGGATCACAACGTTTTCCTTCTTGAGGCCTCCAGCTAAGGTTTTCAATCCCATGGAACTTTAAAGACGCTGGCATCACAGATGAACCACAAAAACGACGACTGGGGACCGGCAGTCGATGTGATCATTCCTGTTTACGGTGAGCGAGGCGAAGCCCTTTCCGCAACTCTTTCTGCTTGCATCAAGCTAGCTCATCCCGTTTCCAAAATCTTCGTCGTTGACGATGGCTCTTCCAAACCTGTTTCTCTTCCCGATTGGGCGCAGGGCTCGGCTCAGCTCTCTCTCCTTCGGCTTCCGTACAACCAAGGCATTTCCGCGGCCCGGAATGCCGCCATTGCACTCTCGAATGCCACGTTTCTCGCCTGCGTCAACACGGAGGTTCTCCCCGACCCTGACTGGCTCGATATCTGCCTGGGTTACATCTCGAGCCATCCCAGCGTTGGCGCTTGTTACACGCGCACTGTGCCCCAAAGAGCGGATCGTATGCTTACGCGCTGGCGAATGCGGTTTCAAGAGCCGAAGTACCCGGAACAATCTGGGCCCACACTGTTCGCTCACGGGCATGCAGTCCTATTTCGCAAGGAAGCGGTCGACGCGGTCGGCGGTTATGATGTCCGCTATCGCCGTCATCATGAGGATTCAGACATCTGTGAAAGAATGAAAACGGCCGGCTGGGAATCTCACTACGTTGCGAATAGCTGTTGCATTTCCATGCAGCAAGACTCACTGAAAGGATTGGCCGCAAAGCAGTTGCGGGATAGCGGCTGGTATTCTCCAGAAGAGAGCTCTCTGTTTCGGCTTTATCGGCACCTGAGTAAGTGGACTTTAATAAGAGCCGGGCGAAACTTGCTGAAGGGCCGCTTGTACTTTCTCCCGATTGACGTAGCCATCTGGGCCTCCGCGCTTTGGATCGCCACGTCTCGCACCGTGTGGCCCTCGGCGGGTTCCGCAAGCCGGGCCGATGTGACCTCGAGCCACCATTGCAGCAACGATTCAGGTGCTCCCACCGATAGATTTGTACCCAAATCCAAATGATGCGGACTGCAATGCATTCTTGATTCGTCCGCGCTGATATAAGCTAAGACGCGGCCAAGCGAAAGTGGGAGACAGGAAGGAAGGGACTGATGTTTGGAGACGCAATGACGCATGCCCGGAGGCTTTCACGCGCTCCCGCCGTGTTTCGGCAGTTACGCGCGTTTTGCCGCGGGCTTTCAAACGGGCGCTTCCGCATTCAGTGGCCTACTCCAACCGAACCAAACGACCTAGAAGCACGGCCGAATCCTTTGCGCGGCTACTTCGATTCCCACAGAGAAGGCCCCGGAATCTGGAAGTGGAACCATTACTTTGAAATTTACCACAAGCACTTCGTCCAATTTAGAGGCCGCAGCGTCCGCGTATTGGAGATTGGTATCTATAGCGGTGGTAGTCTGAGTATGTGGAAGGATTATTTCGGACCTCACTGTCAGGTGTACGGCGTGGACATAGAGCCAGCCTGTAAGGCCTATGAATGCGACTCCGTCAAAGTGTTTATCGGTGACCAAGCTGACCGGAATTTCTGGAAGCGTTTCAAGCAGGAGGTTGGTGCCGTGGA
Organism: Candidatus Acidiferrum sp.; assembly: GCA_041486245.1. Taxonomy (GTDB): domain Bacteria; phylum Acidobacteriota; class Terriglobia; order Acidiferrales; family UBA7541; genus Acidiferrum. Next base: position 7,168 of record JBGPLB010000187.1, read on the forward strand.
TATTGTGATTGATGACGGTGGTCACCTGCCAGAACAACAAATCGCCACGTTTGAGGAACTGCTTCCGCACATACGACCTGGCGGCGTCTATCTCTGCGAAGATCTCCACGGAACGCTCAATCCGTTTACTTCCTATATGAGTGGTTTTGCCGCCAATCTCAATGCTTGCGACCGCCAGGAAAACAACGTAAATGACAACGAGAGACGCTTTGTATTCAGGACGACTTCGTTGCAGTCAGCCGTTCACTCCGTTCACTTTTATCCTTACGTAACGGTGGTCGAGAGAACGGACGCGCCTATTTCAGAGTTGGTTGCGCCAAAACACGGCACTCAATGGCAGCCGTTCTTGAAATAGATTCAGTTAGTCGTCGTTTCTTTCACACCGCGTACACGCCCCTCCCGTTCTATGAAATACTTGGACTCCAACTCTCGCTCAGGAGTTCCCATGCCCCGCTACCTCTCGCAACACACGCTAGCCTGCCTCACGCGCCAAGGCGCGGAGACGCTTGCCCAACGTATGCAAGGCGGCGGTCCCGCTCATGCGGAGCGCGTCCTAGTGAATATGGTGGAGGGAAAGATGTTCGCGGAATTTCGCGCGGATTCTCGTGAAACTCTGGAAGCCTGGCTCAAAGCCGAGGGCATGCACTACGACTGGGTCGTTCGAATCGAGTGGGAGACACACGGCAGCAAACTCGAAATCGCCGAGTGATCTGGCGCAACTTATTGAAAACACACAACATGATGCTTACTTGGAGCGACGCCGGTTCCTTTCTTGAATCTCGATAAAAAAGAGGGTGATTTACCGCCCGGCCTGCGCTAGTCTTTTCTTCCTACGTCTAACGAGAAGGGGAAACACCATGTCTGACTATGCACATCCAGAAGTTCTCGTCACCACCGAATGGGTGGCCGCGCACGCAAAAGATCCAGGCGTTCGCGTCGTCGAAGTCGATGTCGACACCACGGCCTACGATCAAGGCCACGTGGACAGCGCCATCTCCTGGAACTGGCAAACCGAACTGCAAGACGCGATTCGCCGCGACCTTGCTCAGCCCACCGCGTTCGAGGAATTGCTTGGCAAAGCGGGCATCTCTCCGGAATCGACTGTCGTTCTATACGGCGACAATAACAATTGGTTCGCAGCTTGGGCTTTCTGGCAACTAAAATATTACGGCCACGAAAAAGTTTTGATCATGAACGGCGGCCGTAAGAAGTGGCTGGAAGAAAAGCGCTCGCTTAGCACGACCAAACCGTCGGTTGCACCTGCCACATACAAGGTCAAAGGGGCCAACGCCGCAATCCGCGCGAAGCGCGACGATGTTTTCGCCGCCCTGGAAAAGAAATCTGGTGCGCAGCTTGTCGATGTCCGCTCGGTGGATGAATTCACTGGAAAAATTATCGCCCCTCCTGGCATGACGGAGACGGCCCAGCGCGGTGGTCATATTCCCGGCGCCGCAAATATTCCATGGTCGCAGGCCGTCAACGAAGACGGTACGTTCAAAGGCCTCGATGCGCTGAAGCAGCTCTACGGCGCGAAGGGCATCAGCGGCGATCGCGAAGTCATTGCGTACTGCCGCATCGGTGAGCGCAGCTCGCACACCTGGTTCGTCCTCAAGTACCTCATGGGGATCAAGGATGTGCGCAACTACGATGGCTCATGGACGGAATGGGGAAACTTGATTGGCGCGCCAATCGAGAAAGAAGTCGCGGCCGCGGCCGCGAAGTAAGTCTGATTTCACCAGCAACAAATCCGGAAACAGGCCCGCCAAAAATTTAAACGGGGCGCGATAATTTGCGCCCCGTTTCGTTCTTTTTTACATGCATTAGCAAATTTCCGCCTTCACGTTCGTTTCCTATTTTGCCGCGGATACCGGTTTCCGGAAGAGAGACTCATCGAGCCGTCCATCTCTCTAGCGTTACGCTGCAATCGAGTTTCGGCGTTCCTGACTACGTGCGACTATTCCTGCTTCACCAATTCGACGCGGCGGTTTTTCGCTCGTCCGTCCTCGCTGCTGTTATCGGCGATGGGCTTCATTTGCCCAAGGCCCTTGGCGGAAAGCCGGGCCACGGGAATGCCGTGTGCCGTGAGCCAGGAGACAACGGCTTGTGCCCGCTTCTCCGAGAGCGCCTGATTTGCCGCGGCATTACCTTGATTGTCCGTGTGGCCTTCGACGCGGAGCTTCAGGTCCGCATTCTGTTGCAGCAACTTCACGATTTCGCCGAGAATATTTTCGGAATCGGGGAGTATCGCGGCCTTGCCAGTATCGAAATGAATTCCGTACACCGCGACATGGCCGGACTTATTAATTTCGTCGGAGAGACTCGACGCATCTGCCGTGACTTCCTGCTGCATGGCTTTTTCCGCGACAATTGTCTGGTAGTAGAAGTCGCCGCGATTATCGATAAAGATCCATGTACCTCCCTTGTGCCCGACGATCTGTCCCGGCGAATTGGCGAAGTCGATGGTAAAACCGCCGTTCTTGATTGCCGTTTGAAAATTGCGGAAAACCTGAATCTCGCTCGTACCCTCTCTTGTGCCGATGTCCCAATAGTGAAATTCCCCTTCAACGTGTTTTTTCAGTTCGTTGCCATCCTTGTCATGGCCAAGGGGAAAATCGGCCTGCTCATATTCTTTATTCTCGCAGGAGTGAATGAGACTGCCGGGGAACCGCGTGATCAGCGGCGAGTCCTTGCACCCTTCGGCGTCTTTTGGCTTATCTTCATCCTGAGCGCGCAGATTCGTGGCAAAGAAAAGAGCCGCCGAGCACAGCAATAAGCGAGACAAGCGCTTCATGAAAGAATCCCTCCGTAGGATTTTCGAGTGACATTGTACACGAGGGGCGAAGATGCGGAATCTGTAGCGAGTGGGGCATGTTCAAGTTGAGAATAGATCGAGTGCCCCGCAGGGATATGCTGGCCGAGAATTTTGACCGCTAGGGCGGCCAATTGGGGATAGAATACG
>JBGPLB010000188.1:0-10067 GCA_041486245.1 Candidatus Acidiferrum sp.
CTCATCACTCGCCACTGCTCTTCTAACTCCTTTTCCTCCTACTCTTAGCGAGAAATCGCAACCCACTGAAAATCCAGCCGCTTTAAGTCGAGCAGTTGCCACTCTTACGCGCCATCTCCACCATAACCTCTTTGTTTGCCACTCTTGCAAAAAACACCCGGGGTCACATCTTTCGAGCCAAAGATCCTTCCGGTCAGGTTTTTCTCGGCCGAATTTCGTCCCCATTCGGCACTCGCCACTAGCCACTAAGTCTTTTACAATCCGCACTTCCGAAAAACACACCGGTAACCCCTTTGGAATCCGCACTTCCAAAACACAGGACTTAAAACCCTTTAGAATGAACACTTCCGAAAAAACCCCCAGGGGGGTGGGCACATTCTTCAAGCCAAATGCCCTTCGGTTCTCGCTGTCAGCTTACGGCCCTCTCTTTCACGGGCCGCAGTTTACGGATCACAGGCCACGAACCACGCCTCATCCTCCACTTGGCGTTCTCCGCTCAATGTGCTCTCCTATTAAGGACGCCATGCGACTAACGCGACCAAGCCCTCCCCATCAGCGCGCACTTTCTGCCCTCGCTGCTGCTTTGCTTCTGTTCGTCCTGCCCGCCTTCAGCGCCGCGCAACAAGACAACGAACCCGTGATCCGCTTTGTCCGCAACCCCGATCCCGCGCCCGATTTCAAACTCACCTCGCTCGATGGCCAGCCGCTCATACTCGCTGCCTTCCAAGGCAAAGTTGTCTTTCTGAATTTCTGGGCCACCTGGTGCGGACCGTGCCGCGCAGAAGTTCCCGACTTCGTCGCTTTGCAAGAAAAGTACAAAGACCATCTCCAAATCATCGGCCTCGATGTCGACGATGATGACACCGCCGAGATTCAAAAATACGTGAAGGAAACCGGAATCGACTACCCCGTCGCCATGAGCCCCGATGACGTGCGCGTCCAATACGGCGGCATCCCTGCCCTGCCTACGTCGTTTATTTTGGACACCGAGGGCCGTGTTGTTCAAAAGCACGTCGGATATTTCGATCCAGCTCTTTATGAAACCGAAATTCGTGCCCTGCTCGGTCTCCCCATCATGGCCAAAGTCGAAACCTTTGAGGACAGAGGCGAGGTTTTTCTGAAACACGCCGACCGCGCCACCGAGCTGCCCGGCGTAGACCTCTCGAAACTCTCGCCCGAGCAAAAAAAGATTGCTCTCCACCGCTTCAATGCGGACTCTTGCACCTGCGGCTGCAAGTACACTCTCGCGCAGTGCCGCGTCTGGGATTCCGCCTGCGCCGTCAGCAAAGCCGCGACGGAAAAAATCATAGCCGAAGTTTCCGGTCCACCGCGGACTCCCGCGAGTCTCGCTGCCCCGCCGGCGCCGGCAATCGCTCCGGCCAAGCCCGAACCCGTTCCGAAACCAGTGGCGAACCCTCTGGAGAAGCCGAATGAATAGCGGTCTTCTCCCAATCCAAAGCGCGTCGTGCCCGAATTTCTTCCGGGAGGCGCGCACACGCGTATTGTTGTGCACACCTTCCCGCGATAAGGATTCGCGCACTGGCTCTGGCGGTGGCTGGCCTGATATTCTTTCGACGGTCGATGCCGCTCCTCTCAAAGATTATTTTTCTACTCGCGCTCGTTCTTTCGTTTACCGGACTTCTCTCTCCTCCGGTAGCTCTCAGCCTCGGCATTATTTTTGGCTTGACCTTCACGCATCCGTACCCCGCAGCGACGCGGACTTCCGCGAGAATCCTTCTCCAAGTGTGTGTCGTCGCGCTCGGCTTCGGAATGAACTTGCACGAAGTGTTGAAGGCTGGTCGCACCGGCTTCCTCTACACCGCGCTGGGAATTTCGTTTGCTCTTCTAGCGGGCCTCGCGCTCGGAAAAATGTTGCGCGTTCGCGGAAATTCCTCGTACTTAATTACGGCAGGCACGGCGATTTGTGGCGGCAGCGCCATCGCGGCAATTGGTCCGATTCTTCATGCCGACGACGAAGAGATGGCGGTGTCGCTGGGCACGGTGTTTATTCTGAATTCCGTTGCGCTTCTTCTTTTTCCGCCGATTGGCGGCGCGCTGCATCTATCACAATCGCAGTTCGGCCTCTGGGCCGCGCTGGCGATTCATGATACGAGTTCCGTCGTCGGCGCCGCCGCAAAATATGGCCAGCAAGCTCTGGTCATCGGCACCACGGTCAAGCTGGCCCGCGCGCTATGGATCGTGCCGCTGGCCCTCGCGACCGCCGCAATCTTAAAAAACAAATCCAACGCTCGCCCCGAATCCGAAGTTCTCAACAAATCCGAAGTTCGCAGCGACTCGTCTATTCGCCCCGAATCCTCAATTCGCAGTGAATGGAATATTCGCGGCACGCCGAATATGCAATTCCCATGGTTTATTCTGTTCTTTTGCCTTGCTGCGGTCCTCAATACGTACGCTCCGCCAATCACTCGTCTCTCTCATTCCATCCTTGGGCTCGGCCGAGTCGGTCTTGTCGCAACACTCTTCCTCATTGGCACCGGCATCTCGCGCTCCACACTGAAAGAGGTAGGCTGGCGCCCGCTGCTGCAAGGCGTGCTTCTGTGGTTCGCCGTCGGAGTTACGTCGCTCTACTTCATTCGAATCGGCTGGATTGGATTATAGGAACAACTCAGTGTGATTCGAACCCAACTTGAGAGTTCACACGTTATTTCTTGAGCAGGTCCATCACGGCGGAGGTCATGGCTTTGACGCCGGTTCGAATGGCGGGGCCGGGGACGGGAGCGAATTCGCTGGAGTGCGGCCCGGGCAGTCGCGTGCCTTTTTCCATCGCGTCCTTTAGTTTCACGGGATCGGCGGCGCCGAGCCAGAACATGCAGATGGGCGGCTTGGGATCTTCGAGCGCGAAAAGGCTGAAATCTTCGCTGGCCATGACGGGCTCGCCGGGCAGCACGTTTTCTTTTCCGAGCGCGCGCTGGAGCGCGGCGCCGACGCGGTTAGTGAGAGCGGAATCGTTGATCGTGGCGGGAACGCGGTCTTGCGCGACTTCGATGATGGGCGCGCGTTCAACAGGTACGCCAGCGGCGGCAGCGACGCCGTTCGTGATTCTGGCGATGGCCGCGAGCACTTTTTCGCGCTGCTGGGGATTCATGGTTCGAACGGTGAGCTGCAGGTGTGCATCATCGGGAATGATGTTGTGTTTCGTTCCGGCATGAAACGAGCCGACAGTGACGACGGTGGGAAGCTGCGGATCCATTTCACGGCTGACTACGGTTTGCAGCATTACAACGATTTCCGAGGCGATGACAATCGGATCCTTGGAGACTTGCGGAGCGGCTCCATGCCCGCCATAGCCGCGCACGGTGATGTCGACAGAATCAGCTCCAGCGAGAAGCGGCCCGGCGTGCCAGGAGACAGTTCCAGCGGCAATGCCGGCAGAGTCATGGAGCGCAAGAACGTAGTCCGGCTTGGGAAACTTGGCATAGAGTCCGGCGCGAAGCATAGCTTGCGCGCCGCCGACGGTTTCCTCGGCGGGCTGGCCGATCAAGACGACAGTGCCGCTCCAGCGATCCTTGAGCTGCGCAAGCATGCGCGCCGTGCCGAGAAAAACGGTCATGTGCAGGTCGTGTCCGCAGGCATGCATCACGCCGACTTCAGCGCCGCCCGCGCGTTTTACTTTCACATGGCTCGCATAGGGCAGGCCGGTGTTTTCGACGATGGGAAGCGCGTCCATGTCCGTTCGAACGTAAACCACGGGACCGGGCCCATTTTTCAGGACAGCGACGACGCCGTAGGAAATTAGACTGGGGTCGTCATACTTGCCAAAGTGATCGGTGACTTCGTAGCCGATTTTTTTAAGTTCCGCGGAGATCAGCGCGGAGGTTTCTTTTTCCTGTGTGGAAAGTTCGGGATTTTCGTGCAGATGTTTGTAAGTTGCGAGCAGCGAGTCTGCTTCCTTATTGATGCGCTGATCCAGATCGCTTTGAGCGAAAAGCGGCGCGGAGATCCAGAGTGCAGCGGCGAGCGAAAGCATGGCGGTTCGAATTGCGGAGCGCATCGGGTCACCTCGGAAAAGAAGCGGCATTCTAGCACTGGTCGCGGGCCATGATGCCGGCTGATTTCGGTGCGGCTGTGGGTGGAAGCACGGACTGAAGTCCGGGCCACTCGTCGGTTGCGACGGAACGAATTGCGGGCTAAACTCGCGCCGCAAATCCGTCAAGATTGCTTCAGTGTGGATTTGAATGGAGGCTTGCCGTGAATCGTCGCGTCAGTTTTCTAATTGCCGCACTTGTTGTTGCAGGGATGCTCAGCGTGAACGGGGCATTTTCGCAACCCGCTCCGCAAACCACCCGTAAAGTGTTCAACGCGCCGGAGAAGACCGTCCAGGCGCCTTACAGTGACGGGATACTGGCTGGGAATACGTTGTATTTGGCCGGGAGAATCGGGCTGGATCCGAAGACGGGAAAGCCGCCGGCGGAAATCGAAGATGAAATCAAGCTCATGCTCGATAGCCTGAAGGGAACTCTAACGCAGGCCGGAATGACGATGGACGACCTGGTGTACGTGCAGATTGCGTGCACGGACTTGAGCCTCTTCGACAAATTCAACCCGATTTATAAGAGCTACTTCACGACCAAGGATTTTCCGGCACGGGAGTTCATTGGAGCCGCAGCGCTGCTGCGCGGCGGGCACTTCGAATTACAGGCCATCGCGGTCCGCCGCTAACATGCAATGCTTGCCAGGGCCCAGTCTCACGGCCTTTGCCGCCCAGCACACCGTGAGCCTTAGTACGTCTCTAGGGTACGTCTTGACAACCAGTTCTTGTATGACTGAGTGAGTGCCGATAGACTTTCGTTCGTGAATCAACTCTTCTACGGCGACAATCTGGATGTTCTCCGCCGCTACCTAAAAGACGAGTCCGTTGATCTTGTCTACCTCGACCCGCCGTTCAAATCGAACCAGGACTACAACGTACTTTTCGCCGAGAAAGATGGCACGGCTGCTGCCGCACAGTTCAGAGCTTTTGAGGACACCTGGGAATGGAATCAAGATTCCGCTGCTCTCTACGAACAGCTTGTGGAGAGTGGCGGACGAGTGTCGGACGTAATGCAGGCGTTCCGGCGTTTCCTCGGAACAAACGACATGCTTGCGTACCTGACGATGATGGCTCCGCGTCTCGTGGAACTACGGCGCGTACTCAAATCGACTGGAAGCATCTATCTTCACTGCGATCCCACGGCCAGTCATTATCTCAAGATTCTCCTCGATGCGGTCTTCGGGCCGGAGAACTTTCGTAATGAAATAGTCTGGAAGAGAACAAGTGCTCACAACGACGCACGACGGCGATTTGGCATTCAGAATGACTCCCTCCTCTTATTCTCAAAGGCCGATGGTGCGACGTTCAATCGGGCCTACGGCGCTTATTCTGAGTCCTACATCAAGTCGCACTACAGCATGGTAGATAAAGACGGAAGGCGATACACGACGCGAGATTTGCGAAGTCCGGGGCCGAGACCGAACCTTACTTACGACTATAAGGGCTACAAACCTCATCCGAACGGTTGGTCTGTGTCGTTCGAAGTCATGCAAGACCTCGACGCAAAAGGGCTTCTCTACTTTCCGAAAGACAAGAGTGGAAGACTTCGTATCAAGCGATATTTGGACGAGATGCCTGGAACGCCATTCGGAAATGTGGGGGACGACATTTCGCCAATCAACTCCCAAGCACAGGAACGTCTTGGCTATCCCACGCAGAAGCCCGAAGTATTGCTCGAACGAATCATCAATGCCAGCAGCAACGAGGGTGAAACTGTTCTTGACCCGTTCTGTGGCTGTGGTACAGCTATCTCCGTTGCTCAACGGCTCAATCGCAACTGGATTGGCATTGATATAACGCACTTAGCGATAGGATTGATTAAGAGTCGCCTGCGCGATGCGTTCGGTGAGGAAGTGGCAAAGACTTACACGGTCATTGGTGAGCCTACGTCCTTGCCGGATGCTGCTGAGTTGGCGAAGGAAGACCCCTATCAGTTTCAGTGGTGGGCGCTTGGACTTGTGGGCGCTCGTCGCGCCGAACAGAAGAAGGGAGCAGACCACGGCGTTGACGGACGGCTTTTCTTCCACGATGAAGGCGGGACCGGAAAAACGAAACAGATTCTCCTCTCGGTAAAGGCAGGGCATGTAAACGTGAGCCAGCTTCGGGATTTGCGAGGCGTGATTGACAGGGAAAAGGCGGAGATCGGCGTCCTGCTTTGCCTTGAAGATGTCACTAAGCCAATGCGAACGGAAGCAGCGTCAGCAGGTTTCTATAAATCGCCTTGGGGAAGCCATCCTCGCTTGCAGATTCTCACGATTGCTGAGTTGTTCGAAGGGAAACGGATTGATTACCCGCACCCTGCTGGAAACCTGACATTTAAGCGTGCTCCGAAGGCGGAGATACCTGTCCCGGAGCAGATGGAACTAGCCCCGGAGGAGACTACGCGGACGCCGAAGAGAGTCTCAAAAAGACCGCATTAGGCAGACACCTGCATCGCATTGCCGCGATCCCGGAAATACAAGTCGAGCGTTTCCACGCAATTCGATTCCCCCGCTATGACGATGACGGACGATTCCGTGCTGCCGGTCCGATTGGATGTGGATGAGTCCGACTAGCTGTAAGTGGGGCAGCGAGCCTATGTCACTGCGGAAGCCCGCGCGTATCTCGATAGGAGAGGTATTCGCGTGCAGTTCAGCGGAGCGATTCTTCGAACGCAGAGGCATGCAGGGGAGCGGGTTTCCACACAGCTCGATTCGCCGGTGAGATTGCCGCTGGGGCTGAGCGTAGATTTTTTCGTAGTCGTAGGGAGAGACGAGGCGAAAAAGCAGCGGGAGTCATCGAAGTAGAAGTACAGCCGTTCCGGAAATGACCTAATATTGCCGCACAACTGAAGACACCTCAATGACATTTGCCTATATACGGTCACTATTGTTTTAGCCCTGTCGCCGTAATTCAAGATAAAGTCTTTATAATAAATAACTTAAGTATTTATGAATTTTAACGTCCAATGGAGACTGTACTGCATCTATTTGACAGCAGCCGGGGCGTGACCATGCTGAGAATCACAACAGAAAAAAAACGTGGCAAGACCATTTTGAGTGTGGAAGGGCGCCTAGCTGGGCCCTGGGTGGGGGCACTGGAACAGTGCTGGCGCACGCGGGCGCCGGAGGAGAAATTCAGCGTGGATTTGTGCGGCGTGAGCTTTATTGATGCCGCCGGAAAGGTGCTGCTGAAGGAGATCCACCAGCAGGGCGGGAGGCTGATCGCAGAAGGATGCCTCAACCAAGCGATTGTGCAGGAGATCGAGGGTGGCGCGGAGAAGCCGGGCTGCTGGGGCAAGAAAAAAGGGTCGCACATCATTTTTTATGTGACGTTTTTTAGCTTGCTGGTGACGCCGGCAGTTACGCACGCGCAGGGAGCGCCGAAGCAGAGCGCGCTGCCGGGAACCGCGCCAAGCGGGGTCATGCGACTGACGCTGGATCAGGCAGTAAGTTTGGCGCTAAAACAAAATCCGACAGCGCAGATCGCGGTTATCAATGCAGCGGAGAGTGTGCAGGACCGGGACGTGGCGCGAGCTGCGTTGCTGCCGCAGGTCAATCTGAACGTCTCAGACAACGTGCAACGCATCAACGTCGCCGCGTTTCTGGGGAAGAAGATACCAGGATTTCCCCAGCATGGAGGTCCGTTTCAAGTATTCGCAGCAGGGCCAGAATTCAGCGCTCCGGTGTTCGACCTGCGGCTGTTCCGGCGATATCAGGCGGCGCGCGCAACGGCGAATGGGAGCAAAGCGGACAGCCTTTCAACGCGCGAGCAAGTGATCCTGCTGGTCGTGTCGCAATACATCGGAACGCTGCGAGCCGTGGCCAATGTGCAGGCTTCCAAATCGAGAGTGGCGCTGGCGCAGGCGCTCTATGACCAGGCGGCGGATGTACAGAAGGAAGGAGTCGGCACGGGGATTGATACGCTGCGCGCAAACGTGGAACTGCAGAATGAAAAGCAGCGATTGCTCGAGGCAGAAGACGACAGGGATACCTCGCTCTTCGGGCTTAGCCGGTTGTTGAATCTCGATCCGCGGCAAGCCATCGAATTGGGGGATTCGCTGAGCTTTTTCGACACGCCGCAGCCTGATGTGCAGGCGAGCATCGAATCGGCGCTGAGCGAAAGGCAGGAATGGAAAGCGCTGCAGGAGCGGATAAAAGCGGCGGGATTGGATAGAAAAGCTTCGCAGCAATCGCGGCTGCCCACGCTGAACTTCAATGGCAATTGGGCTTATTTGGGGAGCTCTTCAACAACGGGGATACCGACGTACAAGTATGAAGCCGATGTGAGCGTGCCGCTCTTTACGGGCGGGAGGATCCATGCGGAGATCGTGAAGGCCGGCCTGGAAATTCAGAAGCTGCAGCAGCAAGAAGCCGATCTTAGGAATCAGATCGCGCTGGATGTAAAGACAGCGCTGATCAATCTGGAATCGGCGCGCAATCAGGTGCAAGTGGCGAATCTGGGAGTGCAGCTCTCGACGGAGGAAGTGGATCAGGCGCGTGACCGCTTTAAGGCGGGCGTGGCAAACAACATCGAAGTGATCCAGGCGCAAGATTCGCTGGCGCGAGCGAACGACAACCAGATCGCGGCGCTTTACCGCTTCAACCAGGCGCGCGCCGACTTTGCGCGGTCGACCGGGCAGATGGAAAAGGTTTACTCGAAGTGAGAGGGAACGATGAGCATCGAGATTGAAGTCGGATTGGAAAACGCATCCAAAGTACGGCCATTCGTTGAGGACATGCCGTTAGAGAAGGAAGCGCCAAAGGGGCTGGCAAACCCGAAGGTGCAGCGGCTGGCGATTCTTGGCGGAGCGGTACTGCTGGCGGCGCTGGCCGGATTGTTCCTCTACTACCACAACCGCGAAAGCACGGATGACGCGCAGATCGACGGGCACATCACGCCGATCGCGGCGAAGATTTACGGAAAAGTGGCGAGCGTATTGGTGGACGACAACCAAGCTGTGAAAGCTGGACAGGTGTTGGTGAAGATCGATCCGCGGGATTACCAGGCAGCGGTGGACCAGGCCAAGGCAGCGCTGGCGCTGGCGGAAAGTGAAGCGCGGTCCGCGGGAGTGGATGTGCCGCGCACGGTTGCAAACGTCGCCAGTGGTAACTCGAGCGCGGACGCGCAGTTGTTGGGAGCGCAGGCGGACCTGGCGCAGGCGCAAGCCACTTACGAGCAGGCGCAAACGGCGGATCTGGCCTATGCGCAAGCGAACGTGGACAAGAGCCGTGCCAATGCGGCGCTGGCGCAAGCGGATTTGGCGCGCTACAAGCCGCTGATGGAGAAGGGCGAGATTTCGAGGCAACAGTATGACGCGGCGAAGGCCAATGCGGATGCGACAGCGAGCGCGTTGAAGGCGGACCAGGAAAAATTCGGGCAGGCGCAGCGGAATGTGGAAGTCGTGAAGGCGCAACTGGACGCGGCAAAGGCGCGAGTGTTGCAAGCGCGCGCGGGAGTGGAAGGAGCACGCGCGGACGATAAGCAGGTAGGCATGCGGACGGCGGATGCGCAAGCGAAAGTGGCCAAGGTGGCGCAGGCGCGCGCGTCGCTGGATGCAGCGCTGTTGAATCTGAGTTACACGGAAGTGATTGCGCCCGTGGACGGCGTGGCGACGCATAAGCAGGTCGAGCCTGGGCAAATTGTGCAGGCCGGGCAGGGATTGCTGGTGGTGGTACCGCTGCAAGATGTGTGGGTGACGGCGAATTTTAAAGAGACGCAGCTGAAAAACATGAAGGCGGGGCAGAAGGCGGAAGTGAAAGTCGAGACGTACGGAAAAACATTCAGCGGGCACGTGGATTCGATTGCAGGGGCCACGGGCGGAGTTCTGAGCCTGCTGCCGCCGGAAAACGCGACGGGGAACTACGTGAAAGTGGTGCAGAGGATACCGGTGAAGATCGTGTTGGATCCGGTTGCGGCGGACAAAGCGGTGCTGAGGCCTGGGATGAACGTGGACGCGACAGTGATCACCAAATGATGAAACGCGGACTTCGCGGCGAAGAGGTCGACCCAAATATTTGAGGCAGGGCGGAATAGA
>JBGPLB010000189.1:0-9990 GCA_041486245.1 Candidatus Acidiferrum sp.
ACGATTTGCAGCGTGAGCCGCATCATCTCCTTATGAATGTCGCGCTCTTCCCCGTCCTGCCATTCGTCGAGCAGCCGCTCGGTATATTCGACCATCGTCGACGCGTAACCGGCGATGCGCGTGCGGTGAAACGCGGGCTGCACCAGCCGCCGCTGACGGAGCCAGAACTCTCCTTCGCTCGTCAGCAGGCCTCTTCCGAAAACGCGTTTATTGGCTTGCAACACGCGGCCTTTTATGAATTTGCGTGGATGATTTACCAGCACGTCTTCGATGTAATCAGGATGGTTGAGCAAAAGAATGCGGAAATTAAAAACGCGGAGCTCGACGACGTCTCCATACTCGCGGAAAATTCCCGTGAAATAACCAAGCGGATCGCCGCTATTGAGAGGGCCGAGGGACCAGCGTTTAAGACCGCTGGAAGGGCCGGGAGGAATCTTGAGCTTAGCCTTTGCGCTCATCATTTCATGCTAAGGGCCGGGCGAGTCCGCGTCAACGAGCCATGTGTTAGGAGTGCGCCGCACTCTGCGCGCGCACTGCTCGCATACGATAAGCGCTGCGTAGAAAAACTATGGACACGCTGGAAAATCCAGCCGCCGAGAGCCGATCAGATGCCGAGGCGGCTGACACCGGAACAAAGGTGCTTCGGATATGCCCGATGCGGTTCAGCCAACCGTCTTGAATCTCAACCGCCAGAAACACTCCGCCGGGCCGCAGCACGCGAAAGATTTCCGCGAATGCGCGTTCTTGCGCCTCTGGGGATTTCAGGTGATGCAGCATCAGCACGGCGATCGCCGCTGAAAACGTTTTTTCTGGGAAAGGGAGCGCGGACGCATCGCCCTGCAGCACCGCGCCATTTTTGCTTTGGATTCGACGCGCGATTCCCGCCGCAAAGGCATGGCTATACTCGATGCTCGTCACGCGTTCCGCGCGTTTGCGCAATTCTTCCGTTGCCGCGCCCGGCCCCGCACCAATTTCGAGAACATGCTCTCCCAATTCCGAACCGGACAAAAGCCACGGAAGCACTTGCTTTCGCGTCATCGCTCGCCACAGCGAAGAAGCGCAAAACCAGTTCTCGAAGCGATTCACAACACCACTTCCCATCCTGCGCACGGGAGACTCAGCCGCTGCGTGTCCGAATCAATACAAGGCGTATACCCGCCGGTAACGCTGATCGTTCGGAGTTTGATTATCGCAGGATTGTGCCAATCCGCCGCACCGAAGACGCGAACTGGTCGGCGTTGTATGCCGAAGGATTTTCGAGCTGGTGGAAGAGCACATTGATGGCGGCTCGAACCTCGTCGGCGTTGTCGGGTTTTGCATCTTTGCTGTATGCGATGTAGAGCGAATCCATGGCCATAGCGGCTTGTTCGGCGGCACGCTCGTCGGCAAGTGAAATATTTTCTGCGTCCTCGGGAATGCGCTGCAACATGCGCAGCACCATGGCTCGATCGTACTGCATGGCTGCAAGCCGCTCGGCAAAACGCTGTGCAATCGTTGCGGCGGAGGAGGCCGACGCCGCGACGGCGCTGCGATCCGAGTTCAGCTTGGACATTTCATCGGACACTTCCAGAATGCGACGTTCAAGTTCCTGCGCATTCGCGGAATCAACTTGCTTCGCGAGCAAACGGAACACCGCGTAACGAGAATTATTCCACGCGGGATCGCCGGGCCGCCGTCCGGCGAATCCATGCGCCTGCCGCCAACTGTCTTTTGCCGGCCCGAGGGCGTGGTGGCACGCGAAACAGGAAAGCTCCGAATATTCCGGCCAAATATCTTTTTTATCGGAGCGCTCGCCCTTCGCTCTCCACGTCAGGCGCTCCATGTCCGCGCGCAGCTGCACGGCCTGGCCAGCGCTCCAATCGCGCACGCCCGCCCATGCCGCATCTTCAACGTTTTTTCCGGGAGCGGATTCGCGCGGCGACTTCCAGTGGCGCGGCATTACCGCAGAAAAAGAATCGAGTTCAAAAAACAAATCCGGATGGCCCGCCGCGATCATTTCGTGGTCGACAAATTTGTCCTTCGTTCCCAGATGACATTCGAGACATTTTTCCGCGCGATGAATTACGTTGCGCGTATCGGTCATGCCGAGCGCGACGGACTTTTCGTGAGGCCAGTCGCGCGTGGTGTGCGGGCCGAGCCACGCGGAGGCGGGGCCGTGGCAATTTTCGCAGGAGACGCCTTCCGACAATTCGAACGGGCGGCCGCGGAGGTCCGGCGTTGTGTAGAGCGCGTGACACGCGAGGCACTTCGGCGCGTCCTCGGCCTTCGAATTGAGTTTCAGAATACGGGCTATGCGTTCGCCGATTTCTCCGGTCAGGGCTTGATACGCGCGGCTGTGTTTATCCGTAACGATCCACGTTGAATACTCGTTTTGGAGAATGCGGCTGCCTGGCACGGGCTTGACGCTGCCGTGACAGCTCGTGGCGGCGCAGGAGCCGGGCCCAATATATTTCTGTGGTTGAGGCGAATCGCCGGCAGAAGCGCTCGCCGAATGCCTTTGCTGAACGTTGCGATCTTTCGCGGAGGATATGCAGACGGCAAAAGCGAGCGGCAAAGTTAGCGTCAGACACAGCGCCGCACTTAGCCAATAGGATTTTGAGGCGATGCGCATTCGAGGCGACACGAAATTGTTCGCCTCATTATGGTGTGGAAGGCGGCAGCGCCGCGTTGTCTTTTTCGCAGCGTGGCGCGAAAAGGCAACGGGCCGCTATTTACACGCGGGTTGGGCGCCAGTAGTATGCAGGAGAATCCGTACCTCACCCGACGCCGCGCGATGCAACTCGCCCGGCTCTTTTTCATGCGAGACGCCGCGCCGTGATCTTTGACGACCTGCGAGCTATCCAGCTTCGCTATGGCTTCCTGCCCAAAGCGGAGCTCGAAGCGCTATCCCAACGCTCGCACACCGCGCTTTACCAGATTCACAGCGTCGCCAGTTTTTATCCGCATTTTCAGCTTGCGCCACCGCCGAAAGCAGATGTTCGCGTTTGCGCGGACATGAGCTGCCATCTGAATGGAGCATGCGAATTGCGGGCGGAACTGGAGCAGCGTTTTGCGAAGAGCAGCGCGGCGGATGTGACGATTCGCGATGTGTCATGTCTAGGGCGTTGCGACCAGGCGCCGGCCGTCTCGATCAATGACGAAATCTTTACGAATGTGACGCCGGCGTCCGCCGAAGCGATCGCGCGCAGGGCCATACTCGGCGAAGCAGTGCCGGAACTTCATCCAGAGCAGGGGCGAGTGCGGTGCGCGTCAGATCCTTATGACGATGACGAAAAGTATGGAGTACTTCGGAAGCTGGCTGCGACAAAGGACTGGGATGGAGTGCTGGTGGAACTAAAGGCATCGGAATTGCGCGGGATGGGCGGGGCGGGGTTCCCGACGAGTATGAAATGGGATTTGGTTCGCAAGCAACCGGGCGCAGAGAAATTCATCGTCTGCAACGCGGATGAAAGCGAACCGGGGACGATCAAAGACCGTTTCATCATGACGCATCTTCCGCACCTGGTGATCGAGGGGATGATCGTCGCGGGGCTGGTTACCGGAGCGAAGAAGGGGATCCTGTACATCCGGCATGAGTATCACTGGCAAGAAGAAATTCTGGGGGAAGAACTGCGGCGTTGTTATCACGAGGGTCTGCTTGGAAGAAATATTTTGGGAGGCGATTTAATTTTCGATTTAGAGATTTTCGTCAGCCCAGGCGGATATATTTGCGGAGAAGAGAGCGCACTGCTGGAGGCGATCGAAGGCAAGCGCGCGGAGCCACGCAACAAACCGCCATTCCCCGGACAAGCGGGCTTGTGGCAAAAACCGACGGTCATTAATAACGTCGAGACATTCGCGAACGTGCCGCAGATTCTAGCTCGAGGCGTGGAGTGGTACAAAGCGCAGGGACAAGGCGGTTCGCGGGGGCTGAAATTCGTGGGCGTTAGCGGCCATGCGGCGAAGCCCGGAATTTTCGAAGTACCGATGGGCATCCCGATGCGCGAGGTTATTTTTCAGCACGCGGGAGGAATTCGCGGCGGGCGGCAACTAAAAGCGTTAGCGCCTTCGGGGCCATCCTCCGGCTTTTTGCCGGCGTCGATGGTGGACGTGCGTCTTGATTTCAAAGCGCTTGGCGATGTGGGTTCGATGCTCGGCTCGGGCGCAATTGTGGTTTGCGAAGATACGACATGCATGCTGGATATGGCGCTGAATGCGGTGCGTTTTTACCGCAACGAATCCTGCGGGAAATGTGTGCCCTGCCGCGTCGGTTCACAAAAAATGACCGATATGTTGGCGCGCTGGACGCACGGCGGGTTGCCGGAAAAACAGTACCGCGAGGATCTGGAGCTGATCGATGAGCTGTGCCAGGCGATGAGCCAGACTTCGATTTGTGGCCTGGGACAGATAATTCCCGCACCTGTGCAGTCGGTGCTGAAGCATTTTCGCGAGGAAGTGGACGCGCACGTAATGAAGGGAAAATGCCCGAGCGGGATTTGTTTTACGGCGGCTGCGCGGGCGGGAGAGGCGCAGCGCGTGGGGATTCGGCCATGAGGTCGAATGAGATATTCGAGGGGATGAAGAAGCAATCCTCAAGAAACCAGGGCGGGGTACCCGGCGCAACGGTCCGCCTCGGAAGGCGGACCGTACACGGACGAAGCGGGCGAGGTTTGTGAGTACAGCGACTACACCGGCGGGAATGGTAGAGATCACGATTGACGGGCGAGCCGTGCAAGTGGCCGCGGGCACCAGCGTCTTCGATGCGGCGCGGA
The DNA here is from genome assembly GCA_041486245.1 of Candidatus Acidiferrum sp. Taxonomy (GTDB): domain Bacteria; phylum Acidobacteriota; class Terriglobia; order Acidiferrales; family UBA7541; genus Acidiferrum. The sequence goes on from JBGPLB010000189.1 coordinate 4,752, forward strand.
TGAACGGGACGCCGATTCCTACGCTTTGTCATTTACAAAATGAAATTCCCGTGGGAGTTTGCCGGCTTTGCGTGGTGGACACCGGGGCACGAGTGCTGACGGCTTCGTGCGTGAGACTTGTCGAGCCGGGAATGAAGGTGGTGACGAACTCAGAGAAGGTTTTGAAGGCACGGAAGACTCTGCTCGAGCTTTTGATGGCGGATCATCCCTCGCCGTGCGCACGGCAAGAACAATCGGGCGACTGCGAACTGGAAACGCTGGCGCGGGCGGCGGGCGTTACGCAGCCGCGATTTGCAAAACGGACCGTCTCACGCGGAATAGACGATTCTTCGCTGGCGATTGCGGTCGATCACGATGCTTGCATTTTGTGCGACCGCTGCATCCGAGGCTGCAACGAGATCAAGAATAATTTTGTGCTGGGGCGAATGGGCAAAGGTTATTCCACGGGGATTGCGTTCGATTTGAACGCGCCGATGGGGGATTCGACGTGCATTTCGTGCGGGGAATGCATGGTTTCCTGCCCAACGGGGGCATTGACGAATAAGACGGTCGTTGGCACATCGATCACAGCGGGACCTGACGCGCAGGGGTTCGAAGCAGAAGAGCTTTTGCAATTACCGGTGTTCAAGGGGGTTTCCGGAACATTTCTGGAGCTGAACCGCGGGGCGATTGTCAAACGGCGGTTTCATCCAGGAGAGATTATTTGCCGGGAGGGCGAATTTGGCTCGACGGCATTTTATCTTCTGGAAGGCAAAGCGCGCGTTTCGCTTTCGGCGCCGATTGCACACGTAAAGACACAAGGAGGGGCGAAGGGACTTTTCAAGAAGCTCACCAGCACGCTTGCGGCACGAGATGCGGACGTACGCGACGAGGAGGCGCGCGACAGGACGATCCCCATCGATGCCTCCGTGGACCTCGCCTACGGGAACCCGGTCGCGGAGCTGGGGCCGGGCGATCTTTTCGGCGAAATGACGTGCATGAATTTTTATCCGCGATCGGCGACAGTGATTGCGGAGACCGATGTCGCGGCGTTCGAAATGCTTCGCAACGTTTTGGACATCATGATGAAAAACAAAACGTTCCGGGCGCAGATCGACCAGAACTACCGGCGGCGAGCGCTCGAGAATCATTTGCGCGGCGTGCCGATGTTTGCAGACCTTTCGCCAGATTTTATCGCGCATTTGAAGGAGAGCGTGGAGCTTCAGCGATTCGCGCCTGGGCAGATCATTGCGAGGCAAGGAGATGCCGCGGAGAGTTTTTACCTGGTGCGGATAGGCTTTGTGAAAATTTCCGAGACTTATCCCGGCGGGGAGCTGGTGCTGGCTTATCTCTCGCGCGGAGATTATTTCGGGGAGATCGGGTTGTTGGGCGGCGGCGTGCGCACGGCGACGTGCACGGCGCTGGACCACGTGGAAGTAGTGCGAATCTCGGGCGACGATTTTCGCGACATGGTGGAGCGCTTTCCAAGTGTGCGCGAGGGCCTGGAAGCGGTGGCCGCCGAGCGCAGCGCGCAGAACCAACAGAGGATGCAAACAGTACGCGACGTCCCCATCGACCAATTTCTTTCGCAGGGATTGATGGAAGCGCAAAGCCTGCTGATTCTGGATTTGCAAAACTGCACGCGGTGCGACGCTTGCGTAAACGCCTGCGCGGATGCGCACGATGGAATCACGCGGCTGGTGCGTGAGGGATTGCGGTTCGAACAATACCTGGTGGCGACTTCGTGCCGGCAGTGCCGCGACCCGCTGTGCATGGTGGGGTGTCCGGTCGGAGCGATCCGGCGGCGCAATTCTCTGGAAGTGATTATCGAGGATTGGTGCATCGGCTGCGGACTGTGCGCGCGGAACTGCCCTTACGGAAATATCAATTTGCATCCGTTTGACGTGATGGTGGAAGACCTGGAACGGCCGGGAAGAAAGAAAGCGGTGGTAAAGCAGAAAGCCACGTCGTGCGATTTGTGCACGCACTTGAAAGAGCCGAGCTGCGTTTACGCGTGCCCGCACGATGCGGCACACCGTGTGGACCCGCGAACGTTTTTCTCGGAGATGCTGGGCGGCGGAGGAAAGAAGTGAAGCGCGGAAGACGAGCGGTCATCCTCAGAAGGATGACCCTACACGGCAAAGAGAGATTTCGTGCGTATCGATAAGACACAACGCGGATGGGCGATTGCTTCGCTGGTGATTCTGGCGGTGCTCACCGCGGTGTACGTGGGGTACGCGGTTCATGCGCCGGAAGGGCCGCGGGGCGGTAGCGCGCTGGGTTTGGCGTTTGGAGTGATCGGATTCGGGTTCATGATTTTCGCCGCATTGCTTGGCGCGCGGAAGCGGGTGCCCGTCTGGCGGATCGGGCGCGCACAAGCGTGGATGCGGGGACATTTGTGGCTGGGATTGCTGAGCTTGCCGGTGATTTTATTTCATGGCGGATTTCATTTTGGCGGGACGCTGACAAGCGTGCTCCTGTGGCTGCTGATGCTCAGCGTGGCTAGCGGACTTTTTGGTGCGGCGCTGCAACACTACGTGCCGCGGGTGATGACAACGGACGTCAAGCTGGAAACGATTTACGACGAAATCGGGAGTGTTCGGAAGTTGTTGCGGGAAGAGGCGGACCGCGCGGTCGAAACGGTTTGCGGGCCGCTCGGAATTGGCAAATCGGCGAACGAGGAAGTTCTGCGAGCAGGAGGACTTAGCGCGGCGCGGGCAATGGCTGCGACTAGCGGCGGAGCGGCGGTGGCTGCTGCCGCCGAGACTATGGTGTTGAGCGAAGAGCAGTGCGCGCCCTTGCGAAAGTTTTATTTGGGCGAGATGCGGCCGTTTCTCGAGAAACCGAAGCAGCGAGGAGCACGGCTTGGCAAGGCAGACAAGGCGCACGGGGTGTTTTCCGGGTTGCAGACTTTGATGCCGTCATCGGCGCAGGCGACTTTGCAAGACTTGGAAGACATTTGCGATGAGGCGCGGCAGCTTGTGCGGCAGGAGCAGCTTCATCAGTGGCTGCACGGGTGGTTGCTGGTGCACATTCCGCTTTCGCTGGCTTTGATTTTGCTGGGGGCAGTGCACGCGGTGATGGCGCTTCGGTATTGAGGAAGTGGCGAGTGGCGAGTGACTAGTGGCGAGAACACGGACAACCAAGAAGCTCGCGCAGCGGATCGACCTGAATTATTTCAAGAGGCCGACGAGGTTGAAGCGCGCGAACTTTTGGCTGAGCGTTGGGCTGCCCGCGCTGGCGCTGGGTTGGATCGCGTGGCACGGAATTTCGCGGGACTCGCGAGTGTATTCGAGCGGGCGGATGAGCGAAGCGCACGCGGTGCTGGAGGCGGATTGCGCGGCATGTCATGTGCAGACGGCGGGAGCGTTTTCGGCGAAAGCGAGCGATGCAGCTTGTCTGGCTTGCCACGATGGGCCGATGCATCACGCCACGCAGAAGAGTTCGCTTGGTTGCGCGACTTGCCACACGGAGCATCGCGGGCGCGTGAACATTGTTGCGGCCAGGAACGAAAGTTGTGCGACGTGCCACGGTGATTTGAAGAGGAGCAGCGGCGCGACTCACTACGTCGCGCATATTGAGAGTTTTGAAGACGGGCATCCGGAGTTTGCAGCTCTGCGGGAAAATGGGCGCGATCCGGGAACGATCCGAGTGAATCATGCGATTCATATGAAGCCGATCCGGCGCGGGCCTAACGGGCCGAATGTCCAGTTGGAGTGCGGGGATTGCCACCGGCCAGGCGCGGCCTCTGGCGAGTGGATTTACGCGGACGCGCGCTCTACAGCTGCCAGCACGTCCTATTCGTCGCAGGGTGAAGTTCTGCCGGCGGGCCACGATACAATCCGGCGTCGGACGCCGATGACCGGGAGGGAACTGATGGCTCCGGTGAGATTTGCCTATGCGTGCGCGGGCTGCCATTCGCTGGCGTTTGACAAGCGATTTAATGAGGGAGTGCCCCACGATAAGCCGGAGGTGGTGCACGCATTTCTGGCGAAGAAATTCAGCGAGTACATCGCGGCGCATCCCGCGGAAGTGCGGGTGATGCGCGATCCGGGCCGCGATTTGACGGGTAAGCCGTTGGAAGCAGCTGTTCGGGTGTACACACCGAAAGAATGGGTCGCCGCGCGGATCACTGAGGCCGAGGAACTTTTGTGGCGCAAGACTTGCAAACAGTGCCATGCGCTTACGGCGGGGGCGCCGCAGAGTACACTGCCTGCAGTGGAACCGGCGCGAACGACGGTGCGATGGATGCCGCACGCGAATTTCGATCACGACGCGCACCGGGGATTTTCTTGTGTGAGCTGCCATGAAAAGGCGCTGAGGAGCACGGAGACGAGCGACGTACTTTTGCCGCGAATTGCGACATGCAAAGCGTGCCACGCACCGGGGCCGGAGCACGAGGAGTCGCGGTGCTTTGAATGCCACACGTATCACGACTGGTCGAAACGGAAAGAAATCAAGCCGACGTTTATGCTGCCAGCGTTGCGAACGGGCGGGAGCTGAACGAGGCGCGGGGGAAAGGGATGGAGCAGGAGGAAGTCGATGAGGAAGACACGGCGAGCGTTCCTGATAACAGTTGCGGCTGCTGGCTGTCTAGTGGCGAAGAACGGATTCTCGTTCCCACAAGCGCCGAAGAAACCCACACCTTTTCCAACTCCCCCGGAGGCAGCGGAAACGCGGAACCCGGCGGCAGGGCAGGCAAAGCCGGAACGGCAAACGGCACGGAGAGCAGCGCTGCAAAAAAATGAGAAGGAGTTTCGCTTAGGCGTGGACCGCTTGTATCAGCTAGCCAGCGAGCTGAAACAGGAAGTCGAGAAGCTTCCAACAAGCGAAATATTCTCCGTGCAGATGTACAAGAGGACCGAAGAGATTGAGAAACTTGCAAAGCAGTTGAAGGCCAAGGCGCGGGGATAGTGACCGAAAAGAAGAGAGCTGTGGAGGAGAGACCTGAACGAAACGGCCACAATCACCGGTGAGATGGTGTTCAGTGAACAAAAAGGGCGATGTGGACATCCGGATCAGAAGAGCCGTTGAGCGGGACATCCCTTCACTGCGGGAGCTGATTGTGCTTTCCGTTCGGGAGCTGCAGGCATGGGATTACGCACCTGAGCAGATGGAGGGCGCGCTGGAGACAGTGTTTGGAGTAGATAGCCGGCTGATTGCGGATGGGACGTATTTCGTCGCAGAGGTGAAGGCCGCAGGCAGACCGCCAGAAGCGGACCTGAACGCAAAAGCAAGGGATGAGGGGCCGGAATGGGTG
>JBGPLB010000190.1:0-9948 GCA_041486245.1 Candidatus Acidiferrum sp.
ATTCAAGGCCTGGGACATTCACGGAAAATGGTCGCTGCGCGCTTCCGTGACGTCGGGACTGGCGTTCACGGATTGCGAAATTCCAGAAGAAAATCTTTTGCCCGGCGTGATCGGCTTGAAGGGACCGCTGAGTTGCCTGAACCAGGCTCGTTACGGCATCGGATGGGGCGCGCTGGGCGCGGCGATGGCCTGCTACGACACGGCGCTGCAGTATGCGAAGACGCGCAAGCAGTTTGCGAACAAGCCGATCGCTTCACACCAGCTGGTGCAGGAAAAACTGGCGTGATGATCACGGAAATCGTGAAGGGGCAATTGCTGGCGCTGCACGTCGGCCGATTGAAGGACAACGGCAAAGTGGATTTCTCCCACATTTCCATGTTGAAGATGAACAACGTGGCCATCGCTCTTGAAACGGCGCGCAAAGCGCGCGATATTCTTGGCGCGAACGGCATCGTCGACGATTACTGCATCATGCGGCACATGAACAACCTCGAAAGCGTTTACACGTACGAGGGGACGAACGATATTCACAAGCTGATCATCGGGGAGAAGATCACGGGCATTTCCGCATTTATGTGAGTGAGAGAGGAGACAGAGGGAAGTCTGTCCTACTTTCATGTAATTGGAAAAGCGGACAGACTGAAGTCTGTCCCACTCCATCCAACCAATCGCGTTGACGAGTGAATCTTGTATGCTGTAGGGGCACGATATATCGTGCCCCTACGGGAGATAATTCCATGCCTGCATCCACACTCGTGGCTCTTCGTTCATTCCTTCGAGGAATCACAGCTTTCTTGGTCCTTTCGGTCTCGCTGTGCGGAGTGGGGACAGCGCAACAAAGGAAAGCTCCGGCGGAACAGAAGCAAAAAATTCGCGCCGTCACCGCGTTCGTTAACCTGGACCGCACGCAATACCTGCTGCAAATTGCGGATGCCGTGAAAATGTTGAAATACGCGCGCACGGTCTTTGAATCGCGCGGCTTTGAAGTCCAGACAATCCGCATCGCGACCCAGCCGTTTCCCGAATACATACAGGGATTGACGACGGACCAGGCGCTGACATTTTTTAAGGATTACGATCTGCTCGCGCAGAAGGACGGTTTTGCTGCGTCCATCGGGCCGGCGATGTTGAACGCTACGGATAGCCCGGCGCAGGCCGATCTGCTCGCGGATATTCTTCTTAATACGAAACAGTTGAACGGCAGCCTGGTGGTGGGCGGCCCGGATGGCGTGCGCTGGCCCGCAGTGGGCGCCGCGGCACGCGTGATAAAAAAACTCGAAGCCACCGAGCATAGCCAGGGCAATTTTCGATTTGCGGCCATCGCCATGGTGCCGCCGCTGACGCCATTTTTCCCCGCGGCCTATCACACCGGCTTCGGCCACCAATTCGCGATCGCCTTTGAGTCCGCCGACATCGTGGCCGCGGCTTTCAAGAATGCGCCGGATCTGGCAACGGCGCGGCAGCGATTAATCGATGCACTGGGCAAAGTGGCCTTTGATGCCCAAGCGCAGGCGGGTCGCATCGACCAGGACACTGGCTGGGCGTATGTGGGAGTTGATCTTTCGCCCGCACCGCTGAAGGATGTTTCGATTGGCGCGGCGATAGAAAACCTGACGACGCAACCCATTGGCTCGAATGGAACTCTGACCGCGGCGGCGACCATCACTTCCGCACTGAAAGATATTCAGGTTACGCAAACCGGCTATTCCGGGCTGATGCTGCCCATCCTTGAAGATTCCAGGCTCGCGCAGCGCTGGAGTGAAGGGCGCATTTCGATTGATTCGTTGCTGAGCTACAGCGCGGTGTGTGGGACTGGTCTCGACACCGTGCCTCTCCCCGGGGATATCAGCGCGGAGCAGCTCTCGCTTATCATCGGGGACATGGCCAGCCTGGCGGTGAAATGGCACAAGCCGCTCTCCGCGCGTCTGTTCCCCGTGCAAGGCAAGGGTCCCGGCGACATGACGGAACTGGATAGCCAGTTCCTAGTGAATGCAAAGATTCAGTCGTTCGAGAAGCAATGACGAGGAAGATCCGCACTGCCGCAAAGCGGGTGGATTGAGATATGCGGTCACCACTTGCGGGAATCGCGTTATTACACGGACACGAGCAGCATCATATCCTCTAAATCTAGCGTAGACTAAGTGGTATTCAACGTTGCCGCCAGTATTCAAGAATGACCAGCAGAAAGCTGGACAGTCTCCGAGTTGCCGACCACTCCTTGGGATTCGACGTAGCCAGTACACACCGATAACCAGAGAAATTCGGGTTGCCGAAGGTAAGACTTGCAGTTGATTGCCGTCACATCAGATTGTGACGTGGGGCACAGAACTCGCAGCCGATCGCGAGTTTCATGATACACGTGGTGTGCTATGGAAACTTTGCTCCAGAATTTACGCTACGCACTGCGAATGCTGCGCAAGAATCCCGGTTTCACGGTCGTGGCTGTGGTCACCCTCGCCTTCGGGATCGCCGCGAACACCACCATCTTCAGTTGGATCAATGCAACGTTGCTTAACCCGATTCCTGGGGTCTCCCGGCCAAGTGAGATGGTCGCCGTTGAGATGGGCCGCGCGGGTTCCTTTTCTTATCCCGATTTCCTGGATCTCCATGATCGCAACAACAGTTTTACCGGCCTCACCGCTTTTGCCTTCGCGCCGGCGAGCTTGACGGGAGACGGCAAGCCGGAGCGGATTTGGGCAACGATGGTAACCGCGAACTATTTCGACGTGCTCGGCGTGAAACCCGCCCTGGGTCGTGCCTTTCTGCCGGGAGAAGACCAATCCCCGAGCGGCGCACCAGTTGCGGTCATCAGTGACCGCCTCTGGCACCTGCGATTTGGGGGCGATCCAGCCATCGTGGGCAAGACCATTCATCTGAACACCCACCCGCTTACAATTGTGGGGGTCACCCCGCCCATATTTCAGGGCAGCACCAGCGGACTTCGATTTGATCTGTGGGTCCCGTTGCCCACGGCTCAGTACCTCGCCGAAAGTGCAAAGGAACTGCTCGCAGCGCGCGGCGACACTTGGCTGAACGTTTTGGGCCGCCTCAATTCCGGAAAGAGCCGCGAACAGGCGCAATCGGAGGCGACACTCCTTTTTCAACAGATTGCGGGGCAGTTTCCTGATTCGCATCGTGGCGTGAACCTGGTCACCCTCTATCCGCTGTGGCGCGCACCGAATGGGGCCAATGGCTTCTTCTCCACGCTCTTGCCGATTCTGATGGGTATTGCCGGGGTTGTCTTGCTTCTGGCGTGTTCCAACGTTGCAAATTTCCTGCTGTTGCGAGGTCTTTCGCGGCAGAAAGAGATTAATATTCGGCTCTCCTTGGGGGCCGGACGCTTCCGCTTGGTGTGTCAACTTCTGGTCGAGAACATCCTGCTATCGCTCGCAGCAGGTGCAATCGCGCTGCCCATCACCATCTGGAACGCCCGCAAGTTCATGGATTTCGCGCCCACGACAAATATCCCCATCTGGATTTCCGTGTCCGTGGATCGCCGAGTCTTGATTGCGACTCTACTGATCACGTTGGCCAGCGGCGTTCTGTTCGGCATACTGCCTGCCTTGCGGGCGTCGGGCATGAATCCTGCGACTGTGCTCAAGGACGAATCGGGCGCCCTGGCTGGCGGGCGACACAAGGCGCGACTCTCCAACGGACTTGCCGTCGCGCAAGTTGCACTCTCACTGATCTTGCTGGTGTCCGCGGGGCTGTTTGTGCGCAGCTTCCATGCCACACAACATTTCGATCCCGGCTTTAATCCACGAAATGTCCTGCTGCAATCTTACGATCTCTTTCCGAATGGATACACGCAGACGCAGGGCATGACTTTCGATCGCCAGGTTCTCGACAGCGTTGCCGCAGTTCCCGGGGTTGCGTCGGCCGGCCTGGCGGATTGGGTGCCACTGGGGTTTTCCTCGAGTTCGGACAGCTTTAGCCCCGAAGGATATGTGCCCAGACCCCACGAGGAGGTGAGCGCCGGTGTTGCGCGCGTGAGCCCAGGTTACTTTGCGACTTTGGAAATTCCATTGCTCGGTGGCCGCGATTTCTCGGCGCACGACACCGTGGAATCCCAAACCGTGGTGGTCATCAACGAGGCGCTGGCCGATAAGTATTGGCCGAAGCAGAATCCCATCGGGAAGCGTATGCAGATTGAAGGGAAGTGGGCCGTGGTCATTGGAGAGGCCCGCACCACACACTACTACGATCTGAACGAGCGGCCGCGACCTTTCGTCTATCTACCCCTATACCAGTTCTATTCCTCCGGCATGATTCTTCATGTTCGCACCGCGGGCGATCCTCTCTTGTCCGTCGGCGCCATCGGGCAGGCGGTTCACAAATTGAATCCTGACCTGCCACTCTTCGATGTGGCCTTGATGACTTCGCGGGTAGGAGTTTCTTCATTCGTCCAACGAATGGCGGGAGCTTTTGTGGGCGCCTTTGGCTTCCTTGCGCTTGTGCTTGCGGCGGTGGGAATCTATGCCGTGATTGCCTACAGCACCAAACAGCGCACCCAAGAAGTGGGCATCAGAATGGCGCTCGGCGCGCAGCGCAGGGATGTACTTCGGCTCATCCTGGGGAAGGGCGCAAAAATAACATTTCTCGGCGTGGCCATCGGCCTCGCGGCCACGCTTGCGTTAGCCCGGCTGATGGCCAGCTTGCTCTTCGGTGTCAGCGCAACAGATTTGCTCACGTACTCAGGTGTGGCGATTCTCTTGACGCTTGTCGCCTTGTCAGCGTCCCTCATCCCCGCGCTTCGAGCCACCCACATCGACCCCGTTGTCGCTCTGCGCTGCCAGTAAGATTTGGCAGAGCGCGGGGAGCCGATGCAGGATCAGTGCGGAGCTTTGGTTTTGTCAGCGAGTCGAATAGAATCCGCAATTGTCCTAAAGATTTCGCGAGCTTGCCAGGTGCGTCGTGGCGGGCTCGAGACAACTGTAGTAACGGCCGAATTTTTTCTTAGCGTGATCGCAGATGGTTGAAGATCTAGCTCAATACCATTATCCGGTGGGAAAGTTGTTTGCTCAGACAGTCGCGGCGGAGAATTGGGAAAAGTACCGGTTGAGCAAAGAGCAGGTAGAATTCTTCCGAGAGAACGGATATCTGGACGGCGTGCGGATTCTGACGGATGAGCAAGTAGAGGCTTTGCGCGGGGAGCTGGAACACTTAATGGATCCGGGGCATGAGGCGCGGGAGCTGTTTCACGAATATCATTCGAACGAGTCGACGGATCCGAACCGCGTGGTCTTTCACGCGCTGGGAGCTTGGCGTGTCATGCCCGGCTTTCACGACCTGCTGTGGAACCCGGCGTTCCTCGTGCCGGCTTCACAACTGCTTGATGGCCCAGTGCGTTTCTGGCACGACCAGCTTTTTTGCAAGCCCGCGCGGCATGGCGGAGTGGTGGCATGGCACCAGGATTATTCGTATTGGACACGCACAACGCCTCTGGCCCACTTGACGTGCTGGATCGGACTGGACGATTCCACGCGCGAGAACGGCTGCTTGAATTATGTTCCGGGAAGCCACAAGTGGCCGGATTTGCCGAAGCCGGTTCTTACGGGAGAGATGGACGGAATCCGCAGCGGCCTGCCGCCTGATCTGAAAGAAAAGTTCAATCCAGTGGCGGTCGAGCTGAAAAAAGGCGAGAGCGCGTTTCATCATGCGCGGACGATGCACGGCTCGGGCGCAAACGATACGCCGCGGCCGAGGCGGGCCACGGTGATTAACGTGTTTCGCGACGGCGTGATGTCGAATGCCGATGAGCCGCCGCTCGCGGGAGTTCCAGTGATTCCTCGAGGGAACAAAATGGAAGGACAGTTCTTTCCGCTGCTTTTCGAGCCGAAGGCGCCCAGCTGTTGACTCTTTCCCACGGCTCGTCGACTATGAGCTTCAAATTAACCTATCATTGGCGTCCGCGGAGGAGCGCATGTCTATGGAAGAACAACTTAGCCTGGAATTCCTGCGCGTAGTCGAAAATGGCGCGATGGCCGCGGCGCGCACCATGGGATTCGGCGACCGTCACAAGGCCGACGAAGTGGCGGTCGAAGCGATGCGCAAGACGATGGACGCGGTGCAGATGGATGGCACAATCGTGATCGGCGAGGGCGAGCGCGACGAAGCGCCCATGCTGTACATCGGAGAAAAGGTCGGGCTGGCGACGCACGCGCCCAAGGCGCTTTTTCCGGAGGTCGATATTGCCGTCGATCCGCTGGAAGGCACGAACCTCTGCGCGATGGGCGCTCCTAATTCGATCGCGGTCCTTGCCGCAAGCGAGCGCGGAGGCCTGCTGCACGCGCCCGACTTGTACATGGAAAAAATCGTGGTGGGGCCTTCGTGCAAAGGCGCGGTCGAGCTGGACGCTCCAGTTGCCGATAATTTGAAATCGATCGCCAAACGGCTGGACCGCGATGTAGAAGATCTCGTCGTTATCGTACTGGACCGGCCGCGCCACGAAAAGTTGATCGAAGATATTCGCAGAGCCGGCGCACGCATACGGTTGATCGGTGATGGCGATCTATCGGCAGGCATCTCCGCTGCAGTTGTAGGAACAGGAGTGCATGCAGTGATGGGCACGGGCGGCGCGCCCGAAGGCGTGCTGACCGCGGCGGCACTGCGCTGTTTGAACGGGCAGATTCTGGCGCGCCTGGTGATCGGCAAACCGGAAGATCAAATCCGCCTCGAAAAAATGGGCGTGAAAGATCCCAAGCGGATTTACGACACGGAAGATCTGGCGCCGGGCAAGAAAATGATTTTTGCGTGCACGGGAGTCACGGACGGCAACATTTTGAAGGGTGTGCGGTTTTTTGGCGAAGGCGTGCGCACTTCCTCGATGATTCTAACGTTGGATGACCGGCAGGTGCGCTTTGTGGATTCCGTGCACCTTGAAAAGCGGCCTGATATAAAGGTGCGCTTCAACTGAAGCCGTGCGCGCGCGGCTTCTGTTGGATTGCGCTGGAGCTTATTGCGGGCTTTTCGTTAGCGCCAGAAATACGCCGTCGTCGACCGCGACGGAGCGTGTAAAGAACATCGCCATGCTCCCACCTGCAAGCGCGACGTGACCGGCGCTGCCGCTGATAGCTGGACCGGCAGGCTTGGTGGTGTCGGTCCCTGAGCTATCGCCAGGTTGCAGCGAAATGCGCATCGTCTTCGGCGTGCAATTCGCCGCGCCAAGACAGGTATCGCGAACGAAAACCTGCCGATAGCCACTGTTGGGCGCGCTGGTCCCGGATTTGCTCACCGCCCCGGCTGTGGAATGCGTCGGCGTGACGGCCAGGAAGGCGACGAAGCGCCCCGAGGCACTGATGGACGGGAGGATGCCTTCCGTGCCAAGAAGAGTTCCGTTGGGATCCGTCGAGATCAATTGTGTTGAGGGAGTACAGGGAGCGCTTGCGCCGAAGCACGTGTCGCGGAGATAGACTTGGCGGCCCGTGCTGGCCTCCGAAACAAGATTTGCCGCTGCGGAGCTGAACGCGACGTAACGTCCATCGGAACTGATCGAGGGGGAATGGCTGTCGTCGCCGGCGGCGGTGCCATCCAGCGCGGAAGAAATGAGAACGGTGCGCGGCTGGCAAGATGAGTCCGCGCCAAGGCAAGTATCGCGGGCGAAAATCTGCGTGTGACCGTTTTGCGAAGCCGTGAACGAGACATACCGGCCATCCAAGCTGACTGCGGGCGTCTCTTCCTGCACCACGGCGGCGCTCGTTTTGGCGGCAGCTGCGCCCGGGTCTGTGATGGTGAAGGTCGTCCCGTTGCTTGTGCCGCCGCCTCCGAAACCGCTGCAGTTAACCTCGCACGGTGGCGAAGGCAGCGGTGGCGCGGGGGGATTGTAAGCGGTCACGGTGGCGCCACCCGCGGTGGCGAGTAACGTCGCGGGCACTGTCACTTGGATTTGTGTGGCAGTGATGCTCGTCGGCGTAAGGGACGTTTGTGTTGTCGTATTCCAGCGCACCTGAGAACCACCCGAGGGATCCGACGTTAGAAGAAAATTTGTGCCTGTGATGGTTAGGGTCTGAGCCACACTTCCCGCAGGGACGCTGCTGGGACTGATGCTCGTAACCGTGGGAGTGGGATTGGCAGGAGGAAAGACTTCGAAGGCTATTGGATTGGAGAGTCCGTTCGTCCCCGTGCCGGAATGAGGCTGAAGGGTCTGGACGAAATAGGTGCCCGCCTTGGCGGTCAGCGCGGCAGGGACCACCGCAGTCACGGAAATAACGCTTCCCGTATCATTCGCCGGGGCGCATACGTTCACCGCGGTAGTCGTCACGACGCATGTTTTGAGATTTTGCTGATTCCAGGTGACGATGGTCCGCGTCACAAAGCCTTGGCCCGTCAACGTGATCGTCAAGTCCAGTCCACCGGCGTTTACGTTGGAAGGCGAAACAAATTGTAAGAAAGCACCTGTATTGCCTTGAAAGGTGTTGCCGTAATCGTTGCAACCTGTTGCAGCGAGAATCGCCGCACATGCGACAGCCAGTGCTGTCCAAGACCGCTTCATCGAGACTCCTTCATCGTCACTGGTTACCCCGGCTAGACCGGGATCAACCTGTCTGGTCAAACGGCGGGGAACCCCCGGTGCCAGTGTGCTTTTGGGGTGAGATGCGCAATTCGCGCGGCGCGTTGACCCCGGCCCAACCGGAGCCAGCAAACCTTGTCCAGCCCGCCCGGCGTTCAGCAACCTGCGCCTGCCTTGAATCTGCGGGACTGGTCAACCCTACATGCTTACCATTCTCCCTGAAGAAAGGTCAATGAGCAATTCTTGCACGCTGGGGCCCGGGAGGCGCGGCAGCCCGCACATTTTCAGTGACTCGCGGAGGTATCCGCAACGCCCTGGGCGGCCAATGACGCACTTACGAGATCTTGGATACGAGTGCGGCACTCGGCATCCTGAATGCGAAGGGTTGCGGCGGCTCGGTAGCAAGCGAGGGCCTGCTCCTTGCGTCTCAATTTGGCATACAGATCGCCACGGGCCAGCTGAAAGAGAGGATTAGATGGATATTTTTCAACTAAGGGACCGATGACGCCGAGCGCCATTTCATAATGTTGGTCGTAGCGGTGCAGGTTCAGCGCCAGATAAAACCGAGCCGCGTCGGGCGTAAGCACACCTGCGGCAATATCGTGTTCCAGCAGCCGGATGCCCTCTTGCTTGTTGCCGCTCGGGATGCCCATGAAGAAGCCAAGAAACTTGGCAATCGCGCTGAGAGTGTCGACGTAATAATTGTAGAGGCCTAGTCCAAACTCTGCGTCTGTAAGGTTCGGGTCGAGCTTGGTCGCGCGGAGAAAATGCTCGCGCGCGCGGACCCCGGCGCGGGCCGTAGCGCGATTTTCGCCGCGAAGTCCGTAGAGCCGTGCGACGAACGCATCACCCATTCCCGCATAAAATTGCATTTCAGCAGTTTCGCGATCCTTGAGCTGCTCCATTGCAATCGACGAAGCCTTGGTTGCTAGATCCAGGTAGTGTTGATCTGCCGCAAGCTTTCGCCGGCGCCGCGCGTCGGTCATGCCGTACTTGAATTCCGCCGAGGTGCACCAGATTTTCCACCACAAGGCTTCCGCCTCCAGCAGGTAACCCAAGGGGTGCTCAGGTTCTTCTCTTTGCAGGCGCTGCGCATCAGCGACGGCCGCATCCGTGTCGAACGAGTAGATGTGATCGATCGCCTCGGAAGCTCCATGCGGCAACTTCAGTTCCTGCGCGTGCGTCTCCGCAGCCAAGAAGGACGCGGCCAACGCCATTGTGCAGAATAGAATCGCGCCCCTTGGAGTGGCAAGGATTGGGTTCATGCCGCCACCCGCTGCATCTCCGAGAAAGTCCCGATCAGTCATTGACAGGCGGGCAGGACCCCCTCCGGAAGAGTTTAAACAGTTCGCCTCAACTTGCAAACCGAAATGGCGGCAGCCGTGAATAGAAACCTTGGAGAGGCCTGAAAAATTGCGCGTTAGCCCCCGCGCGTCGCA
>JBGPLB010000191.1:0-9936 GCA_041486245.1 Candidatus Acidiferrum sp.
CGCGCGACACTATGCTCAAGGTGAGCTACCGCAAGTACATGAATTTAACGGATGCCATGGCGCACTCGAACAATGCTTTTTTTGAAGAGCTCGGGCGCCGCATGGGATTTGAAACGGTTTCGAAATATGCCCGGCTGTTGGGACTCGGTGAGCTCGCCGGTTACAACTTGCCGGAAGAGCATCCTGGCGCATTCCCCAGCGTCCCTCCGGCGCTCGGCGGCGTTGCGCGGATGTCCAGTTTCGGTGAAGGAATTCAGATCACTCCGTTGCAGCTCGCCGCGCTTGCGGCGGCGTTTGCGAATGGCGGCACACTTTACTACTTACAGTATCCGCGCACGCAAGAAGAGGTGAGGGATTTTGCGCCACGCGTGAAACGAGAGCTGAACATCGCCACGATTCTCCCGGAAGTTCGCGAAGGCATGCTTGCTGCGGTTCTATATGGAACCGGCAAATCCAGCTTCGACCGGGATGGCGACGAGACGCCCCTCGGCAAGACGGGCACGTGCGACGATCACACCACGCCGTCACACATAGGGTGGTTCGTGACCTATGCCGACGAAACCCATCCGAAGATCGCGCTGGCGATTCTCCTTCGTGGTAACACACGGAGTGTCAAGGGCCCTATGGCCGCGGTAATTGCGGGGCGGATGTATCGAAAGCTTCGCGAGCAGAACTATTTCGCGGAATCCACTGCCCGGGCGACCCCTCTCACCCCACTCATTTCGGGCAGGTAAACCAGTACCCAAGGGGTCGGTTCAAGCGGGATGCATGGCGCGGAACGCTTCGAGGCACTTCCGCGCGGTGTCCAATTCCGAGAACCTGCTGCCTTCCTGTTCGATGAGGTAATACTCCACGCCACCGACGCTTTCGGCTGCTTCGAAGATATGCGTCCAATCGGCAACGCCTTCACCGAAAAGGACCGTGTAGCCCTTTCCTGGTTCGGATGACCAATCCTTTAGGTGGAGGGATCGAATGCGTCCGGGATTGGAGCGGATCCAGGCCACCGGATCCGAACCGGCTTCGATACACGTTCCCACATCGAGCTGCAGCATTACGGTCGATTTCGTATTCTTCGCCAGTATTTCGATGGGGCGGATTCCGCCCTGCGGAGTGAACTCCGCCTGATGATTGTGGTAACCAGCTTTCAAACCCGAGGGTTCCAACTGTTCGGCGGCGAAGTTCAGCGAGTCTGCGATGGCCTTCCAGCCATCCAGCCCGGGACTCGGCTGCGAGCTGGCCATCACCATATATTTGCATCCCAGAATCAAGTTCAGATCACGCGCGCGCGAGATTTGAGCCGGACCGAGATACGAGCTGTTGTTGTGCGTCGAATAGCAGTAGATGCCGAGATCGTCCAGAATCTTCCTCATTTCCTTGGCCTGGCTCTCGGTCCAATCGAAATACGGGGCGTAGAACTCGACGCATGAATAGCCCATTGCGGCGACGGCGCGGACCGTTCCGGTGAGGTCCTGTTTGAGCGCATTGCGCACAGAATACAGTTCGAGGCCAGCGGGGATTCGGGTCGCACCGCGGGCACAAAGAGCCCATGGGAGGATTGCTGTGAAAGCCAGAAAGGATCGCCGCGAATGTGCATTCGAAGTCATCGCTGCATCCTACCTGATATCGCGGGCTATTTCACTCGCCCGGGAGGCTTTCTAAGCGCGGCGCCGAAGACGGAAGGTGCGGCTTTGGACGCAGCAAACAAAAGCGAAATAGCATCTGAATTGCGTTGAGTCTAAAAAGTGAGGTGGAGTAAGCTACCAAGACGAATATGCCGCGCAACTTCGCGCGGTGAAGTTTGCATTTGAATTAGAAGGTTGGGACACCGAGTGGCAGGGGGCAAGCGTGAATCGTCGTTTTGCGATTGTGCTGGTTATCGTTCTGTGCTTTGGCGCAGGAGTGCTCGGGTATGTTTTTCGACTCAGGCTCGCGGCCTCCGCAGAGCTTGAACGTCAGATCAAACTCGGAGCAGAAGAGGCAATCTGGATTCACGAGCATGTCACGGTGCCCACTGAAAAAAGAATTCTCGCCCGGGAAAATTTCACCTCCGCGCTTGAAAAGTTCGGGCTGAGCCACCAAGAGGCCACCAACGCCTCATCAGCGGCCCAACATGCGTTTAACCTTCGCCAGGTCCGGGCCGGAAATACGATCACCGTTGGAAGGTCCATCGAAGGCGTCTTACGCGAGATCGATTACAAAATCGATCCAGACCGCATGCTCAAGATCGTGCCGGCAGAGGAAGGTTTTACGGCTGCAGTAAAGGAGATCCCATCCAAGTTGGAAATCACAGAAGTTTCCGGGCAGCTAGAGGATTCACTCTTCAATGCCGTAGAGCAGGCCGGCGAGTCTCCTGAAATCGCGATGCGTCTGGCGCAAATCTTTGGTTACGACCTGGATTTCTACACCGATCCGCGCAAAGGCGATACCTTCCGGGTTTTACTCGAGAAAAAGAAATATGCAAACGGCCGGACGGCAGGGTACGGAAACATTTTCGCGGCGGAGTATGACAATGGCGGGAAGAAATACCAGGCGCTCCTTTTCCATGACGAATTCGGCCGGCCCGCCTACTACACGCCCGACGGCAAATCCCTGCAAAAGGCCTTTTTGCGTTCCCCGCTCAAATTTGCCGCGCCGGTTACTTCGCATTTCAGCAAGGCGCGCTTTCATCCAATTTTGAAGATCGTTCGCCCGCACATGGGAACGGATTATGGCGCGCCCGTTGGGACGCCGGTGCAGGCGATCGGGAGCGGCCGGATTATTTTCGCAGGCCGAAAAGGCGGAGAGGGAAATATGGTGCACATCACCCATTCGAACGGATACGAGACGATGTATTTGCATTTGTCGCGCATGTACGTACGCGCGGGTCAACGCATTGAAATCGGGAAAACAATCGGACTTGTGGGCAGCAGCGGTCTCTCAACGGGGCCGCATCTGGATTTTCGAGTTTTGCAAAAGGGCCAGTACAAAAACTTCGAGAAACTCGGCTTACCGCCTTCCGATCCGGTCGCGAAGAAGCACCTGCCGGAGTTCGCCTCAGTCCGAGAAAGGTGGCTCCCCCTGCTGAAAAACCCTGGGCTGCTGCAAGCAGCCATCCCTAACGTCGCTGGACGCTGAAGAGTCCAAGTCCAGCTTTTCTTCTCCTGGACTTTAATAGATGACGGGAAGTTTGGAGTAGTCGGCGGTTCCTTGGCCCGTCACGCGGAGAACGAGAAGGGTGCGGTCGTCGTGCGGACGAGTGCCGAGCCCGCTGTAATCATCCGTAGCGGCAATTATTTTTTCCGAGAGGTCACTCGCCGAGACCTCAGGGGCGGCATCCGCGAGCAACGCGTGCAAGCGCTGAGAGCCAAATTCTTCTTGCTCGGCATTTTCCGATTCCAGGATACCGTCAGAGGCAAATAGAACAATATCGCCCAGTTGAAGATCAAAGGACGTCTCTTCGTACACGCTGCCGGGGAAGAGGCCCAGCGGAACGCCTTCGACCCGAATCTCTTGCGCCCGGCCGTTGCGGACCAGCAAAGGGTAAGGCCCGCCGGCATTGGCGAGGGTGAGCCGGTTCGCCGCCGCGTCGTAGACAGCGAAGAGCATGGCAATAAACCGTGCATCGAGGCGTGCACCGTGCATCCGCCCATTGAGCATTTCGAGCATGCAGGCTGGATTGCATGTACTGCTCACCACAAGTTCGCGCAGTGTGCCGATGGCCAGCGACCCATAGAGCGCTGCGGCGGTGCCCTTGCCGGACACATCTCCCAACGCCAATGCGAGCTTTCCCTGGCCGTAAGGAAGAAAATCATAAAAATCACCACCGAGCGCCCGTGCGGGGACGTACGCGGCGGCGAGATCTAGCCCAGGTATTCCCCGAGCGCCATGGGGAAGGAGCTGGCGCTGGATTTCGCGGGCGGTGTTGAGGTCGTCCTGAAGCTGGACCTGATTCTCGCGCGCCTCTTCATAGAGCCGGGCATTTTCAAGCGCCACCGCGATGTATGACCCGAGCGTCACAAGCATGCGTTCGTTTTCCGCGGTGAAGGCGTTAGGTTCCGTACTTTCGAGGTCGAGCACACCGATGAGCCTGTCCTGCAATAGGAGAGGAACGACGAGTTCGGATCGCGTGTCCAGGCCGGTTTCACAGCGGATGTAGCGTGCGTCGTTAAGAACATCGTCCACGCGGACGGAACGGCGCTCGGCGGCAGCGGTTCCTGTAATACCCTGTCGCAATGGCAAACGCATGCATGTGGGAATGGAATCCTCGTATAGCATACCGAAGGCGCTCTCGAGAAGCTGCGTCGATTCGTTCCAAAGCATCACGCTAAACACGTGGTAGTCGACGATGCGCTTGACACGCTGGGCGATGCGGCGGAGTAACTCTTCGCGGTCGAGAATGGAGGTCAATTCACGGCTCACCTCATAAAGCAAGGTGAGCGTTTTGGCTTGCTCGGGGAAGGCGGTCAGCAAGCTCACCGGGACAGGGTCTGCATCGCCGAGCAGGGCGTAAGAGGCGAGTTTGGAGAAGTCTTCCATTTTTGAAGTCAGCGCAATGTCTAGGCCATTAGATGTAGCACAAACGAATCGGTTTCGGAAGCCGAAGCGGCCTGAGTAAATCAGGATATTGAGCCATGTTAACTCTCAGTCGCAGACGCGCTTGACGGGGGCGGACCACAAACTTACGCTAATAGAGACGGAGGATGGAGGAGTGTATGGGCGGTGTGATTCTAGGGCAGGCAACGACCTCGCGGCCGTGCGCCTATTGCGGGAAGCCGGTACCCGTGCGGTTGAATCGCTGCCCCCATTGCCGAGAGGAAGTTCCCGAAGTGCGTCTTTCCTCCCGGGGAGGCAAGGAAGGCCGCCGGGAAGTCCACCGCGGACTCATGTACATGCTTCTGGGCGCAGTGATCTATTATTTCGCCGGAGGCCACAGTACCTTTGCCCTTCCTATCAAGCTCAGTCCGTGGGTGAGCGATTATTTGGCTCCGCTCGTGTTTCTCGGGGGCCTGGGAATGTGCCTCTATGGGGTCTATCTGCGGATTCGTTCTTAGCAGATCCCAATCATCGCGCAACCCACGACTTGCTCGATTGCAATTCACTTCAGTAGCAACCCGCGGAATTACCGGATTTTCAGCAAAACCCAATAAATAGAAACTTTGAATAGCTCGAACAGAGCATCCATTGTGGATGCGAGGGCAGACCTCCGTTCTGGCCCGGAAGGGGAGTCAGGGGCCGCGAGGTACGACACTCCCACGTTGGGGTTAAGCAGGGAGCGGCAGCACATACGAATCCGGCGCAGGTGGGTATCGCTGCTGATGACCAGGACAGAGCGAATGTCTGGATGTGCTCCTAGCCACCGGGCAAGTGCCTCGATCTCCGTTAGGGTGCCAAATCGGCCCGGAAAGACATGCTCCACTTGCACGTCTTGCCCCTGAAAGAAAACAAGATAGTGACGCTGAGGCGGAGGCATCTCCTGCGCCAGGTTTAAGAGATCCAGCGGGACTGGCAAAGGCATTTTGGAGAAACGCCGGATCTCGAACCGGCCGACGCTAAACAAGATTCGCGCGGAGAGGCCCTGGCGGAAAAGTCCCAGGGCATATTCCTTGCGGTGCACTCTTCCGGCGAGGACGAAGATCAGTTCGCCGCTGCGCGGTGCATCCGCGGGCGCGAGCCATGCGTGCAGGCGGGGCAAGTGCCACTGGCGTCGGTCGCGGGTGTGCATGGAACGAACACAATAACCCATTCCGAGCCGAACTCCGTCCATGGAGCTACCAGCAACGGAACTTCCGGTGGTTTTCCATGACCCTGTCCAAACGGACAGCTTGACCGATTGTGGGAGTACCCTACACTCGCGCGCTCGCCACGGACGGAACCGCGTGGCCTACTGATGCATGGGACCCATGCGGGTCTCGCAAGCCGGGCCTGAAATAGCGATTCGGAGGGCAAATGAAAAAGCTAGCCGCAGTTGTAGCAATATCGATTTTGAGCGTTACGTTTGGTGCTGGGAGAGCCGCGGCACAGGGGCCGCAGGGATCGGGAGCCGGAGCAGCGTCATCGGGGAGCTCAATCACCCCGCATTCGCTGAATCCCATCAAGTGGGTGAAAAAAGAACCTAAGTCGGCAAGCGATCGACTGGATGCAAAGGACGAACAAGACAAGAAACTAACAGCCAGCCTGCAAGCCCAAGGAGTATTGCCGGCAAATACGGACGCCAAGAGTGCTTGCGAAAACTTTAGGGCGCTGGATGAGTGTGTTGCTGCGCTTCATGCAACAAAGAATCTCGGATTGGACTTCAATTGCCTGAAATCGAATCTGACGGGCGTGCAAACGAGCGCGGATATGTCCTCGTGCAAGGGCTCGGCCGGTGACAAGGCGATGAGCCTGAGCAAAGCGATCCACGCGATGAAGCCGGACGCCGACGCGAAGGCGGAGACGAAAACCGCAGAGAAGCAAGCCAAGGATGATCTGAAATCCTCTGGAGCGTAGTTCCGCAGATCGAGAAAGCAAAAGCGAAGTTCGGGTAAGAGAGCGGGAATGTGAAAAAGGCGGGTGAGCCGTAAGCTGCGGTGCCCGCCCTTTTCGATTGCTGCGGGCAAGCGTTGCTGAACGATTAGCCTCCAGCCGTTGCGGCTTTGACCTTATCGGCGCGTACCAGTGGGACGTCCACCAGGTGTTCGGCCAGAAACCACACTTGAAGTTCGTTTGTCCGGATCACATCTGAAACCAGCAAGTCGTTTGTTCCGTCGTCTCCGGATTCGCTGGCCTGCCTGGCCATCGCGCGAGCCTCTTTCAGCACGATTTCGTGAGCTTCGAGGAGGCGCGAGATTTGGACGGGGGCTTCCTCCCGGCCACGGGGCGGCCGCGGGATCAGAGTTGTCTCGGCGACATCCGCCGCCATCGCCAGGCTTATTCCGCCCAAGAGCTGGATACGCTCGGCGATGGCATCCACGAGTTCCTCCTGCTCCCCATGATGCTTGTCGAAAAGAAGATGCAGCTGGTAGAAGGTACTACCAGCCACCTGCCAGTGGTGTTTTTTGTACATATCGCGAAGAGTCATGGTATCCGCGAGAACCTGGTTGAGATTTTCGGTGCTGGCCGCGCAGACTCTTTCGTCGAGAGCAATTGGCAGCTTGGCGATCTTGCCGTATGGCTGGATTTCGGGGGCGTGCTGGTGTTGAATCGGTCGAGCTTGTTTCGTGCCTGCTTCGAGTTGATTGTAGGAAGCGTCGCGTTTGTTATTCTTGGGGCTCATGGACATCTCTCCTAGGGTCGTGATTTGCTGGAATCCCAAGACCTAATCATACGCTTTTTAGCGGCCGAGGATGACTAACGTGGTGGAGGCGAAAATGAAGAATCTCCGGCCCAGGCTCGCCGATATCCTAGACACTCTCGAAGCACATTACGGTGCACAAAGGCCGCTTGGGCCGAGCGATCCTTACGAAATGATTTTGTTTGTGAACTGTGGGTATCCGGCGACGGATGCGTCGTGCACGAAGGGATACGACCCTTTGAAGGCTGAGGTGGGCACAAAGCCGGAGCAGATTCTCAAGGCGCCGAGCGCGAAACTGGCGAAACTGACACAGCCTGGAGGAATGTTCCCGGAGTTACGCGCGGAACGGCTGAAACTGATCGCGCGAATCGCGAACGAGAATTTCGGCGGGGATTTGAAATGGGCGCTCGAGAAGTTAATGAGGGACGAGAAGACGCCGGCTGATAAGAGGCTGCGGCGCGTCAAGGGCGCGTTGAAGGAGTTTCCGGTGATTGGAGAGCCTGGAGCGGACAAGATTTTACTATTCAGCGAGATGATGCCCATAGCGGCGGTGCCTTCGGCGTGCACTGGCGTGCCACAAAGGATTCTGTTTGGCGAGGAAGACAGGAACTATGGAAGGGGCTACCGGGCAGCCAAGGAGGCGATCGCGGCGGAGGTTCCAGAGAAAATTGAGGCGAGGCAGAGGGCTTACCTGCTTTTGAAAAAGCACGGGCAGGAGATTTGCAAACGGGCGAAACCCAAGTGTGAGATTTGTCCGATCAGCAGGATGTGCGTTTACTTTCGCGAAAATCGGCCAAGAAAATAGAACTGCGGCGTTTGTCTATCCGAGTTGAACGGAGATCGCATTTTATTGCGCGAGGCTACTTCACTTCCCAGGTGTCGCCGGCGCGGAGAAGCTTCGCGAGATCGCCGGGGCCGCGCTTCGCGATCACGTCCTTGATTTGCTGGTTCAAAATATCTTCGTAGCGCGGAAGATCGTCCCAGGCGCGCAGCACGCCGATTGGCGTGGGGAATCCTGGACGATGCTCCATGTGGGATAGCAGGAAGGCGTAGGATGCGCGCGGATGATGCGCGTCGTGGATGACGAGGTCGGATTCAGTGATGCCGTTGCCGAGTTCAACGACTTCAATGTCGCCGTCGGTCCTCCGCCGAATGCCTTTGTCGCGGTTCTTGCCGAAAACAAGGGGCTTGCCATGCTCTAAGTGGAGGATATGCTCGCTGCGCGCGTCGCGCTCGGTGAGGTTGAACCACGCGCCATCGTTGAAGATATTACAGTTCTGCAGGATCTCGACGAACGCGGAGCCTTTATGGGCAGCCGCATGTTTCAGGGTGTCTTTGAGGTGCTGTTGGAACACATCAACGGAGCGCGCGACAAAAGTGGCTTCAGCACCAATCGCGAGAGAAATTGGATTGAAGGGGCGATCGAGCGAACCAAATGGGGTGGACTTGGTCTTCTTGTTGAATTCTGATGTAGGAGAATACTGGCCTTTCGTCAAGCCATAGATGCGGTTGTTAAAGAGCAATACCTTCAGGCCGACGTTGCGCCGAAGCATGTGGATCGTGTGATTGCCGCCGATGGAGAGCGCATCGCCATCCCCTGTCGCAACCCAGACTTCGAGATCCGGACGAATCGCTTTGATGCCTGTTGCGACGGCGGGCGCACGGCCGTGAATCGTATGGAAGCCGAACGTGTTCATGTAATAGGGGAAGCGGCTCGAGCAACCGATCCCGGAGACCACGACGAAGTTTTCGCGTTTGATTCCGAGCTCAGGGAAAACGGACTGAACAGCGGAAAGAATCGCGTAATCCCCGCAGCCGGGACACCAGCGAACTTCCTGGTCGGTCTGGAAGTCTTTCTTGGTGAGAGGCGTGAAAGGTGGCAGAGTAGCAGTGCTCATCGGGCGTTCTCCCCAAGAATCTCTTCAATCTTTTGCTCGACCTCGGCCTGCTTGAACGGCCGGCCCTGAATTTTATTGAGGCCGATGGCGTCGACCAGATACTTGGCGCGAAGCACCCAAAGAAGCTGTCCCATATTCAACTCGGGAACCAGAACCGTTTTGTAGCGTTGCAGCACATCGCCGAGATTTGCAGGCAACGGGTTGAGATAGCGCAAGTGCACATGCCCGATCTTGCGGCCGTGAGCTCGCTGCGCTTTCAAGGCGGCGGTGATGGCGCCGTGCGTCGAGCCCCAGGCCACAATTAGAAGATCCCCTTCGGCATCGCCAGCGGGAACCACATCGGGAATTTCCTGCACGATGGCCGCAACCTTTGCGGCACGGATGCGCACCATGTTTTCATGGTTGAGCGGCTCGTAGTTGATGTTGCCAGTCACGTCCTGTTTTTCGAGGCCGCCGACGCGGTGCTCGAGCCCCGGAGTGCCGGGAACCGCCCAGGGACGCGCGAGAGTTTCGGGATCGCGCTTGTATGGCAAATAGCCATTCGGACCATTGACTTCCGTCGCAAATTTGACGGGGAATGCCGGGATTTCATCGACGTTGGGAATCCGCCAGGGCTCGGCGCCGTTTGCGAGGTAGCCGTCGGAAAGCACAATCACGGGAACCATGTACTTGATGGCGATGCGGCTGGCTTCGAGCGCGGCCCAGAAGCAATCGCTGGGAGTCGATGCGGCGATGATGGGAATCGGGGCTTCCGAGTTACGTCCGAAAAGCGCTTGCAAGAGATCGGCC
>JBGPLB010000192.1:0-9921 GCA_041486245.1 Candidatus Acidiferrum sp.
CTGCTTGCCGCTCTCCTTGTGGTTCCGTACCTTTCTTTGGCAGAACCGTCTTCTCAGCTAGCGATCACACACGTCACCCTAATCGATGCCACCGGCCAACCTCCGCCACTCGATCAGACCGTTCTTATCGAAGGCCGCCGCATCGCCGCCGTCGGACCCACTGCAAAGATCAAGATCCCCAAGGCCGCGCGCACCATCGACGCCTCCGGAAAATTTCTTCTCCCAGGCTTCTGGGACATGCACGTCCATATCGCGGGCATCAACGCCGATCCTTCCTGGAGCAAACAAGTCCTTCTTCCCCTGCTTCTCGCAAATGGCATTTTCGGCGTGCGCGACATGGGCGGCGATCTCGACGCGCTCCTCTCCTGGCAACGCGACATCGAGTCCGGCGCCCTTCTGGGGCCGCATATTGTTGCCGCCGGCCCGTTCCTTGCTGCAAGCGGCAGGAAAACTCCCGAGCAGTATCCCGTCGCCAATGCCGACGCAGCCCGAGCCGCAGTCGATGACTTCAAGAAGCGCGGCGCCAGTTTCATAAAAATCATTTCCATGCCGTCGCGAGACGCTTTTTTCGCAGTCGCTGATGAATGCAAAAAGCAAAACATTCCTTTTGTTGGCCATTTGCCCTTCGAAATCGGCGTCATCGAAGCAAGCAACGCCGGCATGCACAGTATCGAGCATCTGCTCTACAGCGCCTTCGCTCTCTCTTTTTCCTCGAAGGAAGCCGAGCTTCGCCCCCGCCTCGTTCTGGCTGAAAAAAAAGGGGACTCCGCGGCCTGGGAACAGATCGCGCACGAAGCCGACGCTACCTACAGCCAGGAAAAAGCGGCCACTGTTTTCCAAACGTTAAAGAAAAACGCCACATGGGTCACGCCCACGCTTGCCTCCCTGGACATTACGTCCCACCCGGAACGCTGGAAGACAGACGACCCTTTACTCTCGTTTGTCCCGCCGGCAATAGCAAAAGAATGGCGCGATTCCTTCGACGATGCGCGGATGAAGCAGCGGGCGGCATGGCTGGCCCGCCAGGCATCCAACGACTGGAAGCTAACTGGCGAGCTTCATCATGCGGGCGTGAATCTCCTTGTGGGCTCGGATTCGCTCGATCCGTTTGTTTTTCCGGGCGACAGCTTCCATCATGAACTCGCCGAATTAGTCCGTGCTGGATTCACGCCCATGGAAGTGTTGCAGGCGGCCACCCTCGGCGCAGCGCAGTTTCTTGGAAACGAAAAAGAGTTCGGAACCATCGAACCAGGCCATGCCGCCGATCTGGTCATGTTTAGCGCGAATCCGGTGGAGAGCATTGCGAACACACGCAAGGTTTGGGCCGTGATTCGCGATGGTGGTTACTATGATCGGGCCGCTCTCGACGCGTTGCTCGCTCGAGCAAAAGAAGCCGCTGCTGACGTTTCTGGGGAGAAACCTTAGAATCATGCTGCTGGTGCTAAATACTCTAGGAAAAACGCTTGTAGTCCGTTAACGACCGATGCGATTCGCAGCCACACACTTCCGATGGAACACTCCGACCTCGCTGTGTCTCATTTTATTCGCGTGCGTCGCCTCGGCTCAAAGCGCATCTGCCCAGGAGCGTGAGCGGGGCGATGAAATCGTGGCCAATCTAGCCGGAGGTCGCGTAATCATTCACGTTACTCGCGACAAGATCATCTTCGCAGCCATCGACCAGCCCGTCGAGGCTAATTCCGTTCCTCCGCGTGTCATGAGCCTTGACTCCACTCACATTGGCATACTTTTAGGAGCGTCCGAATGGCGCATGACCGCCGATCCCAAGCCCGTGCGTCTGGATAGGGACTTTCCCCACATCTCCGGCAAGAACCCGAACTATGCAGCCGATCCCGAAGAAATCGCGCCAGATTTGGACACCGTCGGAGTCGCGTTTCTCGAACGCCTTCGCCCGCTAGTTTCCCAGCTTCAGCACAAAATTGAATTCAAGCCCGATGAGGCCCTTTTCGAAGTCGTCCTCATTGGTTTTGCGCCCGACGATTACGGCCCCGAGGTTTGGACCATCGAATACCGCATTCAGCAGGAGGAAATCGCAACTCGGGGCGACTTTTGGCAGACCCGTCTTCTTCGCCCGCGTTTCACCCAGCTATACCCGCCCGAAAAACACACGCCGAAGACTCTCGTGGAAGTTCGCTATCCAGTCACCGTCCAGCCCCAGAAACCGTCTTTGCAGCAACTCATTCAAGGAAACGATCCGGAGATCGATAACTTATCGCGTGGAGAACCCAAATTCTCAAAGCTGTTGGAAGTGATTGACCGCGGCCAGGCCAACAAAGCAGTTTCCCAAGATGCCGCGGATTTCCTGCGAGCCGCCTTGCCGCTTATTGCGGGAAAGTCCAAATTCATCCTCGGCACTATGAACGAGGGTGGGTTCGATTGGATAGTACCGCCGGATGAGCCTGTGGAGAAAGCTAAAGAAGACAAAAACCGGCCGCCGGAAGCACCGTCCCTGCATCGCAAGATAAAGCCGTAAGACTTAAAGAAGCTTTTCGATTCCATCCCCTGGGCGGATGACTCCGCCTTTCACGACTCGGCAGAGCATTCCGCGCCGCCCTCGAATTTCTCTTCGAAGTCCCGGCCGCAGATCATCCATTTGTCCGCAGGGTGTACACGCCATGGTCACCTCAAGCTGCACTTCGCCAATGCGCAGGGATTCCCCTTCCTTGAGTCCGTTAACGTTGAGTCCTTCCGTCGTGATGTTCTCTCGAATCATTCCTGGCGAAAGCTCCAAGGCGTCCAGCGTTTCTCGGTCCACCAATAGAACCTGGCGTCTTCCTGGGCGTGCGTGGGCACACCCTTCAAAGCCCATTTCCTGGATCGCTGAAACCTCCGCAAGCTCCTCCATAGGCCAGCCGGACTTCGGAGCGCGGAACAAACGAAGGACGCGCGGCATGGGCCTAGTCTCCTACGGCCTTCAGTCGGCCTGCGGATGCGCCGATGTCCTTGCGGTAGTGCATGCCATCGAAATGAATTTCGGCGGTTGCCTGATAGGCCAATCTCAGTGCCGCTTCCAATGTGTCACCGATTGCAGTCACCCCGAGAACGCGACCGCCGCTAGTCACGAGCGAACCTTTCTCTCGCTTGGTTCCGGCCTGGAAAACTTCAACACCAGTTCTGTGCTTTACAGGGGTTAGTCCAGTTATTTTCTTCCCAACCTCAAATTTTCCCGGATACCCACCAGAGGCAAGCACCACGCACACGCTTGCTTCCTTCTTCCAGCGCAATTTTTCCGGATTGAGCCGTTTTGACGCCACGTCTGCCAGGACCTCTGCCAAGTCAAAATCCATGCGGGCCACAATTGCTTGCGCCTCTGGGTCGCCAAGTCGACAGTTGAACTCCAGCACCTTGGGCCCGTCCTTGGTCAACATCAGGCCAACATAGAGAAAGCCCTGGTAAGGAATGCCGTCTTCCGCAAGGCCTTTAAGAGTGGGTTCCACGATCACGGAGATAACTCGATCGCGAAGGCTTTGCGGTAAAAGCTCATCCGAAGAATAAGCGCCCATGCCACCAGTATTCGGGCCCATGTTGCCGTCAAAAACCCGCTTGTGATCCCGCGTCGGTACCATTGGCGCATACCGTTCCCCATCGGTCAAAATAATGAACGACAGCTCCTCTCCCTCGAGCGTCTCCTCCAACAAGACGCGATGCCCCCCGGATCCCAACTCGTTCTTCTCCATTACGCGCTCAAGAAATTGCTCCGCCGCTTCCGCATCAGGCGCCAGGAATACGCCTTTGCCCGCGCACAATCCATCGGCCTTAATCACCAACGGCCATTTCACGCTGCTCAGCGCGGCATACGCATCGCGCGGCGAGGCAAACGCGCCATACATCGTCGCTGTCGGAATGTCGTGCCGAAGCAAAAACTCTTTCGAAAAAATCTTACTGCCTTCTAGCTGCGCCGCGTGCCGCGTAGGGCCTACTATGGCCCAGTTTCTCTGCGCAAACGTGTCGCAAAGCCCATTCACCAGCGGCAGTTCCGGTCCGACCACCGTCAAATCTGGTCCGATTTTTTTTGCCAGTGCCACAAGCGCCGCAACTTCGCCCGCATCAACGGCAACGCATTCCGCGTCCTCGGCGATTCCGCCGTTGCCCGGCGCGCACCAGATCTTCTCCACGCGTGCGCTCTGTTTCAGTTTCCAAACAAGCGCATGCTCGCGCCCGCCGCCCCCAATCACCAAAATCTTCATCCAACGACCCTCTCGAAAATTCACCTCGAACGATAGTCGGCCCGTCTCGATGTGTCAACTTGCTGTAGAAGCTTTGCGACACCGCCGGAGGGCCCTTCTTGGAAACAAAAGGGCTATTGAGATGGTGGGGCGTAAGTGGCAATCTTTACTCATGCCGGCAGTACCCTGCCATATTTAAGTAGTAAAGTACGTGACTTAGATACTTGGATAGGGACTAACCGATAATATTTATTACACAGGTTAGCAGGAATTGGTCAAGACGCTTGCAGCTGGCACGCTTCAGAGAATTAATTCCTGTCTCGCTCAGATTTTGACTGTCTGCTGTTTAAGCTTGGCTTACTGCGCGGATCGGAATCGTCACTCCGGACGCGGCGTCCGAGGACGCGAGCATGTGGCATCGGCCATCGAAGATTCCACCCGGGTCAATCACCATGCACGGCGAATGCACTTCACCTGTAACGACGCCTTTGGCCTGGATCTCCACCCGCCCCTTCGCAAAAATTACTCCATCAAACCGCCCGGAAATTACCACGCGATTTCCTTCGATCTGCCCTTCGACTTTGGCGCCGTCACCCAGAACGATGGTCTGCTCAGAAATGATATTCCCTTTTACATTTCCGTCGATGCGAAACGTCCCGGTGACCTGCAGAGTCCCTTCGAGCGTTACACCCTGATCTATGAATCCGGTCCACTCTTCGCTCGCGCCGTTATTTGAGGAACTGGGCCACTTCCATGCCATGACAGTTCTCCTGGATAGACTCTCTTACTTTAGCGTCCGGAGCGCACAAGTCAACGCGTCGCACATGCGGAGTTGTCCAAAGGATACGGAGGAACGACCGGACATGTCGGCTGCCGCTGGGTTCTCGGCGCTATTTTATCAATCGATCGTAAATTCCCATCAACTGCGCGTCGTCGTAAAACTCCAGCACCAACTGACCCGGCCGCATTTTCGTTTTTTGCCGGAGGAGCACTTTGGTCCCAAGGTGCCGCTGAAGTTCATCGATCGCAGCCCGAATGTTAGCGTCCACATGGGCTTCCTTTGCAGCACTCGCTCCTCGCGCACGCCGGGAAGCTAGCCGTTCAATTTGCCGCACCGTTAATCCGCCACGAGAAGCTCGTTGTGCATAACGCATCCTCAAGGGCGGGTCCGCCACAGCCAGGAGCGCGCGCCCGTGTCCCGCAGTCAACTTGCCTTCTTCAATCCAGTCTTGAATCGTTGGCTCGAGCTTTAGCAGCCGAACTGCGTTTGCTACCGTGGCCCGATCTTTTCCCGTTCGTTCCGCTACCATTTCCTGGGTAAGCTGGAATTCATCCATCAAACGCTCAAACGCTCGGGCTGCCTCAATGGCGTTCAAGTCTTCGCGCTGGATATTTTCCACCAGCGTCATTTCCAAAGCCAGCTCGTCCGGAACCTGCCGAACAATCGAAGAGACTTTCGTCAGTCCTGCACGTTGCGCGGCTCTCCACCGACGCTCGCCGGCGATCAGTTGAAAACGATTGCCAATCGGCCGAACCACCAACGGTTGAATAATGCCACTGGATTGAATGGAGCGCGCCAATTCGTCCAGGGCCTCTTCTCGAAATCGCGTCCTGGGCTGGTAAGGACTCGGCTCAATTAAATCGATCTCGATTTGTAGCGGTCCTGCATGCGCGGCTTCCCGCGCGGGAGCCGCAGCGGCAGCGCTAGTGCTTGTTGCGTGTGGCTGGCCTGGCGTCGGCGGCGCGGGTACCTGCGGTTCAGGCTCCCGAATGAGCGCTCCGAGCCCCCGTCCCAGTGCGTTTCTCGGCATTGGCAATGACCTCCTGGGCGAGTTGGGTGTAACCTTCCGCCCCCTTGCTATGAATATCGTAGAAAATAATCGGTTTCCCGAAACTCGGTGCTTCAGCCAAGCGTACATTGCGCGGAATGACGCTCTGAAATACCTGCGTTCCAAAAAAACTGCGCAAATCCGTGGCAACTTGTCTCGATAACGTGGTTCGCTCGTCGAACATCGTGAGCAGGATACCTTCGATCTCCAGGCTCGGATTCAGCGTGCGCCGGATCCGCATAAGCGTATCCAATAGCTCAGAAACTCCTTCCAACGCGAGATATTCGCATTGAATAGGAACTAGCACTGCGCTTGCCGAAACCAGTGCGTTCAACGTCAAGAGATCGAGTGCGGGAGGGCAATCCAAGATAATGAATTTGTAGCGGTCCCGAATCTGGTTCAGCAAGGCCTGTAGCTTGTATTCGCGATTCTCTGCGAGGACTAGTTCGACCGCCGCTCCGGCAAGGTTTTTGTCGGCGGGGACGACATCTAATCCATCAACTTGCGATTTTTGAACAATTTTGTCGAAGGGCTCATTCAGAATCAGTGTGTGGTACAGGGTTCTTCGTGACGGATCTTTTGCAAAGCCGATGGCGGCTGTCGCGTTGGCCTGCGAATCGCAATCCACAAGCAATGTCGCTTGCTCAGCGGTCGCGAGGCACGCCGACAGATTTACCGCGGTGGTGGTCTTTCCAACTCCACCTTTTTGATTAGCAACGGCAATAATTCGCGCCAACGAGCCTCCAACTTGCGAGAACTTAGCAGAAGCCTGCTCGGGATGCAACTTGTTTCACGTGGAACGCCCGTCCTGGTGCGAATCTTCCCTGAATCGTTCCACGTGGAACTCCCGTGCTCCACTTTGCGCTTCATTCATGTTCCACGTGGAACCTCCAATCCGGTCCAAACGCCGAGACATCTGATTCACTTAAGCTAGAGCGTTCCGCGTGGAACCACGTGGCCCACATAATCGTGCTCCTTTCTCGATCTTCACGAATTCAAAACCCTAAGCCGCGAAGCTGCAAGAATCTTGTTCCACGTGGAACGTTCCGCCCTAGAGTTAGGTCCCTACATCCAGCGTACACATGAAAATGTAACTGTAGGCTCAGTTCAGCTGACACCAATCCGCGCATGGCACCAGGGCAGAAATCTGGAAGTGAATTCAGGAAATGAAGAGAGTACGAAGAGTAATCGAGAAACACTGATGAAAATGAAAGAAGTCCTTAACTTTCAAGTTGTTGCGCCGACAGTCCCGCTCTTTCTCGTCCCCACCAGCAAGTACCGCCGTAAAGAATGGGGAACTGGGATCGGTTCTCGCCACTCCCACTCCTCGCCCCGCCGGGCTTGATCGAGGTCCCTCCCCCCAATCCACAAGATAACTTGTTTAGCTGCAATACGTTCCGAGGCGGCCCAGGCCAAGAAAGGCTCGAATTCACCCACCGCGCGAGAGCACGCAAAATCAATTGGGGCCACCTCTTCTCCTAGCTCCTCATAGCGGCTTACGAGCACCCGAGTCTCCGGAAGTTCAATATTTCTAAGCACTTCCGCCAGAAAAGTGGCTTTCTTCATATTGGACTCGATTAAGAACACTTGCAGCTCCGGACGCATGATTTTCAGCGGAATACCCGGAAAACCGGCCCCGGTACCAACGTCGGCGAGCCGACCTTTTTCCACAGGCACAGCCGTCGCTGCGTACATGCTTTCGCAAAAATGACGATATAGTATCTCCAGGGGATCGCGGATTGCGGTCAAATTTATCTTTTCGTTCCACGCCAACAAAATCTTCATATATTGTTGAATATAAACGATTTGTTGTTCATTCGCTTCCAAGTGAAATTCGCCAAGAGCACGGCCAATCGTCTCCGCGGAGGGCACCGCTGGGCTTGGTGTTGTCATAAGAGTAACTAAACTGCCACGGATCTGTGAATTTCCCCTTTCGGGGCCGGTGGTCCTGGCCTCAATAGATACTTCGGACCTGCAACTCCGGCTACCGCGTCTACCGCAAAATGCCAAAACATAACCGGAATCATCCCATCGTACGCGATTCGCGCTGTTCCGAACACTGTGCCGATAACAAGTGTGCTCACAAGCCCACCGCGACCCTGGTAAAGATGCGCTAACCCAAAGAGAACAGAAGACAATAGCACCACACCCCAAGTGGGCAGCCCCGCTCTCGTCAAGGCCGCCATCGCAAATCCCCGGTACAGAAACTCCTCACACAACCCCGCCGTCGCCGCTAGCCACAGGAAAAAAACGAGTTCCACGCGCGATTGCGGAAAGATCCTCTCGGCCAGTGCTTGCATAAACTCCCGCGCCTTCCCGGACGAGCGGCCCATTCGTCGCAAATTGAGCCATTGCAAGCCTCCCAAAGTTGCGGCGCCGACAATTGCGACTAAAAGTATTCTACCGCGCCCATGAACTACGAGTCCCAATTCCTCGAACGTCAGCCCCCGCGCCCATGCGCGCCATGCCGTTATCGCCACAGCCAGCCACTGAAACAAAATCGTCGAAACGTAAAGCGAGAGCCGCTCCCGCGGATCTATCTGCGGAACCGCAAGCAATTTCTTCAGCCGCGCGTGTCCTCGCCACGGCAACAGCACTCCGAGCACGAAAAAAATCAACCAGAAGTCCCAAGGCATCCGCCGATGAAACCACGTTGACCGGCGAGGCGCAACTCCCCGTCACTCTTTTCTGAGCACCAGGAGTGCGATCACCGCATGAGCCGCTTCATAGCTATAATGAACTCCGAACCTGTGAGGTGCATCGTGGCGGCACAAGTGAAACTCACATCCATGGCAAAAGCGGCAGGTTGTGCCGCGAAGTTGAATCCCGCAACCCTTGACGCCGTTTTGCGCAAGCTCCCGAGACAAACGGATCCAAATGTCCTAGTCGGTTTCGACACCAACGACGACGCCGGAATCTACCTCATCGGAGAGAGTCTCGCGCTGGTCCAGACCGTCGATTTCTTTACGCCCATCGTGGACGACCCGTTTCTCTTTGGCCAAATCGCCGCTGCCAACTCACTCAGCGACGTCTATGCCATGGGCGGACGCCCTGTTTCTTCCTTATCCATCGTCGGTTTTCCAGAAAAGGGCGATCCCGAAATCCTGGAGCAAATTATTCGCGGCGGGCTTGCAAAAATGAACGAAGCGAAGTGCAGCGTCATCGGCGGCCATTCCATCCGTAACGAAGACATGCTTTTCGGCTACGCGGTCACTGGTCTAATCAATCCGCAGCGAGTTTGGCGCAACGTAGGAGCCAAGCCGGGAGACGTACTTCTCTTTACCAAGCCACTGGGAACCGGCGTCATAACCACAGCCCTGAAAAAAGATCGCGCATCCGCCGAATCGCTCGCTGCCGCCGTCGGCGCCATGAGCACTCTCAACGCCGCCGCCGCTGCCGGCCTCCAGGAAGTTGAAGAAAAGGCCCAACCCGCAAAGCCAATTCATGCCGTCACCGACGTGACCGGCT
The DNA here is from genome assembly GCA_041486245.1 of Candidatus Acidiferrum sp. Lineage (GTDB taxonomy): Bacteria > Acidobacteriota > Terriglobia > Acidiferrales > UBA7541 > Acidiferrum. Next base: position 9,482 of record JBGPLB010000192.1, read on the forward strand.
TCAGTCTCCTCGGCCACGCTCGCGAGATGGCGCTCGGCGATCCCGCCCACGGCCTCGATCCAGTCTCTTTCGAAATCGATCATGCATCCTTTGACTATTTCCCCGGTGCGGTCGAAGCAGCCCGCGAAGGCCATCTTTCCGGTGGCCTCAAAAATAACCGCGCCTTCATTGGCGAATGCGCGGTTTTCGATCCAGGTGTTTCGTCCGAATATCAAGATCTTCTCTTCGACCCGCAAACCTCGGGCGGTTTTCTTGTGGCCATCGCCCCGGACCACGCAGATCCTGCTTTAGCTGCGCTCGCGCGTCACGGCGTTTCCGCCCGCCGCGTCGGTCGCGTCGTCTCGAAATCCGCTCCATTGATCAAGGTCTTCTGAAAATTTGTATCTTTGTTGCCGCAGCATCAGGTAGAACGCCTCAGCTCATAGGCATGGCGTCGTTTA
>JBGPLB010000193.1:0-9920 GCA_041486245.1 Candidatus Acidiferrum sp.
AAATATAATGCCGCTCGATAAGAACGAAGGCGTTCACAGGAGCCTTGAACAGGCCTCGCCACCCGCTTGACGAAGTTAGTGGGGCCAGAGCCAGGCGAAGGTGGCGGCGGTTAGGGCGGCGTAGATGAAGCCGTCGAAGACTTCCTTGAGGGTCATACTCCAGGTCTGACCTTTCCAGATGGCGTTGACGAACGCTCCCAGGCCGTAGCCGAGGAAGGCGGCGGTGCCGACAACACGAAGGACGTGGCGAAAGGGAGCCGCGAACACGACCGTGTGAGCGGCAAGATAGGCGACGAAGAAGGCGATCAGCAAGCAGTAGATAAACCATTGGATCAGAAACTTGGGCATGGAGACCGGGCCGCTGGGGAAGATGGTCAGGAAGCCGACGGGTCCCTGCTTGAATTTTTCCTGCATGGCGGGCGTTTTCATATCCTTGTGGTTGCAATGCGGGAAATGGTAGACACCGCGCGTGACGCCGGCGGAACGGAGAGCGGCGAGAACGGTGTCTTCCTCGGGAAGCTTGCGGAAGTCGCTGTTATGGTACGGCAGCACGGTATGCATGATGGAGCTGGCGATAAAGACGATCACGGCTGAGAGCAGGATCGGGAGCCAAAGAGCAGCGAGAAGAACCATGCGCGACCTCCTAGGGAACGAATAAAAGTGCGGGGGATATTGCGGGCGAGACTATCTTTGAATGAAGCCGAGGTCAAGAGCGTAGTGGCGAGGCGAGCTAGACCGAGATGACGAACGAGCCATCGGGGGCGACGTAGGCGTACGCCATGCGCGGCGTGTTGAAGGCGAAGCCGGGGTTGCCTTGGCGGTCGAGAAGGATGAGACCGCCAGTGGCGTGCGTGCGGTGGGCGAGAAGGTGAACGGCTTCACGCGCGGCCATCATGGCATGAAAATTTTCGCCACAGGGCGAGGCCTCGGCATCTTCGGAAGCGCTCCCGGCAACGAGGCGGACGGATACGCGGGAAGGCTTTTCTGGAGCGGGACAATCGTGCTGCGGAGCTGGAAGGGCGCGCAGAATGTCCACGGCGGTCTTGGCCATGACGATTTTCATGATGGCCTCGCCGTAGCCGGTGCAGGAGACGCCGCCCGCAGTGGAATCGGCGTAGCAGCCGCAGCCGATGAGAGGCGAATCGCCCACGCGGCCGGGGAGTTTGCAGCAGGTGCCGCCGGTGGAAGTGGCTGCGAAGAGCTGGCCACTAGAATCGATAGAGACGGCACCAACGGTGCCCTGCTCGTGGCCGCGATGATGGGCTGCGGCGTGTTTGTCCTGGCTGCAATGGCGCCAGGCTTCGCGCTCGGCATCGCTGACGAGATCCGCGGGATCGCACAGAGCGATGCCATTGTCTCTGGCGAAACGTTCGGCGCCCTCGCCGACGAGCATCGAGTGCGGGCAGCGTTCGAGGACGGTGCGAGCGAGACGGATGGGATTGCGGATGCGTTGTAAAGCGGCGACCGCGCCGGAGCGCAGGGTCGCGCCATTCATGACGATGGCGTCGCATTCGACGCGACCGTCGAGATTCAAATGCGAGCCGAAGCCGGCGTCGAAAACGGGCTCGTCTTCGAGGACGACAATAGCGGCTTCGACAGCATCGAGCGCAGAGCCGCCGCGGGAGAGAATGGACCACCCAGCGTCGAGAGCGCGGCGGCAGCCGGAAGTGCATGCGTCGACGGCTTCATCGGGAATGTCCCAAGCGCCGCCGTGGACGATGAGCGAGGGTTTCATCGGGAGGAGAATGGCAAAGCGCGGAGAGCTTGTCCAGAACGAGGAGCGGGGGCTGTGTTCATCCGCTTAGAGGAAGAAATCCAGAACGAAGAGAACCGCCCCCAGAAAAAACAGGATGAACGCGGGATTGATGTGCCGCCGAGGGAAGCGGCCGAGAGAGCTGAGAAACTGGGAAGGAACGGCCTTCAAGCGGGACTCTTCGCGGAGGCTATAAAACGGACCGATGACAGTGTAGCGGGAGAGGCTGCGGCGGAAGGCGCCGAACTCGTCGTAGGCCCAGACGAAGAAGGCTTGACGCTTCTGCCAAGCGAGAGCGGCGCCGACGGCAAAAGCGAAATAACCCAACAGTGTAAGAAGCCCGAGGCCCGGGCCTGATCACCAATACATGGCGCCTCACAGACGACTCGTACATCGATAGGACGCTGGAAAAAGCAGAAAGGTTACTCGTCCTCGTGAATGGTAACGAGCCGCACGATTTCAAACTCTTTTTGGCCGGCGGGCGTGGCAACCTGGACTTCGTCGCCGACTTTGCGGTTGAGCAAAGCCTTCCCGATGGGGGAAGTGGTGGAAATTAGCCCCTTTTCCACATCAGCCTCTTCGGTGGTGACCAGTTTGTACTCGATTCTTACTTCTTTGTGAATATCGAGCACAAGAATGCGCGAGCCGTAGCCGGAGCGGTCCCTGGGAATATTGCTGAGATTGAGCATGCCCAGGTCGCCCATGCGCTTTTTGAGCTGGCCGATGCGTGCGTTGACGTACCCCTGGCGCTCTTTTGCGTACTTGTATTCGGCATTTTCGGAAAGGTCGCCGTGTGCGCGAGCCTTGGCGATCTCCTTGGGAAGGTCGATGTTGAGCTCGTGCTCGAGGTGGTCGATTTCCCCTTGCAGACGCTGCTTGATCTTCGCGAGCGGGTCAGACATGGTCGTTGGTCACCAGAGGTTGGCTGCCAAAAAATGTTCGCGGAGTCCGGCGTAGCAGGATGGCTCGCCGAACCCCGCGCGAACAAACATTATAGATGCGGGCCAATTGCGGCGACAAGGGGCAGACGAAGATAGTTTTTGAGGCCAAATCTCTTGCCGGAATCGCAGGGAAAAGTGCAAAACCGAGGGACAAGGAAGGCTCAGCCGGGTGCTTTTTGGAGAGATTCAGCGGACTTTGAGCTCCAGGGTCTGAGACTTGGTAGCCCCAGCGGCGTCCAGGATGGTCAACGTGTAAGTCATAGATTTAGTTGGAGATACATCCACGCAATGGGCGGCTGAAGGCCACACGGGCTGGGGCTGGGGCTCGAGCTTGACGTTCTTGGCGTTAGATACCCCGTAGCATAGCTGAGCGGATTGGCCGCGGCGGATGACCGTGGGGCTGGCATAAAAACTGAGTATGGTGAAATCCTTGCCTCCAAGCTGCTCGAGGGCGACACGGTCTTCCTCGCGTTGTTTCTCTGCGCGTTGTTCCGTGGCCTGGCGGTCGATGCTGCGATGCTCCTGCCACCGGGAAAACATCACATAGACGACGCCGAGAAGCGCGACGACGACCACTGCGGAGGTGTACAGCAGCGGATTCCTTAATAAAGACTTCTGTTCCGGTATGGGGTCAATCAGCATGCGCTTTGTTCCAAAAATGATTGGGCTGCTCTAACGAAAATAACTTGGAATGGCCCCGAAGGGAAAGAGTTAAATATGTTTTGTTGAGACGAGCCGCAAGAAATTAGAAGGCAAGCACTGATCACTTCGCAGAGTGGGCCAACTCGCGCCAGGTAATAAGGTGGATGTTTTGCTCCCGCAGCAGTGCTTTGAATTGCGGACTTGTGAAGAAGTCAAAATCGCGCTGGCGCCAGGCTGCGCCCCAAGTATCCCGCTCGCGTGTGGCGGCGCGCATTTCTACGTCGTCGAAAGCCAAATGGATAATGAAGACGGTCACACCGGGTTGAAGATTTTTCAGGGCAGTAACGTAGTAGTCCGCCCATTTTTCCGGAGGTACTCCAGGATTTATCGTCACGGTGTGGTCGACGACAAGATCATCGGGGCTCAGGGCAGCTTCGAGGTAAGGGCGATCCGCGAACCAATCGCGAACCATGAAAACGGGCAGTTTATAATCGTGGGCGACGCGAAGAACGCTTTGGAACATATCTTTGCCATTGACGAAGAGACGATATTGGTGAGAGTCGAGGTGCGTCGGACGGACGCCCATGGCAATCGCCTTATCGACTTGTGCGCGAAGTTCCAGTTCGACTTCCTTGGGGTCGATGTGCGTTGATTCCGGCCAGTCCAAATGGAAGTATCCGTTTGAGTCCACGAGACTCGGAACCTTGTCCCTGGATGCGACCGGTCCCCAACGATAGAAAACGCGTTCGCTCGTCAGCGTGAGATGAAGTCCAAAATCAATCTCGGGGTGCGCTTTTGCATAGCCGGCTATTTCCGGAAACCACGGACAAGGCACCATGATGCTTGCGGAGTTTACGAGACCGGTCTCGAGGCCTTTGATCGAGGCGGCGTTCACGGAATGTGTCATGCCGAGGTCATCGGCGTGAACGATCAGGAGTTTTGCGTCGCGCGCGTAGCCCAATCTCTCCGCTAAGGATTTGGGAATGGTCTGGCCGTGCGCCGCCGGGCACGCCGCTGCAAGGAGCAGAAGAGCTAGATTCAGGAGATAACGCGTCACTACTCGAATCCCACGCGGAAGGATTAGTGTTGTGCGGCCGCTGTGGCCGGCCGCTGATTTTTCACATAGCTGCTCAGCCAATTATTCATCTCCCAGAACATGTGGAGCACGGACTCTCGCCCGGCATAGCCGTGCGATTCGAGCGGGAGGAGCACGAAGCGCACCGTGGCACCGTGTCCTTTCAAGGCGCTGAAAAACCGTTCACTCTGAATGGGGAAGGTGCCGTTGTTATTGTCCGCCTCGCCGTGAATCAGCAAAATCGGCGTCTTGATTTTGTCGGCGTAAGCAAACGGAGACATCTTGTAGTAGACCTCCGGGGCTTGCCAGTAGGTACGATCCTCGTTCTGAAAACCGAAGGGCGTAAGCGTGCGGTTGTAGGCGCCGCTCCGGGCGATGCCAGCCTTGAACAAGTCGCTATGCGCAAGGAGATTGGCGGTCATAAAGGCGCCGTAGGAGTGTCCCATCACCGCGACGCGGTTGCGATCGACGACACCGAGGCGCACACCCTCATCGATGGCCGCCTTGGCGCTGGCTACGAGCTGTTCCACGTACGTGTCATTCGGCTCGGATTTGTCTTCGCCAATGATCGGAATACTTGCGCTTTCGAGGACGGCAAAACCTTGCGTCACGAAGGGCACTGGCGAGCCCCAATTTAAAAAGGTGAACGCATAGGGTGATCCCGTGACTTGTCCAGCGGCGGCCTTCGTTTTGTATTCCGTTGGGTACGCTTCCAAAAGTGTGGGGAGCGGACCATCTTGTGGTTTGTAGCCGGGCGGCAGATAGAGATTTGCGCTCAAATCCACGCCATCCGAGCGCTTGTAGTGCAGGACTTGTTTTTTGGGAAGCGGAGCACTTCCATACGGATTGGGGAAAAAAGTGATCTGCTGCGGAGATGATGTCCCTATTTTCTGAATGTAGAAATTCGGATTCTGATCCGGAGATTCCCTGCGCAGCAGAATTGTGCCCGCGGCGGGATCTACGACATTTTGCGCCATCTCAAAATTGGGAGCAGCCGACTGCCAAAGGCGTTTGGCCTCTCCGTTCGTCAGATTCATCACGGAAAGAAAAGGCTTGTCACCTTCCGGAGATGCTCCCTGCCCTCTAAAGTAAATTGCTTTGTCGTCTGGGGTGGTCTGAAGAACAGGCTTGCCCCCGGAGTTCATAGTTTCAAAGGGTTGGCCAGGATCGTGATAGCGGTCTTCGAAAGAGCCTTCGAACAATTTGACCGGAGTCGCCGGAGCGGAGGGAGCAAGCGCCAGGATAATCCGCTTGCGATCCTTCCAGCGGCGCTCTTCGACCAGCACGAGATGATCGTTGGCCCATGCAACGCGGCGATAGCGAACCGGAAGCTCGGCTAATTTTCGCGGCGCGGATTCAAACGGCGCGTCCAGCAGGAACAGAGAATCGCGCACGGCTACCTCCTTGCGGGGGTCGCCGCCATCACCAGCTTCCACCCAAAAAACGGTGGAGGGTGCGTCGCTGCGCCAGTCGTAATCGCGCGGGCCGGGAGGAACGGCATCATGAATATTGGGAACATTATCTTCGAGAGGCTTGTCAGCTAACTGTTTCAGGTTTCCTGTCTGGAGATTCACAACGGAGACGCGCTCCGGGAATGCTTCAAAAGGCAGCAAGTAAGAATAAGGATGGTGGCGTTCAAACAGAAGCATATAACCGCCATCAGGCGAGGGCGTAGCTTTCTCGATGACGCCAGATTTACCGACCGGCTTGGCGGGGCCATCGACGCGGATGAGTTCGACCTGCGATGCCGCATAGTAATCGAAAAATTGTTCGTCCTCCGGGTTCTTCAAGAGATCTTCGAACGTAGGTCCTGGAGTGACGCGCCCCAGGTTTTCCTGGATGACCGGCCCGGCCGGCACCTCACTGCGTACGGGAGCGGGGCCTCGATCAGCAAGAACAGTTCTGCACAGCAAACTTTGGCTATCGCTTAACCATTCGCAGGGCGAACCGAAAATGCCGTTGAGAGCAATTCCCGGCAAGCGGCGCGCCTGAGCCGTCGCTACGTCGACGATCCAAAGGCTGAGACCCGCGTCCTCTTTCGCATCGCTTATGTTCACCAGGGAGATTTGGCGTCCGTCCGGAGACCAGTCCGCGAACCTGATCTTGGCGCGCACGGGCAAGCCGGAGATCGGAATCGCTTTGCCGCTTGGCAGAGCTTGCAGCTCGAGCGAAGTGCTGTAGCGCCCCCGGCTCGGACCACCGGTCCTGGGATTGAAACGCAGCCCGGCCAATCGCAGCTCCGGCTGGGCGAGGTCCGCGACGGTCGGCAATCCGGCGAAATGCTCAATCAGGATCCAGCGCTTCCCTGGCGTGCTGCCTGCGGGAGAGAGCTCGACGCCTGGGGTTGGCAGCGAATCGACAATGTCAACCATCGCCTTTGGCGGCTGCTGGTATCGGAGATTGGTCTGCGCGTGCGCAGAAGAAATCAACAGCATGAACAATGCCGCGAACATGCCAAGACAAAAAGAGAGAGAAACTGGACGAGTTTTAGTCGAAGCGGCCATGCGCAACTCACTTTCCCAGGGGAATTCAGTTGTGTCGATTGAATTGTGAATCACTGACTTGTGCTCACTAACCTGTACCCACGAACCTGCGATTGCCGCGCGCATTCTGGCCGCAAATTCGGCCGCGAGCAACACAAATTTGCGGCGTTGGGCGAAACCGGCTTAGACTTTTTTCCCAGCCAACGAACGAGCAAAACAGTTCTGGTCTTGGCTAACTTACCGTGCGTCTGGTGGCTTCGCCTTCGCGTCGCCATTCAAATAGCGCTCAAACCAGTAGAGCTGCCAATTGAGGCTCTCGACGATGTGCTTGGGTTCGCCGGTTCGCGTCAGATTGTGGTTCTCGCGCGGGAAGAAGACGAGCTCCGAAGGGACACCATAATGCTGGAGCGCGCGGAACCACTGCTCGCCCTGCTCGATGGGGACGCGGAAGTCGTTGTCGGAATGGAGAATGAGCGTCGGAGTGCGAACGTTGTGCGCGTATCTTAGAGGAGAGGCTTCCCAGTATTGATCGAAGTCGTCGAAGATGATCCCTTTGAAATACTCTTCGTGGCCGTAGGCACCGTCGCGAGTGCCGTCGTCACTAATGAAATTGGAGATCGAGCGCAAGGTCACAGCGGCCTTGAAACGGTTGGTGTGCGAGACGATCCAGTTGGTCATGTAGCCGCCATAACTGCCTCCAGTTACACCTAAGTCAGTTGCATCGACCCACGAATATTGCTTTAGAGCGGCGTCGACGCCAGCCATGATGTCCTGGTAGTCCATCACGCCCCAATTGTTGATTTCGCCGCGCTCAAATTTTTCTCCGTAGCCGGTCGAGCCTCGCGGATTGCAGAAGAAAACCGCCCAGCCCTTCGCGGCATAAACCTGGAATTCGTGATACCAATCGACGCCAAACATTCCCTCCGGACCGCCATGAATCACCAGCACCAAGGGATATTTTTTGCCGGCCTCCCAGCCGAGGGGCTTGACGAAGAAACCCTCGATGGGCCAGCCGTCCGTGCTCTTGTAAGCCAAGCGCTCGACGGGCTGAAGCTCGAGCTGCGCCCACAGGCCGCCGTTGACATGGGTCAACTGCCGCTCGCCGGAGCCGTCGAGATTAGAGACGTAAAGATCGTCGAGATGCTGGAAATCGTTTGCGAGGTAAACCATTTTTTCCGTGCTCTTACTTACGTCGAAAGCGTGAATGTCGCGCGGGCCGGAGGTCACGGCGCGGAAAGTGTGCGCAGCGGGATCCGCGCGAAAGATGTGCGTTTCGCCTTTTACACCGGCGGTGAAAAGAACCGAGCCAAGAGCCGGCCAGCGCAAATCCCCGGGAATCAGATCGAGGTCCTTGACGGCGAGTTGCGAAGCTGCACCGCCGGACGAGTCCGCCACATAGAGTTTGGGAAATTGGTGGATTGCCGTCTGGCCGGCAAAAAGGATTTGCTGGCCGTCGGGTGACCAGCGGGGATTTTCGTCCTCGAAGGCGTGATCGGAAATCCTGGTAAGCGTGCCGCCTGCCGCCGGAATTACCCAGACGTCTGTGTTGTGGCTGTCGTCGTAGGCCTTCCCAGTGCGATCGGAAACAAAGGCAATGCGCGTACCATCGGGAGACCATTGGGGATCGGTGTCATTCCAGTCCTGCCCCTCCGTGATTTGTTTGGCCTCCCCACCCGGCACGCCGACGATCCACAAATGGCGGCGCTGGTCGTCAAACCAACCCGTGTCATTAAATTTGTAGCGGATGTGCGTGTAATGCCGCACGTCGCTTTTGCGATCGGCGATCGCGACGCCGTCCATCGTGCCGGCAGAGCTGACCACCACAATGCGCGAGCCCTCGGGTGACCATTGGTAGCTCTGGACGCCGTTCTTCAATTTTGTGAGAGCCGAGGCTTCCCCACCCCCGGAGATGGAGAGCAGATAAACCTGAGACTTTGGTTTTTCACCGGAGGAAGAATCGGGAGCGCGCGCCGAAAGAAACGCCAGCGTCTTTCCATCGGGACTCCAACGGGGAGAATTCGAGCTGAAGCCTTCCGCGCTCAGCTGGCGAGGAGCGGCGGAGCCGTCTGCGGGGACAACCCAGATCGCGGATTCGCGGCGGTTTTTCTTCTGATCGATCGAGGTGAGCACATAAACGATAACTCTACCGTCGGGCGAAATATGGGGATCCGCGATAAATTTGAAGGAGAAATAGTCTTCCGGAGTGACGCCGCGGCTGGCTTGCGCACGCAAATCTCCAGATGCAAAAATGTTGAGTGTCAGAAAGCCTGCGAAAGCAAAAAGTGCATGAAGTTTTCTCATGGTGCGAGGAACTCTAGCACAAGCAGAAATAAGCACAAACGATCGCGTCCTTGAAACACTAGTGCTCCAGAGGAGGTGGAGCGGCGGACATTTTGCGCGCGACGTCTTCTTCTGACTTGCTGTGGAGTTCGCGGACCTTGGCGAATTCCTTTTGGGCGGCGGTTTGATTGCCCATGGACTGATAGACCCGCCCGAGACGGAAGTGGGCGTCGGGCTGTTCGGGATCCAATTCCACAGCGCGTTTGAGCGATGCGATTGCCTCTTGATTGTGGCCTTGCTGGGCGAGAATGGCGCCGAGGTCCAGATGCGCGATGCGAATGTCATTCCGCGCTTGTACGGCCTTCTGGAGCAAGGGTACGGCAGAGTCCGGATCGTTTTTCTTCATCCCGATATCGCCGAGATACGCCAAGGCCTGCGCATTATTCGCGTCAACAGACAGTTCGGTCTTGAATTCCGCTTCCGCCTCGTCGTATTGCTTCAGTTTCCAATACAAATAGCCAAGACCAAAATGCACATTGGGTTCTTGCGGAGCGGCTTTTACGGCCTGCTGGAACTCGGCGATGGCTTCCGGAGTCCTTTCCAGGCCGTCGAGAGCCTCTCCCATAAGCACGTGGGCGGCCGCTGAATTCGGATCGCGCTGCTGGATCTGGCGGAATTCTTCGAGGGCGCAGTCGAATTTTTTCGCCCACAAACAGCTCTGCGCAAGGACTTGCCGCAACTGAAGA
>JBGPLB010000194.1:0-9888 GCA_041486245.1 Candidatus Acidiferrum sp.
GGCCCGCCCAGAATCTGTCCCGGCGGAATCTTCAGCCCGGTCTGATCCTGGCTGCTCAACGCCAGTTCGTGAATCGTCCCGGTGCCGTCATTCAACACCACGCAGTTGAAACCATTTCCCGCGCACGCGTTATTCGTGGGCACCGCGCTCCCTGCACTTGGCGTGTTCGAAAGCAAAATCAGCCGGATTTGCTGGTAATTCCCCGCGGGTAGCTCTGCAGAGCCGAGTTGTGCGAGCACGCAGTTCGTCTGGGCCGCCGAAAACAAATCGATCTGCATCGGCTGTGTCGCCAATTGGGGCGCCAGTTCCTGCCAGCCAGGAGTATTTGAATCCGCTGCTGCGCTGATATGCGCCTGTACGGATCGCACGGTGATAAATACGTGTGTGTAACCCCCGGATTTGCCGGAGCAGCTTGGCGGGTCGCTCAAGCTCACATTTATTGTCCCCATCGTATTGTTCATTTGGGGTGGAGTCGGACTCCCGCTGCAAGTCACCATCAGGGCGACTGCGCTTACGAGCAAAACGATCAGGGTAGCCGTTTGAAAATACCGCCCGCGGGTGAATGAAACTAGTAACCTACGCATGAAGAGTCTCCGTGACCAGCTTAGGAATTGTGGTGGGGAGTTCGAGGGCGGGGACCGGAACTATCTCCTGAAAAATTATGCGCTTTGCCGCCCCGCCGGTCAATATTCAGCTGGCTTGTTGCCGCGTTTCACCCGGTCTTCCTCGCGCTTGGCCGCTAACGATTTATTTTCAACAATCTGAGATCACTGCTTCGGAGCGCTCGGGAGCGGCGGCGCGCGTCGCTCCGCCTCGGCGATTACCGCAATCGACCGCGCCCCATTCTTACCCACCGACCGCACCGCGAAGAAATGATTGTCCGTCGATACGTCTTTCAATACCGTCTGGCCCGCTGATTCCGCGAAATCAAAAACGCTCCATCGAGCCTCGGTCGTCTCTCTCCAAAGAATCTCGAACCCCGCGCGCTCCGCGTCATCCTCCGCGGACCACGAAACTTTCGCATCCGGCGTGACCGCTCCCGTCAGCTTCACATTCGTTGGCGGAGCAGGCGCCAGCGCCAACTGTCGCAACACTTCTGCGTTGTCACGCGTTACATTTCCCATGAATGTAAAATTCAAATACTTTTCTAGATCGCCGAACTCGACTCCGTCCTCCGTCCGCGGCGTCTGGTGCTGATGACGGTAGTCTTCCAGCGGCTCCGTAAATCGCACCGCCGGATAGCCCGCCTTCCAGAAAGGATAGTGATCGCCGCCGCGGCCATAGCGGTCCTGCCGGAAAATCATGCGAATTGCTGAACGCCCATCGATCTCTTCAATGGCGCGCGCCAGTTCGCGCGCGGGCGAATCGCAATCCTCGATTTCTCCGTTCCCCGAAAAGACACGCACGCGGTGCGGCCCTCCAGGAGCCGGATCAGCCCCCACAATGTCGTTATCCATCATTCCGCCGACCGCATACCCTTGTTGCTTCACCCATTCCAGAAGGTGCGAGCTTCCCAGCAACCCCTGTTCTTCTCCGGAAAGGGCGGCAAATAAAACGGTCGCGCGCCCGCCATGCCCGGCCGCGGCGGCTTTGCTCAGCAACCGCGCCGACTCCAACATGACCGCCACGCCGGAAGAATCGTCGTCTGCCCCCGGCGCATCTGCTTCGGGATCCATCACTTTCGAGGGCCGGGAGTCGAAGTCCCCGTCGACAATGAAAACCGTTTTCGCCAGCGCGGCGTCCGTGCCGGGCAAGATTCCGTACACGTTTTCCAGGTGCACGGGTTTCCCAGCGGTACGGTCGGCCGTCATTTCGAATTTATCCACGACGACTTGCAGCTTTCCACCGGACTCCTTCGCGATCGCATTGAACCGCGTCACGATAAAATCGCGCCCGCAGCCGATTCCGCGCTTTGGATCTGTCCACGAGGAAAGCGTCAACCGTGTTCCACAGCTGACTTGTTCATGGATCAAGTCGCGCATCGTCTTTTCATTCACGCTTTGCCGCGAGATGGCGCCTGCTGGCCGTGGCAGAATCTTCGGATGCGGCCTGCCTTGCAGCGGCTCGGCCGGATCGTGCGAAACGCTCTGTGCTTTCGCTGGCGCACCAGTCTGCGCACCTGCAGTTGCCACAAACAAGACGGTCAGCCCGGCAAAAATCGCCGCCTGCCCCAATTCTTTTCCAGCTCTTTTCCAGCATTTATTCATCGTGGTCGCTTTCTATTTGATGTAGTCTTTATCGGCCTCGGCATTCTAACGCCGCCGCGCCTACATTGCGACGCAATTGCTCGCCGTTTGGTTACGCACCTCCGTTTTGCCGATGCCCGCGGTTGTGTTAACGTTTTTTGTTTATGAAGAAGCGCATAGGCGTGCTCTTGAGCGGGCGCGGTTCGAACTTCGATGCCCTTGCGGGAGGCATCGCGTCCGGGCGAATCTCCAACGCGGAAATCTCGATTGTAATCAGCAATCGCGAAGGCGCGCCCGGAATCGAGCGAGCTAAAGCTCGTGGCATCGCCACGTCCGCGATTCCCTCGAAAGGATTGGAGCGGGAAACATACGATCGCCAGGTTGTCGCGGTCTTGAACGAACACAAGGTTGACTTGGTGTGTCTGGCCGGCTATATGCGCCTCTTGTCGCCCTACTTTGTGGCCGCGTTCCCGAACCGCATTCTGAATATTCATCCGTCGCTGCTGCCTTCTTTTCCGGGCCTGGAGTCGCAACGGCAAGCGCTCGAATATGGTGTGAAGTTCGCCGGTTGCACGGTGCACTTTGTGGACGAGAATCTCGATGCGGGCCCCATCGTTTTGCAAGCCGTTGTGCCCGTAAAGGACGACGACACGGAGGACACGCTCTCCGCACGGATCTTGCAAGAGGAACACAGAATTTATTCCGAAGCCGTTCGAATCGTGCTCGAAGGCCGCTTCAAAATCGAAGGCCGCCGCGTCCTTCGTACTGCCTGAGAGACAAATGGCTGAAAACAAATTCAAACCTGTCGAAGAACAGCTCGCTTACTTGAAAAAAGGCGTCGCGGAGATAACTCCCGAAGCCGATTTGAAGGCGAAGCTCGAAAATTCGCTGAAGACCGGCAAGCCGCTGCGCGCCTATCTCGGCGTGGATCCCACCGCACCCGACATTCACCTCGGCCATACCGTGGTTCTTCGCAAACTAAAACATTTTCAAGACCTCGGCCACACCGCGATTTTTCTCATCGGCGATTTCTCCGCGATGATCGGCGATCCCACCGGGCAATCCGAAACTCGCCCGCCGCTGACACGCGAGCAGGTAGACGCCAACGCCAAAACCTACCTCGCGCAAGTCTTCAAGCTTCTCGATCCGCAAAAAACCGAAGTCCGCTACAACAGCGAGTGGCTTGACAAACTCACCAGCCAGGAAGTCGTCCGCATCTGCGGCCACTATAGCCTTGCTCGCATGCTGGAGCGCGAAGACTTCCGCTCCCGCCTCGAACACCACCAGCCAATCTCCGTTCACGAACTTCTCTATCCGCTTCTCACTGCCTATGACGCCGTCGCCCTCAAATCCGACGTCGAGATCGGGGCCACCGAGCAGAAGTTCAATATTCTCGTGCACCGCGACATCCAGCGCGCCTATGGCCTTGCGGGAGAAGTAGCCGTCACGATGCCGATTCTCGTCGGCCTCGACGGCCAGCGCAAAATGTCCAAGAGCCTCGGCAACTACGTCGGTATCACCGAGCCGCCGGGCGAAATCTTTGGCAAGCTTATGTCCATCCCCGACGAGCTCATGTGGACCTACTACGACCTCGTCACCGACCGAATCCCCAGCGAAATTGCCGCGCTGAAGAAAGAAGTCGCAAGCGGCACCGCGCATCCGATGGATGTGAAAATGCGCCTCGCGCAAGAGGTGATCGCCGGCTTCCACGGCCAAGAAGCCGCGCGCAAAGCCGCCGAAAATTTCCAACGCGTCTTCCGTGACCGTCAGGCACCCGCGGAAGCGGAAATTTGGCGGGTTCCAAAAGGCCCGCCGAAGAAACTCGTTGCGTTGCTCGCGGAATGGAAGCTCGCGCCGTCGAAAAGCGAAGCCGGGCGGCTCATCGAACAAGGCGGGGTGGAAATCGACGGCGTCCGTGTGGAAGATCCTCGCAAAGACATTGACTTGAGCAAGCCCAGCGAGTTTTTGCTTCGCGCCGGAAAGAGAAAATTCCTACGCATCATCGTGGAATGAAGCGAATGTAGGGGCACGATTTATCGTGCCCATGCGGTTGCAAACGGATCGGCAGCGTCAAGCCAGGACCTCGGCGGCCAACTGCGCGACCTGCTCCGCGATCGCCGGCGCCGCGGTCAACCCCGGTGACTCAATCCCCACAAGCTGAATCGCCTGCGGCACCGCAGGATCTCTCGTGATGACAAAATCCGCGATGCCTTTTCCCTCCGGAGGCACAAGCTTCGGACGCAGCCCGGAATATCCGAGCTGCAAATCCTTTTCCTCGACTTCCGGCAACAATGTTTTCGCGCTGTGCGCAAAATCCGCAATGGGCAAACGGCCCCGCTCGTAATTGTCTTTACCTTCGACGTACGTCGCCGTCGGCCCCACCAGCACCGTTCCCCAAAGCGTCTTCGTAAAATGCACGCCGAGGCTCAGCCCGTGCGCGTGCGGCAAGGGATAAACCAAATCATTGATCAAAGAAGCGCGCGGTCCTCGAATTTCGCAATACTCCCCACGCACCGGATAAATCTTCCACGACTTATTTCCCAACAACGCCGCAATTTCGTCGGAGTAGAGCCCAGCCGCATTGATCACGCAATGCGCTTCAATCGCTTCATCCTGCGCGTCTTCTTCGTCGCCGATGCGCAGTCCGACGCGTATCGCGCTTCTCACCGGCTCCAGGGAAACGACGCGCGCGCGCGTCACAATGTTTGCGCCTTGCCCCGAAGCCACGCGTGCGTAGGCGTGCACCAGCTCTTCAGCCGATACGATGCCCGTGGAAGGAACCTCAATCGCCGCCGCCCCGGCGATATGCGGCTCGCGCTTGCGGATCTCCGCCGGGCCAATAAGGCGCAGCCCTTCCACGCCGTTGTCTTCGCCCTTCTTCTTCAGGGCTGCGAGGTCCGCTTCTTCGTGCGCGTTTGCCGCAACTACGAGCTTTCCCGTGTGGCGAAACGGAACGTTGTGTTTCTTGCAGAATTCATATGTGAGCCGGTTGCCTTCGATGCAGTGGCGCGCCTTCAGCGAATTTTTCGGATAGTAGATGCCGGAGTGGATGACGCCGCTGTTGCGCGAGCTTGTGGCCATGCCCAGCTTGGGATTTTGCTCGACGAGAAACACGTCCGGCCAGCGGGCGGAAACAGCGCGCGCGATCGCGCAGCCCACGACGCCGCCGCCGATAATCAGAATATTCGCTTGGTCCATCAGTTCATTTTATCCGCGAGCGTTATCCATGTGCATTGACTTCGTCGAAGTAAGGTTTGCATTCGGCCAGCCGGGCTTGTGTTCCGTCGTGAAATGCGTAGACCGAATGCTGCTTTTCCTCATAATGGTTGCGCCACAGAGAGGCCGCGCCGTGCGCGCCGTCTTTATTCAGCGCATAAAAGAAAATGTGAAACGTCGAGAGCTTTTTCTTGTCGTTGTTGTAATTGTGAGCCACGCGTGCCAGCGCTTCGAGGCACGCCTCCTCGGGTGATTTCCCGCGGCGCATCATTTCCACGATGGTATGCCCGCCGGCGATCTTGATATTTTCTTCGCCTTTGCCGGTCGAGCCCGCCGCGCCCACCTCATTATCCACAAAGCAGCCCGCGCCGATGATTGGCGAATCCCCCACGCGCCCGGGGATTTTCCACGCCAACCCCGACGTCGTGGTCGTGGCGGAGATGTCTCCTTTTTCATTTACGGCCATGCACGGAATCGTTCCCGTGGGGGGATGCGCGATTACGCGCTCGGCGTACGCGATTTGCTCTTGGTCGTGATCGAATATGGCTGCAACCTGCTCCTTCCACTCCGGGCTGTCGATGCCCGGGCGCCAGTTCACCGAAGACGAAGCCTTCCACGCCAGCCAGATTTTGCGCGAATGCTCCGTAAGCATGTTCATGTCTTCAAAGCCTTCGTCCACCGCGAAGCGGTGTGCGCCTTCGCCGACGATCATCACGTGATTCGTTTTTTCCATCACGGTTTGCGCCAGACGCGCGGCGTTTTTGATGCGGCGAAGTCCTGCAACAGAGCCGGCGCGGTGCGTCGGTCCATGCATCACGCAAGCGTCCAGCTCAACTTCTCCTTCTTCGTTGGGCAAACCGCCGTAGCCCACGGAATCGTCGTTGGGATCGTTTTCCACGACGCTCACCGTCGCGACCACGGCGTCCAGCGTGTCTCCGCCTTTTTTCAAAATGTCCATGCCCTTATCCAGTGCATGCAGGCCGTTGGCGCTCGAAATGATCGCCGGGCGCGCGCCTTGCGCGGGCACGGATGGCAGAGCAGCCGCGTTTTCGCGAAGCGGCCGGGCGAAAAGTTTGATGCCGCCCGCGGCAAAACTGCTGGCGAGCGACGTGAGAAAAAATTTGCGGCGTGACCACGGATCCATGGGGTGCCTCCTGGATGTGCGGAGAAAATATACAAGCCGAAGCGGAAGATTGGAAGTTGTAGGGTCCGCCTTCCGAGGCGGACCGCTGTCCGATTGGAGACACGTGAAACGGAACGTTATTGGCTCGGAAGGGGGAGCTCCTGTCGCCCCAATTCAGAAAAGGTTTATCACCTGATTTTTTTGCCACATCCGAAAGCCGCCCAGGAAGGCGTTTTCATTGCTGCCAAGCCGCGCGCCGGGCGGCAGTTTTTTCAATTTCTTACTGTTTCCTCCGCCCAGGACAACATAGTCCGCTTCCAGCGCGGTTTTCAGTTGTTTGGTAACTTTCGCCACGCAGCGGCGCCACTTCTTCTTGCCCATGCGTTCGAGGCCGCGCAAACCAAGATAGTCCTCATAGGATTTCCCGTTTTTGTAGGCCAGGTGCGCCAGCTCCATGGGCTGCAGGATTCCATCCACGATCATCGCGGATCCCAGGCCTGTTCCCAGTCCGAGAAATAGCATCCGCCCGCCCTTATAGCTGCCAACCGCTTGCATCGCGGCGTCGTTGAGGACTTTCACCGGACACCCAAACGCTTTCTGAAAGTTAAATCCCACCCATCCGCTACCCAGGTTGTGCGGTTCGCGAAGCGGATGCCCGTTGATGATCGGCCCCGGATAGCCCAGCGAGATACAGTCAAACTTCCAATCCGAAACTGACTTCTTCACCAGGCTCACCATCTTGCGCGGCGTCATCGTTGGGCCTGACGGATATTTTCGCGGCTCTTTTTGCCCCGTCGCCAGCAGCTTCACGTTTGTGCCGCCGACGTCGATCACAAGAACTTTCGAAGATTTCTCCGTTTGTGCCGCTTTCATCGCCACTCCTCTATCCTACGGACAAATCGCTGCGAGTCTCGGGCCGAGCCATGAGGATTCTAGAGGGAACTGTCGGTGCAACGAAGCGAATTCTATCGCTTAAGCTCCGCTTGGACGCGGGGAAGGAGCGCGGGGCTAGCAGAGGTTTCGCGGGCAGTTGGGCGAAACCAACCGCAGACTAGTGAGACGCCAGCGTTGTAGAGAAACTGTCGTGGGCGGCGGTGTCGTAAAGATGAAGAAGGTCGGCGGCGCGCTTAAGCAAAGCGGCAGGGAGGTCGCCGGGCTGGTAATCAACCCAGCCAGTAGTGTAATTGAGTAGAATTTTTTCGCGCGAGGCGTTCACCTCGATGGGACCTAGGCGGTTTAATACCTGTTTGACCTCATTCACGCCACATTCCGGGAGCAGTAGTAGAAAGTCGTCGTCGCTCAGGCGCGCGGCAATGTCGGAGCCCCGGCTCGCCTTCTTGAGGCGGCGGGCAAGTTCCTTCAGTGCGTTGTCCACGGCGCTCTGGCCACAGCGCGCGGCGAGTTGCGAAAACTCCTCCACATGAACCGTGGCAAGGCTCAGCGCTGTGTTTTGACGGCGCGCGCGAGCGATTTCTTTTCCGAGATGTTGCTCGAGTCCAAATCGCGTGTACAAGCCCGTGACCGGATCAAGGCCCGACGTCTCCATAAACTGTTGCGGGAGAGCTTGAGAGTCGAGAGACTGCCCCGAGAAATGTTTTCGAAGACGGCGGAAGGACCACTGGCGATAAATTAGCCAAACGTTGAACACGAGAAGCAAACACAGCGTGGCCCAGCGCGCCTGATCAGAGCGGATTTCGTAAAAATGATCCGCATGATGAAAGAATGAGCGAATCGAGGAGAGCAGAAACGCGATGGCCGAAAGCGCCGTGACGAGCAAAGCGGAGAACCAGAGCCACCACTCACGCCGCGAAATTTTCTGGGGGTTCGCATCGTCGGTCTGAACGCGGAAATTTCCGTGGCCCTGGAGAGGCGAAACACTTGGGTTACTTGCGCGAGAACCTAAGAGTGATCTCATGATGCGTACTGGAGAACCCTGCCCCAAGTACTTTAGGCGCACGCACGGAATCGAGGCAACAGCGAAAACGTACAGGTTCCTGCGATTCAAGAACCTGACCGTCCGGACAGGTCTCGCGAAGAGTGAAGTGAAGCGCCAAAAGGCGCCAGGCTCATCGGCCGAACCACAGAGCGATATCAAAGCACCGTTCCATTCGGCAAATTGGGCGCGGGATATTTTGCTGCGGGAAGCGGCGCATGTTCGAGCACCTTGCGAGCATAGAGAGCGACGTTCCTTACGCCGGCAGCGTAGGCGGGATTGGGGTTGCGGACGCCTCCGTTGTACGCACCGATGGCTTGATCAACGTCGCCGCCGAAGCGGTCCAGTAAATTGCGCAGGACCAGGCCCGCATATGTAGTAAGAACTTCTGTGCTGACGGAATTTACGTCCAGGTTCCGGGGTGGACGGAGGCGCGACGGAAGCTGATCGTAATTTCGCTTGTCTTTCAAGTAGAGCTGGTGGGCGACGCGAAGAGTTTCGCGGGAAACTTGCCAGGTACCGATCGAGAAATCGCTCACGAGCACGCGTTTGCTCCGGCGCTTCAGGATAATGTCGCCGCGTTCCGCGCGTTTTTTCCAAACCGCGTGCGCGAGATCGCCGTCGACGTTCATGTAGTTATTTTCCATGGCGCCGACACCGAGAAAATAGTCAAGCGGCAGAGCATAGAAATGCGCGACGTCGAGAATATCGGAAGCGAGGCGAAGCGCTTGATGATGAGTGAGCGGCTGCGGCGCGCGCGTGCCTTGCCCGACGACGCGCCAATCGGTTTGCGATTTGAAGACGAGAAAATCCGCAAGAGCGGGAAGCAGCTGAAACGAAGGAAGAGTTTCCAGCTTTTGCTCGGTGGGAACGTTGTAGGCATTTTCAAACATGCGGCTTTGCTGCTGCGCAATAGCGAGCTCTCCCTTGGTCCAGGCAACCAGCTCGTAGTGCGTGATGAGGCCATGAGATTCCATTCGGTTGAGACGAGGGAGGGCGGTGAGCTGGTCGTTTTCGACGAGCAGGAAAATTTTGTAGTTCACGCGCTTGCCGCTGCGGTCTGCCGTCAGAAGAATTTTCGATGCATCGCCGGGATCGCGCCCGCGAAGGTATTCGTAGCGAAGAAAGGCCTCGAGCTGGTCGTCGAACGAAGCGATTTCGGCGCAAGCGATCTCGTTGGAGAAGGGAAGTACGATGTTCCGTCCGCGTACCTTCGGACGGAGATCGCGATGTTGCGCCGTGGCGCGCAAGTGCCTCGGCCAAACGCGATAGGCAGCCCATGAAGATAGCGCAAGTGCAACGAATGCAAGTGCTGCCAGTGCCCGTCCGGAGAATGGAATCCCTACGGCCGTGCGGCGGAAATTGCGGGTAAGTTTTTTGGCTGACATGACTGCAGCCCTCGTTGCGTTCGATGGTGGTGCATACTCGAA
>JBGPLB010000195.1:0-9861 GCA_041486245.1 Candidatus Acidiferrum sp.
CACATCCGCATTTATCACGATGCAGAACACTCTTCTCGGATTGTTTTGCCTATTATTCCGCGCGCGAAGCTGCAGAAGAATTAATCATGTCTTGCTCCGTGCAGCACGTTCACGGCATGCGGCAAGAGATGCGCCACCGCGTCCAAGGACTCCGATGCGCCCTTTGGACTTCCCGGCAGATTCACGATGAGTGTCTTCGAGCGAACTGCCGCCATCCCCCGCGAAAGAACGGCCGTCGGCGTAAGTACGGCTCCCTTGCGCCGCATCTCTTCCCCGATTCCCGGCACGATCCTGTCCGCAACCGCCTGCGTCGATTCCGGCGTGTTGTCCCGCGGCCCAATTCCCGTCCCGCCGGTCGTCAAAATCACGTCCACTCGCCCGGAGTCCGCCAGTTCACGCAACTGCTCGCGAATATTCGCGGGATCGTCGGACACGCGCAGCACCGAGGTTACTTCCCAGCCCAATCCGCGGCACACCGCGACCACCGCGGGCCCAGACAAATCCTCGCGTTCTCCTCTCGAAACTGTGTCGCTTATGGTGAGCACCGCGACGCGCATCGGGCAGGTTACTTCGTTTCCACGGTGTCGCGATTGGCTTCGTCCATCAGCCTCATCGCTTCCATGAGCAGGCCAGTCGTATTTTTTGTCGTTGTCGTGCGCCCCGAAGCATTCGCCGCGTTGAAATCAATCTCGAATTCGCCCGCCGTCCAAAGCACCACGCGGTATACGGCGTCGTCGCCCTCGGTTTTTCCAATTTTTGCGTCGCGGCATTGCCCGCCGGCAAAGTACAGTTCGCCCTGTTCGCCCTTATGCTGGACCACTAGCCGGCACGACTTCTGCCCCATCTCCAGCGATTGCATCAGGTCGATCATGCTCATCTCTTCCAGCCGGCCCTGAATTACACCCGGCCGTGACGCGCGCTTCTGCAACTTCTCCAGGTGCAGCCGGTCTACGACCTTCTTTGTAATTCGCACCAAATCCTTCACCAGAAACGGCTTTGTCACAAAATCTTCCACGCCATCCACCAGCGGCCGCAAGCGCTCTTCAATGTCCGCGCGGCTCGCCATGAACAAGAACGGAATGTGGCGCGTGGCCTCGCGTCCGCGCAGTTTCTCGAAAAGCTGCCGCCCGTCAAGTCCAGGCATTTTGTAATCGCAGAGAATCACGTCGGGAGGAGTATCAATCACCTTCAACAATGCATCCGCGCCGTCGGCTGCCGTCTCAATCTCGCAGAACGGCTCCATTCCTTTGACAATCAGGTCCCGCACCAGCGGATTGTCGTCCGCCAGCAGTAACTTGACTGATTTGGTGCTTCCCGCGGTCATCGACTCCGACTCCGGCTGGTTTTCTTGTGACTGCCCGCCACGGCCGCTTCTCGAAAAAAGTCTCCGCTCTTCCCGCCGGTCTTTTTGACGAGAACTATCCCGCCGATTTCCATCCCTTTATCGAGAGCTTTGCACATGTCGTAGACCGTGAGGGCCGCGGCGGTAACGGCGACAAGGGCTTCCATCTCCACCCCTGTCTGGGCAGTCGCCGTAACCTCGGAGCGAACTTCAACGCCATTTTGGCACAGCCGCGCAGTCACATCAATGTGCGTCAGTGGCAGTGGATGACAAAGAGGTATCCACTCCGCCGTCTTCTTCGCTGCTGCAATCCCTGCAATTCGAGCAACTTCCAGCGGGTTCCCCTTCGGATTCCTTAGCCGCTTCACTGCTCGCACCACAAGCGGCTTCATCTTCACAAACCCCAGCGCCACCGCCGTCCGTGTTGTCGCCGCCTTCTCCGACACGTCGACCATCCTCACTTCGCCCCGCGCCCCGTAGTGTGAAAGCTTTGCCAATACCCCAATCCGTCTTCCCGCTTTTACTTCTCCGAGTCTGCTGTCCCTCTGCGACGTCTGCTTTATTCTTTTTCCCAGGCTTTTCTTCAGTCCTCCGCTTGCTCACTTACATCAGAATAAGTCTCTTCTCACAATCACTTCCACTCTTTCTCCAACGTCCAACTTTTCCTTCTCTCCCGGCACCACGATAAAGCAGTTTGCCCTCCCCAGCGCCGACACATCGCCCGATCCTTGCCACTTCAACGCCTTCACTTCCCTCTCTGCCCCTTGCCCCTCCATCCGCGCAGGCAGGAAATGGGTCAATCCCGGCTTCTCGTTCAACGCCTCGCCCAAGTGCGCCTCCACAATCGGCAGCCCTCGCGCCTCCGCTCCGCTCAGCAAATCCACGGCGGGTACCACAAACAATTCGAAGGTCACCATCGTCGACACCGGATTCCCCGGCAGCCCAAACACAAATCTTTCTCCGCACTTCCCAAATACCGCCGGCCTGCCCGGCCGGATCGCCACTTCATCAAAATAAAATTCCGTCTCCAACTCCCTCAATACCTTCTCCACCAGGTCGTACTTCCCCATCGACACGCCGCCCGATAAAACCAGCAAATCCTCCTGCAAGCCGCGCCGAATCTTGGATGATAAATCGTCCTCGCGGTCCATCGCGTTCCCCAGCAACACAGGCTTGCCGCCAGCTAGCCGCACCTGCGCAGCGAGCGACACGCTGTTGCTATTTCGAATCTGAAATCGCCCCGGAATGCTGTCCACCGGCACAATCTCATCGCCGGTCGATAGAATTGCCACACGCGGCTTCTGGGCGCACTTCAATTCCGCAGCGCCCACCTGCGCAGCCAGCGCCAGCTCCGCATAACCCAGCTTCATCCCCGGCGTCAAAAGAGTTTGCTCTGCGCGCGCCTCGCTTCCGCGCGGCACAAAATTTTGTCCGGTCACGGCCGCTCGTTCGAACCTCACCTCATCCCCATCGCGCTTCGTGTGCTCAATCATCACCACCGCATCCGCGCCTGAGGGCACCGCCGCGCCCGTCATAATCTGCACGCAAGTCTCCGCCCACAATTCTTTCGTAACGCGGTCTCCGGCCTTAATTTCCCCCGTGCACTTCAGCGTCGCTCCTGCCTTCGCATCCGCTGCAAACACCGCGTACCCGTCCCGCGTCGCCCGGTTAAACGGCGGGTACTCGCGATCCGTCTTCACCTCTTGTGCCAGGACATACCCCAGCGCATCCCCTACGCGCACCTGCTCCGTCGCGCGCGGACCCTTCTTCGCTGTTAATTGTTCGATGACTTTTTGCCGTGCTTCCTGGTAGCTCAACATGAGGCAAACTCGCTGACTTCAACGACGCGATCTCCCGTTCTTCGTCCTTTACTTCCTATACCTCCTTTACCTCCTCTGCTTCCTTCCCTACAACCACCGCGCCAGCAAAGTCCCCGCCGGCACGATCGTCGCATCCCGCTCCGGCCCCGTCGAAATCATCCCAATCTCCACCTGCAGAAAATCCCCAATAAATCTCAAATAATCTAGCGCCGCCTTCGGCAGGTTTTGGCCGTCTTTCACGCCGTACGTTGTTTCGCACCACCCCGGCAACGTTTTGTACTCCGGCACAACGTGCTCGTACTCTTCCGCCAGCGCCGGCATCTCCTTCAGCGCTTTCCCCTTGTACTTATATCCCACGCAAACCTGAATCTCCCGCTGCGTATCAAAAACGTCCAGCTTCGTCACCACCAGCGAGTCAATCCCATTGATCATCTTCGCGTAGCGCAACACTATCAAATCCAGCCATCCGCAGCGTCTGGCCCGGCCCGTCACCGCTCCGAACTCTTTTCCCCGTTCGCGTACTTCCTTCGCCTCCAGCTCCGGCATCTCCGTCGGAAACGGCCCGCCTCCCACGCGCGTCGTATACGCCTTCGAAATTCCCAGCACGTTCTTGATTTTGGTCGGCGGCACTCCCATGCCCGTCGTCGCTCCTCCGGAAATCGCGCTCGAGGAAGTCACATACGGATAAGTCCCATGGTCGATGTCCAGCATCGTCCCCTGCGCGCCTTCGAACAGCACCGACTTCCCCTCATCCAGCGCGCGATTTACGAGTTCGGCCGTATCGCAGATATATCCGCGAATCTTTTCGCCTAGTTTCAGTGTCTCTTCGACCTCGTGCGAAAAATCAATGTCCGCGCCATACGCGCCCTTCGCCAGGCGGTTCTTCTCCGCTACAACGCGCGCCGCTTTCTTGCGAAACAGCTCCGGCTCCAGCAAATCGCACGTTCGCAAACCGCGCCGCGCCATTTTATCTTCGTACGCCGGCCCGATCCCGCGCGACGTGGTCCCGATTTTATCCGCGCCACGTGCCCCTTCCGCTGCTTTGTCCAATTCCCGGTGATACGGAAAAATCAAATGCGCACGATTGCTCACATGCAGCCGCCCTGTCACGTCGATCCCCGCCTTCGCCAGCGTCTCGATCTCCGCCACTAGCGCCGCTGGATCCACCACCACGCCCGTTCCAATCACCGCCTGTTGCTTCGGCCGCAAGATCCCGCAGGGGATCAGCTGCAGCACATACCGGTCCTCCCCAATAATGACCGTGTGCCCCGCATTATGCCCGCCCGCCACGCGCGCAATATAATCAAAAGACCCAGCAAGGTAGTCCACCACCTTGCCTTTGCCTTCATCGCCCCACTGCGCGCCCACCACTACCACCGATTTCATGCAGGCTCTCTCCTCGACCACACTTCTTCGCGCTCTAATTCACTTCTTCGAAACTTCGTTGGAAAGCACCAGAAAACGGCAGGGTCTTATCGTAAGCTCGCCTAGCCCTCAACGCAAGCACGTGTCAGAGGTCTCCATAGTCCGCAGTTTCATTGCATCCTGCACAAAGCCCGTTTATCCTGTGCGCTCACAAAGGAGCTTCGTCTCCATGCGAACACTTTCTCTTTACTTCTTACTCGCGTCTCTCGCAGCAGCGCCCGCGGCCCTGGGCCAGGACCCGGTATCCGTCAATTCCGGCGCCGTGAAAGTCGCATTTGAAAACGAACAGATTCGCGTCTTGCATGCGCGCTACGCACCGCACCAGAAGATCGCCCAGCATTCGCATCCTGCCCGTGTCGTCGTGTGTATCACGGATATGCACGTGCTTGTGACTTCCGCGAGCGGCGCGACGCAGGAACTGCGCAACAAAGCTGGCGATTCACGATGGTCTGAGCCGGTGACTCATTCCGTCGAAAATCTCGAGGACACGCCCCTTGAGGTTGTTGAAGTCGAACTAAAAAACGCCGCCGCTGCCGCTGCCGCCGTTCCCCCGCCTGGCGGATCAACCGCTGCCTTGCCGGAGCCCGTTCCTGTCGAAAAGGAGCCTCACCACCACTTTGCTTTCCAGAACCAGTACGTCCGCGTCCTCGACGTCCTATTCCCTGCTGGCGAAGCCTCTCTTTTTCACACGCACAGCAACGATAACGTCGGCATTCCCATCAGCGGAGACAAAACGCAATCCCAGCCCGCCGGCGGCGAGTGGAGCGATGTGCAAGACGTCAAGCCCGGCAATGCCGGTTTTCGTAAGGCTCGCGGACAGGACTACACACATCGCGTGCGCAGCGCCGGAAAACTTCCGTTCCACGTCATCGACGTCGAGATTTTCCCCTGACGCTCCCGCGAGTTTTTTCGCGGCATGCAGCAAGGGCGGCTGGTGGGTCAGCTTCCGATAATGCGACGCAATATAAAAGAAGGTTGACAACCTGACCGACGAACATATCGAGTCCGAGGATTACTTCCGGTTTGCCGACAATCCACCAGCAACTTTTCTGTGAGCGCCAGAGGAATGGTAGACCGCTGTCCCTAACTGAGGGTAAGCTACCGGCGTTGTTTATGAAACGGACTCTGCAGGGTGTGAAATATGGCTCAAAACGATGCACGATATCGCGCGCCGTGCGGCTCTAGGGCAAGCGGCGACCGACTGGACGTAGATAACTATTCGAGGCGCCATTTCCTGAGCGCGCTTGCCGCGTTGGGAGTAAACACGGCCAGCTCGGGAGTGCCGTGGCTAGGGCGTACCTTTAAGAATGCGAAACCAGTTGGCGAGCTCGCGAAGACATTCCGAGTTTGGGTATTTTCCGACGCCCACGTTGCACGGGACAAGAAATTTGGAAACGGTCGCGAGAGTTTGGCCGACGCACTTCGGCAGTCGGAATCCACATCCGGCTTCGATTGGGATATCGCACTCAATTTGGGAGATATATCAGGCGATGTGGGATTGCCGAAAGACTCCGAAGGTGAAGAGATCGTACGGCAATTTGGTGCATTGAAAAAGCATCGCCGCGAGCAGATTTACGATCTTTCAGGCAACCATGACCGTAGTGGCCTCGATGAACCCCAAGCATGGTGGTGGCGTAAATGGATTGACCCGACGGGCGAACACACTGAGTTCTCGCAGGTTGAAGCAAACAAGCGGCCGTTTCCAATCGATGGAACTTGGGAGCGATATTCGTTTCGGGCGGGTAATCTTCTCTTTCTGATGATGAGTGACATCAACGAACCCACGCAGAAAGTCGGCCGCGGGACGTTTGGCGGAAATCCCGCAGGCGTAGTTAGTGGCGAAACGTTCCGTTGGTGGAAGCGAATGGTCGAAGAAAATCCATCGTCAATCATTGTCAGCGCGCATCATTACATGCTCAAGAACACCACGGTAGCCTCAGGCGAATGGGAAGGCATGCGGCGAAACAAAAAGGGCGAATGGGACTCCTGGTATCACGGTTATTACGAGGGTAAGGGTACGCCGCAAGGCGCGTCTTATTTGTATTGGGTTGACAGCAAACGGGACTCTGCGGCATTCGAAAATTTCCTGGGTGCAAAACCTGGGCGCGTCGACCTATGGCTGGGAGCCCATACGCATACGTCTCCAGACGACACCTACGGTGCAAAATCGCATATCGAGCGGCGCTGGGGTACGACGTTTGTTAATGTTGCAGGCCTGACCGCTTTCATGGGTGAGCCAGCAAACTGCGTTCCGCGAAGTTGGCTTCTTACGCTCACCGACGGAAGCGACGAATTGAAGGCGCAGTGCTACATGCATACTAGCGACTACGCACCACAGGGGTGGTACCCAAAATTCGACCGCGTGATCAAATTAACAAAGCCTTTCAAGTTGCCCTACTAAAGGCCAGTATTGTTTGGGAATCGGGGAGTTATTGTCATCGCTCGGACCAACGAGACTCGGTGCTGGGCGGATGACGGGCAAACCGGAAGCTGACCCAGTAGCCCATTGCGGTTGCGGTTTCACTTCGGGACCGGCGATTCTGTTCAACGTTCGCCTAGTTCCAACTCTTCATACCGGAAACAGCCCACCAGATGATCGTTCACCATCCCCGTCGCCTGCATAAACGCGTAACAAATCGTCGAGCCCACAAACCGAAACCCCCGCTTTTGCAAGTCCTTGCTCATCGCATCCGATTCCGTCGTCTTCGCCGGCAAACGCGAGTGCGTCTTCCAGGCATTCTGCTTCGGTTTACCGCCCACAAACCGCCAGAGATACGCGTCAAATGACCCAAATTCCTCCCGCACTTTCAAAAACGCCTGCGCATTTGAAATCGTCGCGGCAATCTTCAACCGGTTCCGAATAATCCCCGCATCCTTCAAGAGCTCGTGCACTTTCTTCTTGTCATACCGCGCAACCCTCTCCGCATCGAATCCGTCAAACACTTCGCGATACCGCGCCCGCTTCTTCAACACCGTGTCCCAGCTCAACCCCGCCTGCGCCCCTTCCAAAATCAAGAGCTCAAACAACGCGCGGTCGTCATGGAGCGGCACACCCCACTCCTCGTCGTGATAGGGAATATTCAACTCGCTCGTCGCCCAATGGCACCTTTTCAAGATCATCAATCCGGCCCTCAGCCCGCAATTCTAATCCACCGCCGTTCTCGTCTTATCGGTTTCTTTCCCCAGCGTAGGCGGCACTTCAATATTTGTCATTGACTGCCGCCCCGAAGGGGAAAAGCTTGCCCCTCCCGCTCGTCACTCGTGACCGCTCAGATTGCTGGCCACCCACACGACCACGAATGTGGTATGATTTACCCTAAGAGTTAATCCATGAGATTACCTAAGAGCTTTATGGTCGATCCCGAGATCAACGAATACGTTGACTCCACCAAGGGCGATCGCTCCGCGAGCGAGCGCGTCAACGAACTCCTCAAGCGCGCCATCCTCGAAGAGCAATACGATAGCCTGGAAGCGGAGGCCGCGGCTTTCTTCGCCGAAGCTCGTAGCTCTCGCCGCGAAACCCAGGCCTTCCAAAAGGCCGCCCTGCGCACCTTCGGCCGCGACTGACTCACCCATGCGCGGCCTTAACCCATCTCTCGGCGGCTTCCCCAAACGCGGAGAAGTCTATCTCGTGCAACTCGACAAGCCGCGCCCGGCAATCATCCTCTCCGTGGACCAGCTCAATCGCCATGCCCTCGATGTGTGTGTTGTGGGCATCACTACCAAACAACACGCGAAATTTAGTCTGCGCGTTCCTCTTAAGGCGAAAGAGGGCGGCCTTGATTTCGACTGCTGGGCGAAATGCGATCAGGTCACTACCGTCGAAAAGGGCCTCTTGCGCTATCCGCCGATCGGCGCTCTCTCGGCCGCCACCATGTCGCGCATCGAGGAACAAGTCCGCATCGCCCTCGGCCTGCTCTGACGTCCACGAAACCATCCGCAGCCACGTCCCTCTTCCCAGTCCAATTTGTCCGTTGAACAGATTCAACCGCAGAGTTACTATCCTGGATAGGAAGAACACTAGTTTGCGGCAGCCTCGGCTGCCGTTTTTTCTTTTTTAACGGGCGGCTTCACCTTGAGGGGCGATTCCCTTCTAGTGCTGACTTGCAAAAACTGCCCATGACCTCAAAAATATGATGGCAATGCAAGCCCCTTAGAATCAACACTTGCAAAAGTGCATCAAAACAAACCGCTTTATCTACCTTTAGAATGAACACTTATGCAAAACATAGGGGGAAGGGGGCGGCACTTCAATTTCAGCTAAGTGATTTTTAGTTCGGCGTTGGTAAGGCGAAACTTCCCGTGTGCTCAGGAGCTTAGGATGGAGTGCATGATAATCGTATTACCCCCGAGCAGTACCGGATCCGACGCCAGCTCGTCCGTCCACCGGTCCGCGCGCCGCTTCTTCGGCGTCAGCTTTGCCAGCAGCCGGATAAACGCCACCAGCGGCCAGTATAGCCACTGATTCCCCTTCTTCCGGTCGCGGTAGACGCCTTGCATCGCAAACCCATTTTTCTCGAGGTAATACCGAAGTTCGTTGTAACCAATCGGGTTAGCGTGGACCGCAATCTCGTCCTTTCCCGCGCAATCGTAATGAATCTTGGCTTTCGATTGTTCTGAAAGCGGCTTGAAGTGAGACGTGTAGCCAAAGAACAGCCACTTCAGCCGCTCCTCGATATTCATGATGTTCGGCACGCTGATAATCAAGTGCCCGCCCGGTTTCAGTAGCCGCCGGTATTCTCGAAACGCCTGCGGCGGCGAATCGATATGTTCTAGTCCATCCAAAGAAGTGATGTAGTCAAACGACCCTGAGGAATACGGTAACGTGCCCGCCAGATCGCCGCGCTTGATCTCCACCCCATCCAGACGGAACAACTCCGAATACAGGTCGCAGCACCGCACATCAAAACCCTCTGCCACCAAGTCCTGCGCGAGCGCGCCTTCTCCCGCGGGACAATCCAGAATCATTCCGCGCGGCAACGGTCTCAAAATCTTCAGGACCGTTTCGTGCAGCCCTGGCCGCGACATCGCCATCGGTCCGCGGTCTCCCGCTAGCAGCGGTGGGTGATCCGCCGGTTTTACTGTTCGCGTCGTCGTTTCCGCAGTTTCTGCTGTAGCCAATCTATGCTCCTAAATTCCGATGCTCGCGCAAAAAACAAAAGGCATGCCGTACTCAACTGTACGACATGCCCCCGCGTTCTTTCTATCTTTTTGCTGCCAGTTTCAACCGGCGAATTAGCTCACGTGCCGATCCAGCGCCTTGGTGATTTGATC
>JBGPLB010000196.1:0-9847 GCA_041486245.1 Candidatus Acidiferrum sp.
ATCGTCGCACTAAAAATTTTCGGAGGAATCCATGGCCGACGTTTGTACGCACATTGATCAAATTCACCCCGCCAAACCTAAATCAAAGGGCTGCGAAGAATGCCTGAAGATGGGCGATACGTGGGTCCACCTCCGCCTCTGTCTCACCTGTGGCCAAGTGGGGTGCTGCGATTCCTCGAAGAACAAGCACGCCACCAAACACTTCCACGCCTCCAAGCACCCCGTCATCCGCTCGTTCGAACCCGGCGAAAACTGGATGTGGTGCTACGTCGACGAGCTGATGTTCGAAGAGGATTGACCTTTACTCTGTTGGTTTGGCGGGAATGAGCAAGGATGCGGCGAGCGCCACAAGCAACATCCCCGCCACAACCGCCAGCGAAATCTCAACGGAGATATGTATCCACGGCTCGACGATCATCTTCGCCCCGATGAACGCCAGCACAAACGCTAGTCCCGCCGTCAGGAAGCGCAGCCGTCCAAGCATTCCTGCAAGCAGAAAATACATGGCGCGCAATCCCAGAATCGCAAACACGTTGGACGTGTATACGATGAATGCATCGCGCGTGATGCCGAAGATGGCGGGAATCGAATCGATCGCCAGCGTGATATCCGTGATCTCGACAACCAGCAGCACCACAAACAGTGGCGTCGCGAAGAGCTTTCCGCCTTCTTTCACAAAGAATCTTTCGCCGTGATAGTCATGCGTGACGCGCAGATGCCGGCTCGCAAAGACGGAAATCCGGTTGCGCTCGGGATGCATCTTCTCTTTCTTCTCGAACAGCATATGCAATCCCGCATACACAAGAAATGCGCCAAAAACATACAGCACCCAGCTGAATCTCTCGATCAGCCCGGCTCCCGCGGCAATCATCGCGCCGCGCATGACCAGCGCCCCGAGGATGCCCCACTCCAGTAAGCGGTGCTGGATGTTTTCGGCTACGGCGAACGCGCGGAAAATCACGAGAAACAGAAAGAGGTTGTCGACGCTGAGGGCTTTCTCGATGACGTACCCAGTGAAGAATTCCAGGCCTCGCTGCGCGCCAGAGTAATGCGTCACGCCGAGGCCGAAGGCGACGCTCAAGCCAACCCATACGAGCGTCCACATCAGGGCTTCCCGCGTATTCATCTTGTGCGGGCGGCGATGGAAGACACCAAGATCCAGCGCAATCGTAACGAGTACGAATAGATTGAAGACGAGCCAGAGGAGAGGCGTGCCCATGCCAGCTGAGACCTGGGCGCCCTAGGGTGTCAAGGCTGCCAGCGTGTCCGTGGAGTTCAGATTGGTGAGTTCGATCCGGAAAGTCTGTCCTGCCTCGATCGTAATGGGCACATCCCAGCGCACCCGCGCATCGCCGGCGTTCGCATCGAAGCTCAGTGAGCTGATCCAGTATTTGCCCGGCGACATGTTGCGTATGGACGCGTGTCCATCGAGGTCCGTGTCCACTTTGGCTGCCAGATACTTCGTCTGCGCCACCTCCGGCGCCAATTTTTGTATGCGCTTTTTATGGTTGCTTTGAAGCAGCGCCCACTTCCTTTGAGGATTTACGCCGTCCAACTCCATCTCGACTCCGGAAATCGTTCCCGGATTTTTTTCGATGAACTTTTTCAGCGCAAGGAAATAGTCCTGCTGTTCTTTCTCATACTTCTCCGGGTGGTCCGTTTTGTCAGCGTCCTTGTATTTCGGTCTCGGAAGCCCGTTTGTAACACCGCCGCCGTTCGAGCGCTGATACGCCGCCAGGAATTCCGGCGTGTGGATGATGTCGTCGGCCTTCAGCATTTTGTCCAGCTCGGGAATGGTGAGGTCAAGAGTTTCGTGTGACTTCAGCCACTCCTTCAATTCATTCGACACTTTCAAGCTCTCGATAAATTCATCGCGCCCCAGCATCACGTCTCCACCCTCGACTTCTTTGGCGATGTCCGCGTAGCTCTTGGTCAAAATGTAGAGTGTGAATTGCCGCACGGGCTCCGGCCGCGCCGCCGTCGGGGTGATGCGCGCCGTGATGTCCAGCATTCCCGAGGAATTCTGTGCCCGCGCCGTATGCCCCAAGCAGGCCAAACTAATGAAAATAGCCATCAAAATACCGGTTGCTCTTCTCATGCCCGAATCCTAGCAGATTGTCCACAGCCCATATACAGGAAGCGGCGCCTGTGTTTCTTGAATCACCCTCTACCGGGAGAAAAGCAGGAAGAGGATGAATAGCCCCAGGCCAGCCAAGATTAACCCGGCGAACAATCGCATCAGAGAGGAGGCCCGGGCGGATCGAGCACGCCAATCCCCGTCGATTTGCGCGGCGGCCCGCCCATTCGAGCGGAAGAGGCCTGCGACTCGAGCTCTTGTTCACCGTGCCAAAACTTATACGGCATCTTGAAATGCTACCGCCGCCGGCGGAGTGCGTCCAGCGCAACCTGCCTTGCTTCAGAACAGGCGGAAGACTGCTTCGACGGTGACCCACGCGGCAACGGTGCGCCTGGCCCCGTCTCGCGCGGGAATAAATTTCCAGCCACGCACAGTTTCAACGGCGCGCTCGTCCAAGCCAAACCCAATGCCTCTGACGATGCGAACATCTTGCGCGCGGCCATCAGCGCCTACGAGAACCGCCAGCGTCACCGCTCCCTGCACTTTGCCGTGCCGCGCTTCGTCGGTATACGTCGGATATGGGCAATACGCGCACCCAGGCGGAATGAACGCTGGCCCGTACTGACCAAGCCCGGTGCCATCGCCGGCCGGCCCGTCTCCATTGTCGCCAAGATTATTGCCATCCTTGGATCCAATACCGCGTCCTTTGCCGGGACCGGGAGAGTTCGTGTCCGTGGGCATCCACGGGAGTCCCATTTTCTCCGTGGGAGTAAGGACCGGTGCTGCGCTCGGATCAAATATCGTCGGTGGCTCCGGCAGGTTGGGATGCTGATCTTGCGGGAGCGTCGGTCTGACCAGCACGATCGAGGAGATCGGCGGGAGATTTCCACGAGTCGCCGGAATCGGGTTTTGGCCCCCGCCCCGGCCACCCCCGTCAGTGGGATGCGCTCTTGTGAGGCTGCGGATCAGCGGAGCGGAGTATGTGACTGGGCCGACCGTCGTACTTTCGCCGGGACTTGGGGGCTTTGCTCCTCCCTTTGGGTTTGCCAGGAGAATCGCGATCGCCGTGAAAACCGCGGCATGCGTGAGCAACGAAGCTCCTTGCGCGCGCGCCGGCCGAAGCGTTCGGTCGAACTTCAACAGGTGAATCGGCGCGCCGTTCGCCAAAGAAGGTTTTAAGTGCGAAGGAATAAGCAGTTGCCTAAGATTTTCTCGAACGCGGTTCCACCAAGATTCTGTGGAAGGGGATTCCGTGGCCGCGCTGTTTCCGGAAAAAGACCGCAGAAATGGATCGCGCATGCGCAGGCCTCCGTCTCCGCCTCGCGATTCGGCCCGAAAACGTTTGCGGGCGGGCACCAGTCCGCTAGTCAGAAGTTCGCAACTAGAGTTTGGTTGCCCGCAGAAGAAAGTTTGAGCATTCAGAGCAATCTGAATTAGAAAATGAGCAACCGGAGCGAATAGCAGGAATGAATTGAAATGCGGGTACTAATAGAGCCGGAATGTTACTTCGATGGGCACGATTACCGGAATAATTTTGCCGTTAGGTCCAGCGGCTGGCCTGAATCTCCACGTGCGCACGGACTCGACGGCTTTCTCTCCCAGGCCCATCCCGGGATCCTTCACGATTGAAATGTTGACCGCTCGGCCGTCGGCTGTAACGGTTACCTGCAATACGACGGAGCCCATGTACTTCGCCTTGCGTGCGTCATCCGAGTACAGCGGCGGCGGGCAATAGATGCATTCTGGAACGCCCACTCCGTTCACGCCAGCGCGGAACGCTCCGCCGCCGGTCCCTCCGCCTTCTCCAGGGCCCAGGCCGCCGCCGGTTCCACTGCCGATACCGGTGCCATTGCCATGACCGAGAGAATCGCTCACGCCGTTGGCCATAGGATCGCCAAAGTTCGCCGCATTAAGATTCGGCACTTTGAGATCGGGTGGACCTAGCAACGACGGATCCATAGCCAGCTTTGGCGCTGGATTTTGAATCTTCACTTGGGGCGGCGTGAATTGTGTCCACTGGAACTTGGGCAACTTGCCTTTGTTGACAGGAGCCAGAGTGTGGTCGTTTGCGCCGCCACCGCCGCCGGCCTTCTTCGCACCCGCAGGGAGTTTTGCCATGTACGGCGAAATATCAAGCGGCGTCACATCAACATTTTTGTTCTTTGCCTGGGTTGGAGACGAGAAGTGCCAAAACAAGGGAATTAGAATGACCAGTGCGAAAACGCTGCCATGAATGGCGAAGGAGATCGCCTGCGTCCAGCGAAAGTTTTCGTCCTTCGTCCAGATGTCTTTCACTCTGATCGGCTTGCTGGTGAAGTTCGCGGGCGGGAGCTTCGCGGGAAAGAAAGCCTCTTTGATGCGCGACCCAAACCCGCCGAAACTTGTTCCCCAGGAAACCGCCAGCCGGCTGTTTACCGGTCCTTTCGGCACCGGCCGCGAGCTGAAGAAATCTTTCAGATTGTCAAAAACCCCCGTCCCAAACCCTGGCTTCACAAAGGGCGCGTCGGCACGCTCCCTCACTTTAACGGGACGCTCGGTCAGGAACTGCTTGAGGTTGGACCAAAAATTATCAGGAATGAGAAGGGGAGGCGCTCCAAACCTGGGAACCGCCGCCGCAGGTACTGGAACGGCCTGATTGCCGGACGCGGACACGCCAGGCTTCTTTAATTCAGGTGGAACAAGATTGACGATTAGGCCCGGCACCATCTTCCCCCTGATTTAGACGCAGATTTACTGCGTAGGGTGTCCTGCTCGATAAGATTCGCGCCGGCCGGGAAAGGTTGCGCGACCCCGGCCGCTGACACCAACTCCCAATCATTGTAACATACGCGATTACACCGCTTTCCGATGTTTCTGGCTGAGTACCTGAACCAAGGGATGGCATTCGAATCGAGCAAGCTGAGCTGCGGTCACACACACCCATGGGCGAACCTCTGGAACTCAAGAAGACCCTAAACCTGCCAAAAACGGATTTTCCGATGAAGGCGGGACTTCCCCAGAATGAGCCAAAGCAGCTTGCGGCATGGGAGGATTCGCATCTTTACGAGCGCATTCTTGAAGCGCGAAATGGCTTTCCTCTGTTTGTTCTGCATGACGGGCCGCCGTATCCCACGGGGACGATTCATCTGGGCACCGGCCTCAATAAAATTCTGAAAGACATGATCGTCAAGTCCAAAAGCATGGCCGGGCATTACGCGCCGTACGTGCCCGGCTGGGATTGCCACGGGTTGCCGATCGAGACGCAAGTGGAAAAGGAACTTGGCGGAAAAGGCAAAGTTGCGCCCGCGGAATTTCGGCGGCTTTGCCGGGAATTCGCCGCGCGCTACGTGCAGCAGCACAAGCGGGATTTCAAGCGATTGGGAGTGTTTGGCCGGTGGGATG
The DNA here is from genome assembly GCA_041486245.1 of Candidatus Acidiferrum sp. Classification (GTDB taxonomy): domain Bacteria; phylum Acidobacteriota; class Terriglobia; order Acidiferrales; family UBA7541; genus Acidiferrum. The sequence goes on from JBGPLB010000196.1 coordinate 5,459, forward strand.
ATCCGTATTTGACGATGAGCCACGAGTACGAGGCCACGATCGCAGGCGCGCTGCTTGATTTTATGGAGAAGGGCTTTGTGTACCGTGGCCGCAAGCCGGTCTATTGGTGCATACACGACATGACGGCTCTAGCGGAAGCGGAGGTCGAGTACGAAGATCATACAAGCCCTTCGGTGTGGGTGAAGTTTGGAGTGCGGGGCGGCGGCAAGATGGATGCTGTTCGAATGGCTGACGTGAGCGCAGTCATTTGGACGACGACGCCATGGACGCTGCCGCACAATCGCGCGTTGGCCTTCCATCCTGATTTTGAATACGCCGTGTTGGAAACGGAGAAGGGCGCTTTCTTGCTTGCGGCCGAGCGAGTGGCGGCCTTGCAAGCGGAGTGCGGGATTAAAGAAATTCGGGTGCGTTCGAAGCTGAAGGGGGGCGATTTTGAGGGCGTAAAATTCCGGCATCCTTTTCTGCCGATCGAGGTTCCAGGGATTCTCGCGGAGTACGTCACGCTGGATCAGGGCAGCGGCATCGTGCACACGGCGCCGGGCCACGGTTCGGATGATTTTATTTCCGCGCAAAAATATGGACTCGAGATTTATGCCCCGATCGACGACAAAGGCGTGTATCTCGATGGCTTGCCGGAATACAAAGGCAAAAATGTGTTTCAGGCGAATCCGCCCATCCTGAAATTGCTGGATGGCCGCGGGGCGCTCTTGGGCCATCAAGATTACACGCACAGCTATCCGCATTGCTGGCGCTGCCACAATCCCGTCATTTTTCGAGCGACGGAACAGTGGTTCATCAAGATGGACCAGTCGGCGCAGGGAGAAGAAAAAACTTTGCGCGCGGAGGCGCTGGAAGAAGTTCATGACGTGAAATGGATTCCCGCCTGGGGAGAAGAACGCATTTACGAAATGCTCGAGCAGCGGCCGGATTGGTGCGTTTCGAGGCAGCGGTTCTGGGGCGTGCCAATTATCGTTTTTTATTGCGACGCCTGCGGGAAGCGGCTGGAGGATTACGCGGCCCTGCGGAGCGTGTTGAAGTGGTTCGAACGGGAAGGAGCGGACGCGTGGTACACGCACCCCGCGGAAGAATTGTTGCCTCCCGGAACGAAATGCGGCTGCGACGCGAGCGCCTGGCGAAAAGAAAGCGACATTCTCGACGTGTGGTTTGACGCAGGCTCTTCGCATCTGGCCGTTTTGAAGGGCGACGAGTGGCCCGCGGATGTTTATCTCGAGGGCCCGGACCAGTATCGCGGGTGGTTTCAGAGCTCGCTGCTGATCGCGACGGGGCTGCGCCATCACGCGCCTTATCGGAGCGTGGTCACGCACGGCTGGACGCTCGATGAGCATGGGCGCCCCATGTCGAAGTCTCTCGGGAACGTTGTTCTTCCGAGCGAGATTTGCGAAAAGTGGGGAGCGGACCTGCTGCGATTGTGGGTGGCCTCTCAGGAATATCAGGCCGACGTGAAAATGAGCGAGCGGGTGATGACCCAGCTTAGCGAAGCGTACCGCAAGATTCGAAACACTTTTCGGTTTGCTCTCGGAAATCTGTTTGATTTCGAACCGGGGCGCGACACACTTGCCGGAGAGGACCTGGAAGAAATTGATCGTTGGATGCTGGAACGAACGGCCGGCCTGGTGAAGAACTGCCGGGAATGGTATACGGCGTACGATTTCCACCGGGTTTATCACGCGATCCATGAATATTGCGTGGTTGATTTGAGCGCGTTTTACTTCGATGTGTTGAAAGACCGCCTGTACACGAAAGCGGCAGGGAACCGTTCGCGCCGCTCGGCGCAAACTGCAATTTGGAAAATCGCGAGTGCGTTGGTGCGACTTGCCGCGCCCATCCTCGTTTTTACCGCTGAAGAGATTTGGGCGCACTTGTCGAAGTTGCCGGGTGAACCGGAGAGCGTGCACATGGACGTCTTTACCGAAGAGGGCGTGCTCCGTTCAGGTCTTGCTCGCAAGACGAAGACGGAATGGGAAAAACTCTATGCACTGAGAGCTGAGGTATTGCAAGACCTGGAGAGAGCGCGCGCGCGAAAATTCATTAACGGTTCGCTCGAAGCCAAGATACGGCTTCGTTCAAAGGGCACTTACCTGGAACTCCTGGAAAGACACGCAAAGGATTTGCCGGGGCTGTTTATCGTTTCGCAGGTGGAAGTCTTGCCGTTTGATGAGCCGGCGCACAGCGAGCATCCGGAACCGTTTCACGTGGAAGTTTTGCGTGGCAATGGAACAAAGTGCGAACGATGCTGGAACTACTCGACCCATGTGGGAGAGAATGCGCGCTACCCTGGTATTTGCGAGCGGTGCAGCGAAGCGCTTGCGGAAATCGAAGCATCGGAGCCGTCCCTCTCATGAAATTGCCGTCAAGCCTGCGGTGGTTGTGGCTCACGCTGGGAATCGTGGTGCTCGACCGCGCCACCAAGGCTTGGTTCGAGATGAAAACTGACGAAGGATGGCGGCACGAAGTGGTGCGGCACTTCATTTATTTGGTCCACAGCCGCAATCCGGGGATCGCTTTTAGTATGTTCGCGGATTTGCATTCACCGTGGCTACACATTCTCTTAATCGGCGGCTCGCTGGTGGTGATCTGCGTGCTTGCGTGGCTGCTGGTGGCTGGGCAGGGCGCAAATGCGGCGTCCGCGGGGATTGCCCTCCTTCTGGGAGGGGCCACGGGGAATTTGACCGACCGAATTATTCACGGGGCAGTCACGGATTTCTTAGAAGTGTGGATTGGAAGCTATAGGTGGCCGGCGTTTAACATAGCCGATTCCGCGATCACCATCGGCGCGATACTTTTGATTGTCGATCTCCTCTTCATTTCCAAAAAAGACGGATCTCAGCCTGAGAAATCGGCAGCGAAACCGCGTTAGATTGCGGACCGATTCTAGAACGGCGCGCGACTGGAGCGACTTTGGATGGCGGCGGGAACAAGCTGCTAGAATCCTCCGGTGCCTTCACCCGTCACACACAAACTTGCTGTCGCGGAGAGCGATGTCGGGAATCGACTCGATCGCTATCTAGCGACGCAACTTCCCGAGCTGAGCCGCACGCGGATTCAAGAATTAATAGAAGCGGCGCTAGTTCTTGTCGACGGCAAGCCCTCCAAGGGCGCTCATCGTTTGCGTGCGGGTGAGAAAATCGCGGTCGAGGCGCACGCACGACCGCCAATGCTGGCGGAAGCGGAATCGATTCCGCTGAACATTCTCTACGAGGACGCCGACGTGATTGTGGTCAACAAACCGGCGGGCATGACGGTGCATGCGGGTGCGGGCAACACGCACGGCACGCTGGTGAACGCGCTCCTTGGAAGAGGGCAGGCGCTTTCCCAGGGAGGAGATGCCTTGCGGCCGGGGATTGTGCATCGCCTGGATAAGGAAACATCTGGCGTTATCGTGGTGGCTAAAAACGATTTTGCACATGCGAGGCTGGCTGAAGCGTTTCGGCGGCGCACGGTGAAAAAGACGTATATCGCGTTGGTCGAGGGACTGCTGAGGGAAAAGAACGGGCGGATTGAGCTGGCGATTGGCAGGGACTTGCGCCGGCGAACACGAATGGCGGTTCATCGGCAAAAGCCGGAAAGCACGCTGCGGGACCAGACGCTCCCGGGCAAGGCGCGAGAAGCGCGGACGGATTGGCGAGCGCTGGCGGAAATCGATGGCACGACGCTGGTGGAGGTACAGCTACACACAGGGCGGACGCACCAGATTCGCGTGCATTTTTCGGCGGTAAAGCACCCCGTTGTTGGCGACACGCTTTACGGAGCAGATCCACAGATTCATGTTGGCAATCCCGTCGGGCGCAGCACGGCAGGCGGGCGCGAGAACGTGGAGAAGGTTTTGATGCCAGCCCCTGGGCGGAATTTTTTGCACGCGGCGCGGCTCGGATTTTCTCAGCCGAGGACCGGTGAATGGATCGAAGTGCGCGCGCCACTGCCGCGGGAGTTGCACAAGTTCGTCAAAGAGCTAGCGGACGCTGCAGCGGAAGATTCGAAGCGAATTGACGCTGCGCTCGCTCCCTACCTATAATCAAGAGACATGTCCAGGGCACTGATTTCCGTTCTACTTGTTGCATTTTTGCTGACGGCGGCGGTCAGCGACCGGGCGCAGCAGGCACCGGCGTCTTCCGCGCCACGTCCCCAGTCGACCCAGAACGCGGCACCGCAGCAGGGTCAGCCAACCCAACCACCCCAGCAGGGTCGACAGGGGGACCAAGCCGCGCCGCCGCAGAGTCCGCAAAGGATCGTCCAGGTGGTCAACCTGGTGGACGTGCTTTTCACGGTGCTCAATCGGCGCAACAAGCTCGTTCCCGATCTGCAAAAAGAAGATTTCAAGGTATTCGACGAGAAGTTTCCCCAAGAAATTCGCTACTTCAGCAAACAGAC
>JBGPLB010000197.1:0-9527 GCA_041486245.1 Candidatus Acidiferrum sp.
AATGTGTCCAGTGTCATGGCGAAACCGGAAAAGGCGATGGCCCCGATGCCTCCATGTATTACCCGTCGCCCGCGAGCCTCATCGACTCCAAGCGCATGAGTGGCGTCACCGACGGGGAGCTCTTCTATGAAATCAGCGTAGGCAGAAAGCCCATGCCCGCCTTCAAGAAACGCCTCACCGAGGAGCAGCGCTGGCAACTCGTCCTCTTCGTGCGATCTCTCTCGGCCCCTCCCGCTCCTACAGACCGCAAGTAATCGCACCAAATAAAAAACGGGCCGGCAATTGCCAGCCCGCTTTCCTACTCAACTTTGTGAACTCTGTACCTCTTCGTTCGGTTCTTCTGTTCTTTACCCCATTATTCGTTTACTTTTGAAGTTCAAGCCGTCGCCGCTTTCACCTGCCCAAGCGCGGCCGCCACTTCCTTCACATCCGGCACCACCGGAATATCGTAGTTCTTCACCCACGCGACTTTTCCATCTTTACCCACAATCACAATGGCTCTACCCGTAATCCCTTTGTCGCCCAAATAGACGCCGTACTTCTCGCTCATCGCACCTTTCGGGTGAAAATCCGCCAGCAGCGAATACTTAATCCCCATCTTTTCCGCGAAAGCTTTGTGTGACCACACGCTGTCCACGCTCACGCCCAGCACTTCGGCGTCCAGCGTTTCGAACGACTTCATATCATTCACCAGGCAAACATGCTCGTTCGTGCATACCGGACTCCAGTCCAGCGGGTAAAACACCAGCACCACGTTCTTCTTCCCCGCGAAATCCGAAAGCTTCACATCTTTCTTGTCCTGATTCGGCAGCGTGAAATCCGGGGCCGTTTGTCCTACTGCGATTCTCATATTCCTGTCCTCCCTTAGCTCTAAAATCTCGCCCATCATCTTACCCAATCCTCAGTCCCGCCGACAAATCCTGGTCACCCACTCCCTCTACCTCCTTAACTTCATTTGTTTCCTTTGCCTTAGCTCCCGAAGTAAACTACGTTCGTTCCCGAAACTGCTTCCATGTCCACCGAAGCTACTCGCCGCGCTGCCGTGATGCCACTCAGCGATCTCGTCTCACGCTATCTCTCCCTGGCCGGTGAATTTGGCAAGCCCGTCGTGCTTTCCGCCTTCCAACTTTCCTCCGATGAAACCGAGCGCCTCTTTTCCTCCTACGACGAGGACTACCATATCAGCCGCTTCTTCCATTTTTCCGAAGCCGAAGGCGTCCAATTTTCTATCAATGGCATCCCTGTTACCCATGTCTCCCTTGACGCCGAAATCGCGACCATTCTCTAAATTAGCCGTTCCGCCGCGTCTTGGATATAATCCGTTTGCAATAATTTTGTCACTGATTCGCTGACTGCCACCCTGGAGGTCTCTAGATGGCTGGCTCGCCAACCCTCTTGCCTGAATCGCGGCTCGGAAGCACGCTGCGCCGCGACGCTTGGTGGGTCGAAATCATCCCCATCCTCGTTCTGATGGGCGGATTTAGCATTTACGCCACGCTACGCGCCTTTGAAGGAAAGTTCTACGAATGGGGGTCTTATTTGTCCCCCTTCTATTCGCCGCTCATAGACCCGCTGCATCACTGGTGGCCTCTTTCTCCCGCGCTGCTCATCCTTGCTGGTCCGCTCGGTTTTCGCGCCACCTGCTATTACTATCGCAAAGCTCTCTACCGGGCCTTTTTGCTCGATCCGCCTGCCTGCGCCGTCGGTGAACCTTCGAATCGCAAATACAGGGGGGAGACATCTTTTCCCCTCATTCTCCAAAATATTCATCGCTATTTTTTCTACCTCGCGGTCGTGTTCATCCTCTTTCTCTGGCGCGATGCCATCCGATCTTTTTTCTTCGACGGCCATTTCGGCGTCGGCGTCGGCACGCTCGTTCTGACATTGAACGTCACCCTGCTTTCTCTTTACACCTTCTCTTGCCACTCGCTCCGCCATCTCGCCGGAGGCAAACTCGACTGCTTTTCTTGCGCGACATTCGGCCGCTCCCGCAACTCGGCCTGGCGCGGGCTCAGTTTTCTCAATGAGCGGCACATGCTTTTCGCCTGGTGCAGCCTGGTCTCCGTCGGTTTTACCGATTTCTATGTGCGCCTGGTGGCCACCGGCGCCCTCCGTGACCTGAGGCTCCTGTGACAACTAGCTACGAGACCCGCGAGCACGACGTTCTCATCATCGGCGCCGGCGGCGCGGGATTGCGCGCTGCCATCGAAGCCCTTGCGATGGGCGCTTCCGTCGGCGTCGTCTGCAAATCGCTGCTTGGGAAAGCCCACACCGTCATGGCTGAGGGCGGCATCGCCGCCGCCATGGCCAATGTCGATGCAGCCGACGGCTGGCAGCCTCATTTCCGCGATACCATGCGCGGCGGAAAATTTCTGAACAATTGGCGCATGGCCCAGCTTCACGCTCAGGAGGCTCCCGAGCGTGTCCGCGAGCTCGAACAGTGGGGCGCGCTTTTCGACCGCACCGATACCGGCGCGATTCTCCAGCGCGCTTTCGGGGGCCACACGTATAGGCGTCTCTGCCACGTCGGAGACCGCACCGGCCTCGAAATGATTCGCACGCTCCAGGACCGCGGCGTGCAGCTCGGCTTTGACGTTTACATGGAGTGCACCGTCACGCGCCTCCTCACCGATGGCGGCCGGGTCGCCGGCGCCTTCGCCTACTGGCGCGAAAATGGCCGCTTCATCGTTTTCAAAGCCAAGTCCATCGTGATCGCTACGGGCGGCATTGGAAAAGCCTGGCCCGTCACTTCCAATTCCTGGGAATACACCGGCGACGGCATGACGCTCGCCTACGAAGCTGGCGCAGAGCTGATGGACATGGAATTCGTCCAGTTTCATCCCACCGGCATGGTCTGGCCGCCCGGCGTGCAAGGACTTCTCGTCACCGAAGCCGTGCGCGGAGAAGGCGGCATCCTTCGCAATAAACTCGGCGAACGCTTCATGGAGAAGTACGACCCTAAGCGCATGGAACTTTCCACGCGCGACGTCGTGGCCCGCTCGATCTACACCGAAGTAAAAGAAGGACGCGGCACCGAACACGGCGGCGCTTATCTTGACATCTCTCACAAGCCGGCCGAGTACGTGAAGAAAAAACTTCCCAGCATGTATCACCAGTTCAAAGAGCTCGCCGATGTAGACATCACCAAAGGCCCCATGGAAGTGGGCCCGACGTGTCATTACATGATGGGGGGCATTCGCGTCGACGCCGAAACCGCTCAATCCACGGTGAACGGACTTTTCGCGGCCGGCGAAGCTGCCGCCGGTCTTCATGGCTCGAACCGCTTGGGCGGAAATTCGCTTTCCGATCTGCTTGTGTTTGGCCGCCGTGCCGGTCTTGCGGCTGCGGAGCACGCCAAGAAGATTTCCAGTCCTGGACTTGCCATCACTCAAATAGAAGAAGCGGAAAAAGAGCTTCTGGCCCCCTTTTCCAACACGGGTTCCGAAAGTCCTTACGCCATCCACCGAGACTTGCAGAAAGTCATGCAGAGCCTCGTCGGAATTTTCCGCACCGAAGAAGATTTGAAGAAAGCTTTCGCCGAGCTTGAAGACTTGAAAGCTCGCGCAGCAAAGGCCAGCGTTGAAGGCTCGCGCCTTTTCAATCCCGGCTGGCACCTTGCTCGCGAGCTCAAATCCATGCTCACCATTTCCGAAGCGGTTGCGCTCAGCGCGCTGGCACGCACCGAAAGCCGCGGCGCGCACAGCCGCATCGATTTCCCGAGTTACGATCCCGTCTGGGAGAAAAAGCACAACATCATCGTCCGCGAGGGCGAGGAAATGAAGCGCCACGAATCTCCCGTCGAGGAAATGCCCGATGATTTGAAGCAGTTCGTCATGGCTGATTAGATTTTGTTGCAACGCGAGGCTTGCAGGAATCTTGTAGACGCCGGGCTCTAGCTCGGTATCAGTTCGCAGCAAACTCGGGCTTAGCGGTCCGAGCGCGGTGTGGAGAAATCATCGATGCCCGATGCAACTTTACAAATCTCCCGTGGTGAAGGCGCCACCGGCGGCCAAACCGTTGACTACAGCGTGCCCGTCGCTCCAGGCATGGTCGTACTCGACGCCCTCCACTACATTCAGGGCCATCTCGCCCCCGATCTCGCCGTCCGCTGGAACTGCAAAGCAGGGAAGTGCGGTTCCTGCTCCGCCGAAGTCAACGGCCGTCCGCGGCTCACCTGCAAGACGCGCATGGACGATCTTCCGAAAGATCAGCCCATTACCGTCATGCCCATGAAATCCTTTCCGCGCGTCAAGGATCTGGTCACAGACGTGTCCTGGAATTACACCGTCAACAAGAAAATTCCCGCCTTCCGCCCTCACCACAGCACAGACTGGAAAATTTCCCAGATGGATGTCGACCGCGTCCAGGAATTCCGCAAGTGCATCGAATGCTTTCTATGTCAGGACGTCTGCCATGTCCTTCGCGAGCATGACGAAAAGAAAAAGTTTGGCGGACCGCGTTTCTTCGTGCGCGTTGCAGGTCTGGAGATGCATCCGCTCGACAGCCTTGATCGCACCGGACTGCTTAAGGATGAGCTCGGCCTCGGCCTTTGCAACATCACGAAATGCTGCACCGAGGTTTGCCCCGAAGAAATCCACATTACGGACAACGCCATTATTCCGCTCAAGGAGCGCGTCGTCGACCGCTTCTACGATCCGCTGACCATGCTGTTCCGCATGTTTCGCCGCTCGTAGCATAATCAGGTGGCAGGGGCTTTAGCCCGTGCTCTGAAATCATGTAAGATGCTCCACGCTCCCTGGAAGGAGTGGAGGACGACGTAGCTTCGATCCTTTCTGTTTCTTTAATTCCTTTACCTCCTCTACTTCCTTTACTTCGCGCAACCTCGGAGGTCCCATGCCGCACCAACTGAAATCCATTTCCAAGGCCGGCATCCCGGAAGCTCTCGCCAAAGCCGAACTCTACCGCTACCTCAACGAACCCGAGGAAGCGGAATCCATCTGCCGCGATATCCTCGCCGTCGATCCCGATCATCAGCTCGCTCGCCGCATGCTCGGCCTCACCATCACCGATCAATTCACCGGCGCCGCTGGCGACCGCTACGGGGAAGTCCAGTCCATTTTTCAATCTCTGCGCGATCCCTACGACCGCAACTATTACACCGGACTTCTTCACGAGCGCCGCGCCAAAGCTCAACTCCACTCCGGCTGTTCCGCTCACGTTCTCCTTCCGCTCATCGAAGACGCGCTGCGCTGTTTCGCCGAAGCCGAAAAAATCCGTCCCGCCGGCAATGACGACAGCATCCTGCGCTGGAACCGCTGCGTCCGCCTTCTCGAATCGCGCCCCGAATTTCACGCCGTGCATCCCGGCCCGGCCGATTTCGAGAGCGAGGACACTCCGCCTGCCAACGTATCCTTCCGCCACAAGGCGTAGCTGCTGCTGGGACTCTAACATTGCAACTCTTCCCGTTGACTCATCGCCACAGAATCGCTTCTTGCTGCTGAGATTTGATATAGACTCTCCCTCGCGTTGGGCAAAATCTCGCTCTAATTCTTAGTCTGAGAGCTCCGCAATGAAAACCGCGCGGAAGTTTGTTTTTGTCATCGAAACGTTTTGCGTTCCCCGGCGCAGGGAAAAGTTCGGCTACTTGCTCTTGATTGCGGGAATCTTCTTCTGCCCAAATTCCATTGCAGCGCAGGAGCAGCGATTGCCGGCCAATTTGCCGGAAAGCGGTGCGGTCTTACGCGATTCGCCGCAGCCTCTCCATTTTTTCGATGTCACCGGGCGGAAAGCAGCGGTATTCGGAAGGCAGGATGGCCAGTTTGAAGCCTGGATTTACCCCATGAAGCTCCTCCACAATTTTCGGCTCGAATTTCAGCAAGAAGGGCAATTGGAGCCCCTTCGCGGCGAGACGCTGCTTCGCCAGGTAGTTACGCGGCCGGAATCCACCACCCTCGTCTATGTGCACCCGAATTTTTCGGTCCGCGAGATTATTTGGACGCCCCTCGACAACCCCGTTGTCGTCATCTATTTCGAGGTGAATTCCTCGAAGCCGCTAGACATCACCGCCGCCTTCGTGCCGGATTTCAAGCCCATGTGGCCGGCGAGCTTTGGCGGACAGCACAGCTCCTGGCTCGCGAACGAAAAGGCCCTCGCTCTGATGGATGCCACGGAAGGTCCGACAGCGCTGGTCGGATCTCCCGGTGTCAGCACATACAGCCAGGTGACTGATCACCAGCTTGCTGCCGGCGAGATGCTGCTGCGGATGCGCTTCACGCCTGGCGAGTCTCCCTCCACGCTTCTTCCGCTGGTGATGGCTCTCAGCATGGAAAGCGAAGCCAAGGCGAGCGCCGTCTATCACGATGTGCTAACTCGCTCCGCGGAACTCTTTCAACAACGCACCGAGCATTGCCGCAACTTTCTCGAGCGCACTCTGTCGTTCGAATCGCCTGATCCCAATCTCAACCAAGACTTTCTTTGGGCAAAACTTACGCTGGATTCCGGCTGGGTCTGCCATCCTCGATACGGCTGCGGATTGATCGCCGGCTACGGACCGTCCGGAGTCGGCGAAAGACCAGGATTTGACTGGTGGTTTGGAGGCGACGCCATGATGTCCTCCTGGGCTTTGGAGGATGCAGGCGACCTTGAAGGCGCGCTCCAAGCGCTGCGTTTTTTAAAGGCCCGCCAGCGGGCGGACGGCAAGATCATGCATGAAATGACCCAGAGCGTCGATCTGCTGGATTGGTTTGGAAAATTTCACTACGCCTACTACCACGCCGATAGCACGCCGATGTATCTCTATTCGCTTGGCCAATATTGGCGCCGCACAGGCGATGCGAAATTTCTCAATGAATTTTGGGAATCAGCCAAGCAAGCCTACGCCTATTGCCTTTCCACGGTCACGCCTGACGACGGCCTGATGGACAACACAAAAGCCGGCCTCGCCGCCGTCGAGGTCGGCGTGCTTCGCGGAAAAGTCGTGAAGGACATTTATCTCGAAGGATTCTGGATCGGCGCTCTCGAAGCCATGGTCCCGATGTCCGACGCGAAAGTAGACAAATCGCTCGCCCGGGACGCATCCCAGCGTGCCGCGAAGGCGCGCGACTCGCTGCAAAAAAACTGGTGGAATCCCGAACAGCATGCCTTCACATTTGGCATCACGGCCGATGGCCATCGCACGGACTTGAATGGCGTATGGCCCGGCGTGCTCCTTGCGCTCTCCAATCAACTGGATTCGCAGCACGCCGCTTCCGCAGCGGCTGTTCTTGCGAAACCGGACCTTGCCACGGATTGGGGCGTGCGCTGGCTCTCCAATGTTCATCCTCTCTACGATCCCCTCAGTTACAACAACGGCACCGCATGGCCGTTCATGAGCGGATTCGCGGCCTGGGCGCAATATCGACATGGGCTTCCCCTGTCCGGGTTCTCCATCTGGAGCAGCATCGCGCAACTCACCGGACTTTCCTCGCCGGGCGCGGTTCCGGAATTGATGAATGGAGACCGCTATCTTGCAGGTGAGTTCGCCGTGCCTCATCAGTTGTTTTCTTCCGATGGCGTAATCTTGCCCGCTGTGCGTGGCGTGCTCGGGTTGGAGTCACAGGGACCGTCGAGCGGGCCAAACGGCGCACTCCAAATCTCGTTTTCGCCGAATCTGCCTGCGGACTGGCCGTTCTTGCGATTCCGGCGCTACGCTATCGGTGATGGCCATCTTTCCGGCGAAGTTCTCCAGCAACGATCGCAAACCATTCTCCGCATCACCTATGAAGGAAACTCTCCAGTTACGGCACGACTAGCGCCTTCGCTGCCGGCGGCTGCGCACGTGATGAATGTTCAGGTCGATGGCAAGCCGGTAAAATTTTCGGTTCGCGAGTTTGGCAGTTTCGTTCGCGTGGAAATTGCGCCGGTCACGCTTCGTGGACCGCAGCAACTCACCATTACCGTCGATTACAACGGCGGCATCGGAATCGTGCCGCCCACGCCGCATCCCCAACCCGGCGAGCCCACCTCGTCTCTAAAAATTCTCGACGCGCAATCCAACACGCAAAATCCGAAGTGTCTTGTTCAGCTGATCTTGGACGGCATCGCTGGCCGGGCCTACCCGCTGCAAATCATCACCACGCTTCCCAATCTCCAGGCTGCTGGCCTGAAGCTCGACAAAACGGAAACCGGCTACATTCTCCAAATTCCGTTCGAAGGCTCCAACCCCGGCAACAACTATGTCTCACGCCAGGTCTGCTTCGCCAACTGACTCGCAGGAACCTGTTCAAGCCGGGATTCAATCTCCCGCCCGTTTCAGTTGAAAAATCGCAATCTCGGGCCGCACATTGAAGCGAACCCGCAACAAATGGCCAACTCCTCGGCTGATATACATCCGCCGGTTCTCCGTCAACTCGATCTCGCCCGCCACGTATCGTTTATTTTTCACTGGCAGCAGCGGCGGCGGGAGGAATGGAGGCTTGCACTGGCCTCCATGGGTATGTCCAGCTAGAATCCAGCCCGGATAGCGGCCCCAAACAGGGCGATCTGCCGTATCAGGATTGTGGCATAGCACCACCGTCGAAGCCTCCTCGCCTTTCTCCGCGAGAACTTTCGCGGGATCAAATCGCGGTCCCCAAAGATCGTCCAGGCCGATAAATTGCAGTCCCGCAATGCGCATCGCTTCGTTGCGCAGCGTCTTGATCCCCGCCTCGCGTGCGATATCCACGACCTTGTCCGCCACCTCTTCCATCTTCCATTGGAATCCGTAATCGTGGTTGCCAAGAATGCTCAGGGTCCCCATGCGCCCGTGCGGCGCGTGCTGCAGAACGCGGCGAAGTTGCTCGAATTGCTGCGGCCCGCGGTAGGTAATCCAATCGCCTGTGTAGACAACAAAGTCGGGCGCCAGTTCGCGCACCCGCTGGAAGGATTCGACGATGTATTCATCATCCACTTGAGGACCGACGTGCAAGTCGCTGAGTTGTGCGAGCGCGCGCCCTTCGAGTTCGCGCGGGAGCCCCCAAATCGGCAGCACCGGATAGGTGAACTCAAGCCAGTGCGGCTCCACGCGCCACGTATACAGTCCCAGCGCAGCCCCACCAACTCCCGCTGCCGCGAGCCCTCGGATCGCATCCCGCCGGTTGAATCTCCTCTTCATCGTCTTTTCACCGATGCCTCACGGTCATTTCGACCGCAGCAGGCGGACGCTTTTTCTTTCCACTTTGCTTTTGCAAAGTTGTCAGTCTGGAAGGGAGAAATCTCTGCTCTCTAGATGCTCTCTGGGTTGCCCATTGATCCTGACGGGTCTACTCTCTCAGTAATACTACTGTACAGCTAAACTTAACTGCAGAAAGGTAGCATTCCATCATAATGCCGGGCGTCGCATCCCTGCGGTTTTCAGGAGGTCTGGAGTAGACTTGGAACATGCTCCGCCAGATTGCGCCGGTGTTCTTCACCATGGACATTCCCGCAACGCTCGCCTATTACACTGGCAAGCTTGGCTTCGCATGTCTGGGGACGTGGCAGGATCCGCCGGTCTACGCCATCGTCGCGCGCGACCAGCAGGTGATTCATTTCCGCTGCGCCCAGCCGCC
>JBGPLB010000198.1:0-9391 GCA_041486245.1 Candidatus Acidiferrum sp.
AACGACGGTTGCGGTCATCGGAGCGCTTGGCGGAATCACCGGTAACTTCTATGCGGTCCATAATCCCGGTCCCGCCTTTTCCGGCCTTGTCGCCGCCGATCCGTTCAGCATCTTCTTTAGCCATTTAGTCGGGCTGGTCGCCGTACTCGTGATTCTCTGCGCGGCCCCCTATCTCGAGCGTGAACGCCTCGAAGACGCGGAATTCTACGCGCTCGTCCTTTTCGCAACCGCCGGTATGGGCGTTCTCGCCTCCGCGCAAGAGCTTCTCACCGCGTTTATCGGCCTCGAGATGAGCTCCATCTCCAGCTACATCCTCGCAGGCTATCGCCGCGACACACTGAAGTCCGGCGAATCCTCGATGAAGTATTTTCTTCTCGGCTCGTTTGCCACGGCCTTTTTTCTCTACGGCATCGCGCTGGTTTATGGAGTCACCGGCACAACGAATCTGCTGAAAATGGATGCCGCCGATCCCACGAGCACCATGCTCAAGCTCGGCCTCGCCCTGATACTCATCGGCCTCGGCTTCAAAGTCGCCGCTGCTCCTTTCCAGATTTGGACTCCGGACGTTTACGAAGGCGCTCCCACTCCCGTCACCGCGCTCTTTTCCGCGGGACCTAGAGCCGCGGCTTTCGCCTTGCTCCTGCGCATCTTTGCCGACGTTCACGCCGCCACGCAATTCTGGTTCTGGGCCTTCTGGATCCTCGCCGTGCTCACCATGTTTGCGGGAAATCTTGGAGCGCTCCTTCAGACCAACGTCAAGCGCCTCCTGGCGTACAGCTCCATCGCTCACGCCGGCTACATCCTCGTCGCGTTTGCCGCGGTCACAAATCTTTCCAAGGATACGGAGATTGGCGCCAGCCCCGCGTACGCCGCTGTGCTCTTTTATCTGCTTGCCTATGCCCTTGTGAAGGTCGGCGCATTCACCATCGTTTCGCAATTCGGCGGCGCCGGTGAAAAGCACCTCCAGCTCGACGACTTCGCAGGCCTCGGCGAACGCCAGCCCGTGGTCGCCGCCGTCCTCTCGCTCTTCCTGCTTTCGCTTCTCGGCCTTCCCGTCACCGCTGGCTTCCTCGGCAAGTTCTACATCTTCAAAGCCGCCGTGGATTCGCATTTGATCTGGCTCGCCGTACTTATGGCGATCAACAGCATCATCGGCGCCTACTACTACATCCGCCTCATTGTGGTCATGTACATGCGCGAACCCAGCGCGGAAATCGCCGCCACCGCACCCGCTCGCTTTCCCCTGTCGGTCAACGTAGTTCTAGCCATCGCCGCATTTGGCACTATTTTCCTTGGGCTCTTGCCTAGCCGAACATTGAATTACCTGCTCCAGGCCAATCTCCTCAATCGCTAGTCTGCTGTTTCTGAATTTTCTTTCTGTCCGCTCGCCAAAGCAGGAGTTCTGTTAGGGTAGGACCCATGCGCCCCCAGCCTCTCATCTGTGTCACGGATGTTGCAGCCAGCAGCCGGTGGTATCAGCGCCTGCTCACTTGCCGCGGGGCTCACGGCGGCGGGCACTATGAGCAACTGGTGAAGGATGGCCAACTCGTCCTGCAATTGCACAGTTTTGACGTCGAACATCATCACGGCCCCATCGGCAATCGCGCCGACAGACCCTACGGTAATGGTGTGCTGCTCTGGTTCGAGGTGGATGACTTCGACGCGGCCATGCAGCGCGCTGCCAAAATGGGCGTCGAGCTCGTGCTGCCCCGCCATCGCAATCCTCCCGATGGGGACGGTGGCCCCAATCACTGGGAGTGTTGGATGCGCGACCCGGATGGCTACACCGTCGTGGTCGCCAGCCCCTATGGAACCGCCGACGGCGCCTGGCGCCCCGGCCCTGATCTATTCACCTAGCCCCAGTACACAAGTTACCGGTAACGCGACAAATCAGGAGTTGAGAATCATTCGCATCCGGAACAGATCTGTTTGCGGTTTCCTCGCTTCCGCCGCACCCATAAACGCAGCGTCTTGTCGGTTTCACCGATTTCGTGTCGAAACACTCGGCAACCCGGCCAATCTAGGATTCTCGTGAACTCGTTGTCGCGCATTCCCGCCGCGTCTAGCCGAGCTGCCTCACTGCGGAAACCTGCTCTCCCCTTGGGCCTCCACGAATTCCTGCTCAGAGCCCAATTCAGTTTGTCCAACTCAATGTATTCGTCTCGAAATCAAAATTAGTTTGCCGGGCTTTAAGTGCCGTCACACCAAGAAATCCGTCGACTCCATCCAAAGTGCCTTTCGCCGGCGAGTGCGTCAGAAAAACACTGCTCTCGATGTCCCGCCCGCCCAAAGTCAGCCTTCGCACTCGCCCCCGCGTCAACCGTAGAACTCCGTCGAGCCGATAACCGTAATTTTCTTCTTCGGCACTGTACGCCACGGCCCGGTTCTCAAGACGCTCTTCGTACATCATCGGACCTGGGGCTCCGGTGTCCACAATCAGCTGAATAAGTCTTCCATTTGCTTCTGCTTCCACATGCAGGGCCATATCGTCGGCCAATATGCGAGTCGAGTGCTTCCCCACTTCAATTTGCCCGAATCTCACTTTCTTCTCGGCAAAATCAATGCTGAAGTTCTTCTGCCGTAGCAAATCTAACCCCAGCACCGCGTCCACATGAGTCCCTAGCGACTTGAAGTAGTCCAGGTTCGTGATCATCGCCGGAACTCGACTCGCCCGTGTCGGCCCAACCTGCACGGCAGGTATCACCGCCCAGTTCGTGTTCACCATCTTGTCGAAGTTGAAGACGTTTCCCGTCACGCGTTGCAGTCCGAGTTGATCTGCGATCTTGTTGCTCACTGCGGTGTGGGTCGCCCCCGTGTCCAGCACAAACTTAAGTCCGTGCAGTGGCCCGATACTTCCGTCCACAACCACCAGGTATCCCGAGACCAGTTCAAACGTCAGTTCGTCATTTCCCGATCCATGGGCCACTTCTTTCCGTGGCCGACCTGCACCAACTTGAGATAACAGCAACAATCCAATAAGCCCCGTAACGATTCTTCTCATAACGCCACCTCAGCCGCCTTTGCGGTGGCGCCGAGTTTGGGTCGCATCCCGAGGCAGCACCATAGATGGCCTCTGCTATGGCTATGGTCTGTATCTGACCGGCTAACTTCCGGCTTTCGTTACATTTGCGACCGTTGCTGACACACAATTCCTGAAAATTTATTCCGTGTCCGTGCGTCTATACTCCTAGCGAGACACATTCATGGCAGCTTCGTCACAACTCACCCCCAGCTATCGTTTTGGATCTTTCGTTCTTGACCCCCACTCCGGAGAGCTTCGACACAACGGAGCGCGGGTCAGGTTGCAGGAACAGCCCTTCCAGGTGCTCTTAAAGCTTCTCGAGAGGCCCGGCAGCCTTGTCACTCGCGAGGAGCTTCACTCCGCTCTGTGGCCTGCTGACACCTTCGTGGACTTTGACACCGGCCTTAACTCCGCCATCAAGCGCCTCCGTGAAGCCGTTGGCGACTCGGCGGACGCGCCCCGCTTCATTGAAACCGTTCCTCGACGCGGATACCGCTTCATCGCTCCACTCAACCGAAGCCTGCCTAACGGCCCCCAAGCCATTGCGGAACCGGGAAAATCTGCGCGGATCTTCACGCCCGCGCGACTCGCGCTCGCAGTGCTCGCCCTTTCGCTGGCAGCCGGTGCCGGAGCTTTCGCTGTCTGGCTCCGTTCCCCTCTTCCGCCCCCGCAAATTACAGGTTCTACGCAACTCACCTGGGACGGCTTGGCTAAGGAAAGCCTCCGCACCGATGGAAAGTCGCTCTTCTTTGGCGAACGCCGCGGCGGCCAATATGCGGCATTCCAAATCCCCGTCGGCGGCGGTTCACCAGTACCATTGGATTCATCCAGTCCCAGCTACCTGCCTGAGGATATTTCGGCTGACGGCTCGCGCCTGCTCTTTGCTCCGCACAAAATGTACTCGCCGCCGCCGCCTGTTCGCGTTATGGATCTGGCCTCCGCTTCTGTGAGCGACATACCGGCGGTGAACTCCGAAACCGTGGCGTGGGCACCTCGCAACAGGCTGGTTTTTGCTCATGGCGCGGATCTCTTCATCGCCGCTCAAGATGGCTCGGGTCGGCGTAAGCTGCTTACCGCTTCTGGAATGATCTACAACGTTGGCTTTTCTCCTGACGGCACACGCATTCGCATGAGTGTTGTGGACAAGCACAAGCTCACCGGTGCGCTCTGGGAGGCTCGCGCCGATGGCTCTGGGCTTCATGAGCTTCTCCCCGGCTGGCACGCCATACCCCAGGAATGCTGCGGAGCGTGGACTCCCGACGGACGCTACTATGTTTTTCAAAGCTTCCAGCGGGGCTCCAGCAAGATCTGGCTCCTTCCGGATGCCCAACCGTCCCTGCGCAA
The DNA here is from genome assembly GCA_041486245.1 of Candidatus Acidiferrum sp. Classification (GTDB taxonomy): domain Bacteria; phylum Acidobacteriota; class Terriglobia; order Acidiferrales; family UBA7541; genus Acidiferrum. The sequence goes on from JBGPLB010000198.1 coordinate 4,367, forward strand.
GACCCCGCCGGTACCAGTCCTGCTCACCACCGACCCACTGAACTTCTCTTCTCCAACTCCAAGCCGTGACGGCAAAAAACTCTTCGTCATGGCCGAGCAGCCGCGCGCGGAGTTAGTTCGCTACGACGTGAGCTCCGGCCAGTCCATTCCATTTCTTTCCGGCATCTCCGCCACGGATGTGGAGGCATCCCCGGATACGCGCTCGTATATCTTTGTGCGTTATCCCGATCAGACGCTCTGGCGCAGCCGAGCCGATGGCAGCGATCCAGTTCAACTCACCAGTCCTGCCCTGCGCGTTTCGCTTCCTCACTGGTCTCCCGATGGAAGTCGCATTGCCTTTTCCGCGCAGAAACAGGGAGGGCCGTGGAACATTTTTCTCATTCCCCCCTCGGGGGGTGCCGCCGAGCAGATTACTTTTGGAGAAGTTGCCGACCTCGATTCCGCGTGGTCGCCCGACGGCAAAACCCTGGCCTTCGGCCAGCTATTTGCTCCTTCCGCCCCGGTTCACAGCACCATTCAAATGCTCAAACTGGAAAACCATAAAGCTGCGCCTCTACCCGGTTCCGATGGCCTGTGTTGTACGCGCTGGTCTCCCGACGGCCGCTATCTCGCCGCCGAAAAAGGCACTTGGGATGAGATTTGGATCTACGATTTTTCTACGCAAAAGTGGCGCGTCGCCGTAAAAGGACTCGGCACTCTCGGTTATTTTGCTTTCGCGCGCGACTCGAAATCGCTAGTCTTCGACACGCAGGAAGTGCAAGAGCCTAGCTTCTACCGCCTCCGGATGGCCGATCTCACCTTCACCCCCGTCGCCAGCCTCAAGTATTCCAACCGGTTCTACGGTCCTTTCGGCGCCTGGAGCGGCTTGGCCCCCGATGGCTCGCCACTGTTCGTCCGCGATATCAGCAATCAGGAAATCTACGCCCTGGATTGGAAGCTGCCCTGAGCAACTTTGCTTGCCACGAAGCCAATTGAGCGCGGAGCACGAGTCACGGTGAACTTCCGACTGTCCAGAATTGGCCACCACGAGGCTCAAGGTCCTGATAAACGCGCTAATCGGAAACTAGCTCCCAGCGTCCGGTAACCCGAGTCACTACAGGTTAGACGTGAGGTTGCGACCGCCCTTCTGCAGGGCTGGCTATTGCTTAAGGACCACCGGAGGACCGCTGACTCGCTTCACTTTGAGGTCGACAGTCACCTCGACGCGGTCGGCGATCTTGATGAGGGGAATACCGCTTTTCATCCCGTAGTCCTTACGGTCGATGGCCATTTTCCCTTTAATCGTGCCTGAGCCTGTCCCCGCGCCAGAAACCGTGAGCGCCAGCGTCTCTGGTTTGGATACTCCGCGCATCGTAAAGTCGCCCTGCACCTCAAAGGTGTTGGGACCGGTCTGTACAGTCTTCTTTGACAAAAACGTGATCAACGGATACTGCTTGACGTTGAAGAAGTGTCTGCCCTTCAGCTTGGAGTCCTTCATGCCGCTTCCGGTATTCACGCTGGCTGCCTGAATCTTGATGTCCAAAATACCTGTCGCGAGATCGGGAGACGTAAATCTTAGAGTGGCGTCCCACTTGTCGAAACTACCCTCTAAAGCCACAGACGCCTTCACGTAGAATTTAATCGAACTTTTTTCCGGCGTAATCGCGAAAACAGGAGCCTGCGCTCGGCTGAGTGAGGGGAGCACGGCGGACGCTACGAGGCAGAAGACGGCTAATCGCATAAACCCCTCTGGAATACCCTGACCGGATTCTGGAGGTATCTGGTCTCACAGTATAAGCCTAAGGGTTGCAACTAATTTCAGGGTCAAGCACATTTCCCCTCCCTTCTGATGTTATTTCAAGTGCCCGATAAACGCGGCGGTCTCAATGGGTCGACGCAACACTAAGCTCAAAGTCTAACTGCTGGAGGCTCAAAGGCTAAAATCGCTTACAAGTGTTGAATCAAACGGAACACTGCCCTGGCTAGGTTCTGATTGAGTACAGCCCGACAGATCGGTTCTCTCGGGAAGTACTGTTGGATCAGGCTATTAGAAAGTGTTGCGTCGACCGGTTGAGCTGGCACGACTTATCAGGAGTTGACCTTGCTCCGAACCACTCACCTTATTCCATTATCGAATGCTTCCGCGGCCATGGACCCTTTGATGATTCCGCAGGTGGCGGAATCGGCCCGCCAAACTCGAGCGCGCCAAGGCAACGCTTGGGAAGATCGATTTTCCAGCTAAGGTCGCAACCAGAGAGCACCTCTCATGCGCCTTTCAGTCAGCCGAAGGGGTCTTACCAAGTTGGTCGAGAGGTGCTTTGAATCCTGTAGCGAGTTTTTCGGCGGGACCTCTACCCCAGTAATGTAGAAAGATGACCATGGGCCTGTCGCCGGTCATGTGATGATGAATCGCGACAACGTCGAACCGTTTTTGCGCAGCACCTTCAAAACGGAAGTGACTTCGTTATCGAGCATCGCTACGTCGCCCGCAATGACGGCGTCTTCCTGCGTGCCGGTGAATGCGGCCCAGGTATTCAGTCCCATGCGCGCAGTGATGACCGCGCGATGCTCTTTCATGCCCAAGTCATCGCGGCCTACCGTGATCTTGTACACCGCGCCGGGCGAGCGCGTACATCTCCCATGCGATGGCCTTGTACAGGCCAGAGCGGTCGTCGCCCACGGTGTAAAGGTCGAAATGGCCGCGCCCTTCGACGTAGCGGAAGTCGGTCCTGGCCCCGAGCCCCTTCATCGTCGCTTCCAGCAGGTGCGCCGCACCGTCGAGATAGAAGGTGTCGGTCGTGCCGACGGTCAAGTGGATCTTGCCGTCGAGATCACGCCTTAACTCCGGCCAATGGTGGCGGAGGCGCTCGGCCACGTCGTAGTTCTCCTTCCAATAGGCAATCACGGCCGAGTCCACCGCGCCTGTTGTGCGGTCGAACATAGGGACCGGGAGCCCCCCGGCGCCGCGTGGGGAGAAGACCCACTCGAACGAGGCATACTGGCCGCCATACTCCCCGACCACGACTTCCCGGCGCGCGTAGTCCTCGACGGCGACCAGCATTTCGCCCTTGTCGCGCGCCAGCGGCCAAGGCGTCCCATCGGGTTTGCGATAGACGTTGGCATTGGGGGCGTAGAGGTCGATGCCCAAGAAGTCGTGGAAATCGCTGGGATCGGGCGAGGTGGGCCAAGCGCCGCCGAACATCTTAGGATAGGTCACCTGCAGCCACAGCACCGCCCAGCCGCCGGAGGAGTGTCCGGTCAGCAGGCGGCCCGAGGGCTTGGCGTCCATGCGGTATTGACGTTCCAGGTCGGGGATCAGCTCGGCCGTCACCGCCTCGCCCCACGGCCCATTGTTGACGCTGTTGACGAACTCACTCGTGCCGGTGGGGCTCGTCTGGTCAATCGCCACCCAGATCATCGGCGGCGCCTTGCCCGTCTTCATCTCATCCCACCGGGCGACGGCGATGTCGTGGAGGGAGCGCAACGAGCCGCCGAAGCCCTGGGTGTAGTAGACCGTCGGATAGCGCTGGCCGGGATGGGCCGCATAGTCCGGCGGTGTCACCACCCAGCCGCGCAGGGCGGCCGGCCGGCCCCAGAAGCGGCTAAGCGCCGGGCTGGTGAAGTCAATCGGGTGGATGTCGGCTTTGGCCGCCGCGTAGACCTCCTTCAGCGCCGCCGGCACGTTGAACAAGGGCTGGAGAGGATCGGATTCAGGGATGACGGTCGCAAGCGTCAGGAGCTGGGCTGTATCGCCGGGCAGGTCCATCTCCACGACTCCGCTCACGAGATCGCCAGGGCCGCGTCCCGTGTAATTGTAGCTATGGTCGCGATCGAGCACCGCCTGCACGGCGTAACGGCCGGGCTTGAGCTTCGAGAAAGGTGTAGGGAAGGCCGTGACGTCCGCGTCGAGCTCGACCGTGGCGCCGGGCTCGAGGTGAGCCACCTCCTGAGCGGCGATGGCGGCCGCGTGGGTATCGATCTGGTCCATGTTGACCGCAACGACGGGCCTCTTGTCGGCGGGTCCGAGCGGCTTGGCGAAGACCAGCAGCCGCCCGGAGACCGACGTCGCCGAGGCTTGGCCCAAGCTCACATGAAACACCACTTGCGCGGGCAGGGCCTGCGCAGCGATTGAAGTACTCGTCAGAAGTAAGACAAACAGTGCCTTCATAATCTTCATATTTCATACCCTCAGTTTGTCGTGAGGTGAAAACATCACTCGAATTCTACTTGCTTTAAGCATAGAAACGCTAACTCCTGATAAACGCGGTAATCGTACAAGTGGATTCCTCTCACGACAGGGGGACTTTTCTCTTTCCAGGATGCGGAGTTTATAACCGTGCTGGCCAAGTTGCCGGGTGATACGTTTCAGGCCGAACTTGCACTACCTATAGCGGGATTAGGCTCTGGTGATTACCCCTCGTCCTGACGATATGGAGGGCGTCGTACCAAAGCCACCGGTATCAATCAACCGAAAGCCCGCATGCACGCAGTCACACGGTTGTGGCGGGGAGGTGTCATGGCCCTTAACATCACCAGCAGAACGATAGATGAGGTCATCGTGGTTCATCTCTGGGGCGAGATCCTCTTTGGCGAGGAGTCAGCATCTCTGCGCATTCGTGTAAAGGACTTGTTGGACAAATCCCGACAAATCGTATTGGACCTAGGGGATGTCACTCGCATCGATAGCGGCGGCCTGGGTACTCTCGTTGCTCTCTACGCGTCGGCTCGGAGAGTCGGCGGTGACATCAAACTCGCCAACCTCGGCAATCACGCAAGAGATGTGCTGCAGATTACGAGGCTCGTGACCGTGTTTGAGATATTTGGCAAGACAGAAGACGCGATCACGTCCTTCAAACTGGCCACAGCATCAGCGTAATCACGCCCGCCAGGCCACAATGGACCCAATGCCTGGTAAACGCTTACCGGACAAGTGAAATCGCCTTAAAACTACATGTCCGGTAACGCGACTTATCGGGAGTTAGCGCCGTGGTCCCACGATAAGTTCCGAGTAGCCGACTAATCGGGACTTTACTTTAGTCCATGCTC
>JBGPLB010000199.1:0-9243 GCA_041486245.1 Candidatus Acidiferrum sp.
CATTCCTTCTCCGCCTCCGAGAATTTCGCCTTTGTACGCTGCGCGGCCTTCGCCGATGACCACTGCTGCAAGGTGCGCCAGTGGCGCGAGATCGCCGGAGGCGCCGACCGATCCTTGCGATGGAATCACCGGGTGCACTCCCGCGTTCAGCATCGCGCAGAGGGTCTCCACAATGATTGGGCGCACTCCGCTCAATCCTTTTGCCAGTGCATTCGCGCGCAACAGCGTTATTGCGCGCGTTTCGGTTTCGGTCAGAGGAGCGCCCACGCCGCAACAATGCGAACGTACGAGATTCACTTGTAAGGTCCGCACTTGCTCCGCCGAAATACGCACGGAAGCCAGCTTTCCAAATCCTGTGTTGATTCCGTATGCCGTTGCTCCCGAAACAACCAGCTGGTCAACCACGGCGCGCGAACTTTTCATCCGTTCGACTGCGGTCGAAGAAAGGCTGACAGTGTCGCCGTGAAGCGCCACGCGATAAAGCTGCTCAAAAGTCAAATCGTTGCCGGTCAAAGCAATGCCCGGAGCGATGCTCATGCCTCTCTCCGATCGGGTTGCGGCGCCACGACTGCCTTAAAGACGCTGTGGTATTTTGCCGGAAGCAATTTCGGCCGGCCGTTGCTTCCGCAAATGATGTGCGTCGTCTCGCCCGTCGCGAGCAATTTACGGTCCGCATCACGAATCACTTCGTAGGAGAATCTTATGAGGCGGTTGCGCGATTCCGCAATGCGCGTGCGGATTCGCAAAACTTCGTCGTATCGCGCGAATAAGAGATACCGGCAATGCGCGTCGGCCACGACGATGTGGCAATCATCTTCCTTCTCCATGCGCGTGTACTCGATGCCCAGCGCGCGGATCAACTCCACGCGGCCTACCTCGAACCACACCAGATAGTTGGCGTGGTAGACCACTCCCATCTGGTCGGTTTCGGCGTAGCGCACCCGTACTGTCGCGTCGTGGTATTCGATCATTCTCATGTCCTGTGAATCGAGGCGCTCACCGGCGTGCATTATTCCACGTCGGTGCTCCAAACAGGTTTGCGTTTCTCCAGAAAGGACGCGAGCCCTTCCTTGAAATCGGCCGTGCAACGGATGCGTGCGTTCTCCAGGATGGCGCGCTCCAGATCGGCATCGACGCTGGCGGCAGCCGCCGAAGTCAGCAGCCGCTTTGCTCGCGTCAGGCTTACGGGGCTCGCGGCAATCAGCACGTCCGCCAACTCGCGCGCGCGTTGCATCAAACGCTCGCGCGGCACAATTTCCGTGATGAGTCCAAGACTCAATGCTTCCGCCGCTTCAACCAGCCGGCCAGTCAGGAGCAAATTGCGCGCCTGTTTGTCGCCAATTTGCCGCGTTAGAAAAACAGAAACGATGGCAGGCAAGAATCCGATCTTCACTTCCGTGTAGCCAAATTTCGCTTCCGGCACAGCCAGTGTGAAGTCGCACAATGTGGCGATTCCGCAGCCGCCGGCCAGCGCAGCGCCGTTCACCGCGGCGATCAACGGCTTTGAAAAACTCCAGATGCGGCGGAACATTTTCCCCATGCGCCGCGAATCGTCCATATTTTCCGCGGAAGACTGGCTGGCGATGTCGGACAACATCTCCAAATCCATTCCAGCGCAAAAGGATTTGCCCGCGCCGGTAATGATGGCCACCCTCGCGTGGCCGGTCTCGATGTCGTCCAGCGCGGACTGCATCTCGGAGACCATCTTTGCATTGATGGCATTCCGTTTGTCGGGCCGGTTGAGCGTCAGCGTCGCCAGCTGGCCGGTGAATTCCAGGGTCAGTGTTTCAAACATTTGTGCAACTCTCCAAACTTTTGAAAGCTTCGGTGAAATCCGCCGGAGTCACTTTCGTTCGCAGCTTCCACCAGGGTTTGCCCGCGGTTGACATGCAAAATATAGGCTCCGAATACGCTGTCTCCAAAGTTGGAGCTTAATCTCCAAAATGATTCTAATTCACTAGCGGCGCATGTGCATACTTTGCGCGAATCTCATTGGCCATGTCGAGCACTGTTCCCAGCCGCGAGGCATCAATGCCCGGATCGGCGCCCGCTTTCTTCAGTGCGGCAAGAACATCCTCCGTGGCGATGTTTCCCACAAGATTGTCTCCGGCAAAGGGGCAGCCGCCGAGTCCGGTTAATGCGCTATCAAATCGTCGGCAGCCGGCTTCGTAGGCGGCCAGAATTTTTGCTTCGGCATCTTCCGGGCGGCTGTGCAGATGCACGCCAAGCTCGACGCCCGCGACGTGGTTTTTCACCTGGCGATAGAGATCCCCGACAAGTTCCGGTGAAGCGGTGCCGACAGTGTCCGCTAGGGAAACTGTGCGCACACGAATTCCTTTCAGCCATTCGAGGGCGTCCGCAACGATTTCCGGTCCCCAGGGTTCGTCGTACGGATTGCCGAAAGCCATGGAGATGTAAACCACGAGATCATTCTTTGCGGCCAGAGTTTCCTTGCGCAGTTTTTCGACGAGCAGGCGCGATTCATTTCGCGTCATATTGGCATTGGCCCTTCGAAAATACGCCGAAATCGAATACGGATAGCCGATCGCCGAGACGCCGGGCGTCGCCAAAGCCCGTTCCAGGCCTTTCTCGTTCACGACGATTCCAATAATTTCGGGGAGCTCGACACCAGCGGGAAGGGAAGCGTTGAGTTTAGCCATAACATGTTCGCTGTCCGCCATCTGTCTGACGTGCTTAGGCGAAACAAAACTCACTGCATCAATATGCTTGAACCCAGCGAGGATGAGTTGCTTCAAATACTCAGCCTTGTACTCGGTGGGAATAATTTCTGGCAACCCTTGCCACGCATCGCGCGGGCACTCTATCAGCTCTACTGTTTCAGTCATGTCGTTATTTCGTTCCGTTGATTCGGCGATCAAATAAGAGCGAAATCAGTCCGCAAGTCAAAAGCAATATCGTAACGCCGAGCAGACGGAACAGATGTAAGTGAAATGCAATGAATGTGGATGCTTGCGCCCCGCCCTTAAGTTTGAGATAAAACGGATAAATCGCAACCCACGCTGCGCCGCCAGCCACGATGGTTGATGGAAGCGTACTAAGCCACAAAACCACCTTGGTGCGCCTGGTGATCAAGTCTGGAGGACTCCGGTCTTGAACTCGCGGATGTCTGGATTGAGGGCGGCGGCTTCTAGGGCGCTGATGAGCGCATCGCGGGTATGCGCGGGATCGATGATGGCATCCACCCAGAGGCGCGCGGCGGCGTAGCGCGGATCGGTCTGATGTTCGTAGGTTGCTTTCACACTTTCGAGCATTTCTTTGCGGGCTTTCTCGTCTACTTTTTTGCCTTCGCGCTCGAGTTGCTTCAATTTTATCTCGGCCAGGGTGTTGGCCGCCGCGTCGCCGCTCATCACCGCGAACTTTGCCGTTGGCCACGCGAACATGAAGCGCGGGTCGTAGGCTTTGCCGCACATGGCGTAGTTTCCGGCGCCGAAGCTGCCGCCGCAAATCACGGTAATTTTTGGCACCACGCTGTTGGCGACGGCGTTCACCATTTTCGCGCCGGCGCGGATGATGCCGCTCCACTCGGCATCTTTGCCGACCATGAAGCCGTTCACGTCGTGCAAGAACACCAGCGGAATGCGGTTCTGGTTGCAATCGAGAATAAAGCGAGCAGCTTTTTCCGCGGACTCGGTGTAAATCACGCCGCCAAACTCGATGCGCTTCTGGTCCGAGCCGCGCGCCAGCGTTTGCACGTGCTTTTTTTGGTTCGCGACGATGCCAACGGCCCAGCCGCCTATGCGTGCGTAACCGCAAAGAACAGTCTCGCCGTATTCCGGGCGATATTCTTCAAATTCGCTGGCATCCACGATGCGCGCAATGATTTCGTGCATGTCGTATTGCTTGGCGGGATCGCTCGAGAAGATTCCGTAAATTTCATCGCCCGGATAGAGCGGCTCTCGCGCGGCGACGTGGCTGAAGGGAGAAGGATTCGCCGCGCCCATCTTATCGACCAGCGCGCGAATCCTCGCGATGCAAGCGTCATCGTCCGGCTCGCGAAAATCCACGGTGCCACTGATCTGCGAATGCATCTTCGCTCCGCCGAGATCCTCGGCGGAAGTGACTTGCCCGATGGCCGCCTGCACGAGCGCGGGACCAGCCAAAAATAATCCAGAGCCTTCCGTCATCAAGATGTGGTCGCACATCAGCGGCAGGTACGCTCCGCCAGCCACGCACATGCCCATAATGGCGGCCAGTTGAGGAATGCCCATCGCGCTCATCACCGCGTTGTTGCGGAAAACGCGGCCGAAGTCGTCGGTATCAGGGAAAACGTCTTCCTGCAGCGGCAAAAAGACGCCGGCGGAATCGACCAGGTAAATCGTCGGGATATGATTTTCGATGGCGATATTCTGAGCGCGAATCACCTTCTTCGCGGTCATCGGGAAGAACGCGCCGGCCTTTACGCTCGCGTCATTGGCGATGAGCATGAACGTGCGCCCGCAAACTTTTGCGAGGCCCGTGATGCTTCCCGCGGAGGGTGCGCCGCCCCACTCTGCATACATTTCATAGGCGGCGAAAATCCCCAGCTCGAAGAGTTGCGTGCCGGGATCGATCAACTTTGCGATGCGTTCCCGCGCGGTAAGCCGGCCTTTCTTGTGTTGCGATTCTATGGCTTTCGCGCCGCCGCCCTGGCGAATCTGCTCTTCTTCATTCTTGATTGTCGTAAGGAGATCGATGATGCGGCGGTGATTTTTTTCGAAGTCGGGCGACTTCGCCTTCGCACTGGTTTTCAAAACGGACGCAGCCACTCGCAGACCTCGGCCAGGGATTCACACGGGCGCGCTGCAGCATCGTCGCACGCCAAGGGAAACAGTATACGGTCCGCCGCACTTTTCCGCGAGTACACTGCCCGACACATGTGTGTTGACGGTTCTCAGCGGAGTGCATACACTTCTGGCGTACGGTGCCGCAAAGGCACTGAATCTTTTTGTGGGAGGCGCCTGTGAACACTTCAGTCAAAGTTATTGCGCGCGGGTGTGTCTCCGGTGATGCTTCCAATTAGCGGGCTGAATTAATCGAGCGATATTGCCGGACGACCTTCCCGCTCCTCCGTTTCGCTGACAACTGAATCACTGCGTTTACTGAACGGTCTGGGCGTTCGATCAGCGCCTCTGCTTCAGCAAACGCAATGCCGTGCTGCATCGCTGGAGCGATTCGGCCGCAGCGCACGTGGCTGCTTACGGGCAGCAGGAGGGTTTTCAAGTGTTCGTCCAGGATTTAGGTTGGGATTTGTATTTTGAAGCATTGTGGGTCGAATTCAGGAGTGAAGATTGCGTGCCGGCGCGCGTTGTGTCGCAGCAACGCGGGTTGTGGCGCGTTGCGGGAGATTTCAGGGAATGCTGGGCAGAGGCGTCCGGCAGATTGCGAACAGAATCCGAGGCGGGCGGAGATTGGCCCGCTGTCGGCGATTGGGTATCGGCAGAAATTCGCCTGGGGCAAACAAACGCGTTGATTCAGCACGTGCTGCCGAGGCGGAGCCGATTTGCGCGCAAAGTTGCCGGCAAGCAGATCGCAGAGCAAGTAATCGTTGCGAACATCGATGTTGCGCTAATCGTGGCGGCGCTGGACGGCGATTTCAACGTCCGGCGCATCGAACGTTACATGGCGCAGTGCTGGGAATCGGGCGCTCGTCCCGCGATAGTTTTGAACAAGGCCGACGAGTGCGCGGAACGCCACGAACGAGCTGCTGAAATCGAGGACATCGCCAGGAGTGTGCGGGTATTCCTTATCAGCGCAAAAACCGGTGAGGGATTGGGGGCGCTTGAGACTTACTTCCTAAAAGGGCAAACGATTGTGCTTCTTGGATCTTCCGGAGCGGGAAAGTCCACGCTGGTGAATCGTTTGTTGCAAGAGGAGCGGCAGCCGACCTATGCGGTGAGGGAAAGCGACAGCCGCGGGCGCCACACGACTACATCCCGCGAACTGTTCTTGCTGCCGGGCGGCGCAATGGTCATCGACACGCCAGGCTTGCGCGAACTTCAATTATGGAACGCTGCTGACGGATTGTCGCAAGCCTTCGAGGATGTTGACGAGCTTGCCGCGCAGTGCCGATTCACCAATTGCCAGCACCGGAACGAACCAGGCTGCGCCGTGCAGGCGGCTCTCGCCGAAGGAATTCTTGCCGAGGATCGACTGGATAACTGGCGCAAACTCCAGCGCGAACACGAGTTTCTTTTGCGAAAAATGGATCCCGAAACTGGCGCTGCACAAAAGAAGCGTATTAAAATAATAATGCGTCGAGTGAGACAGGAATATCAGCAGCGGGACAAAGGCAAGAACTAAAAGCCGAACATGCGAGAGTTGCTTTTGAATCTGGAACTGGCACGCCGGGTGGAACTTGCGGAGGCGCAAGCGGCCGTCGAATGCGCGGAGGCTCTCGGACGCTTCCGGCCGGAAAGCGGCGCGGCGGCCAGGCGAGTTGCCGGAGGCTTCGCGGTGTATTGCGGCAAGGACTCGCCGATTACGCAGGCCGTGGGCATGGGCCTCGATGGGCCGGTTAGCGCGGAGGAGTTCGATCGACTCGAAGAGTTCTACCGAAGCCGCGACGAAACCGTGCGCGTCGAAACTTGTCCGCTGGCCGACCCTTCCTTCATCGAGCAGTTCGGCCAGCGCGGGTATCGCGTCACGGAATTTTCAAACGTCATGGCGCGGCAGGTGAGTCCCGACGACACGTGTCCCGAGCCACCCGCCGGCATTAGCATCGAAAAAATCGGCAAGGATCAAATCGATGTGTGGACTCTCACTGTTTCCCAGGGATTCGCGGAAAAGTTTCCGGTGTCGCAGGAACTGCTTGAAATAATGAAACTCTTCGCATTCGGGCCGAAGACGGAATGCTATTTAGCGCGCGTCGATGGAAAAATCGCCGGAGGGGGGACGCTCGCGCTTCACGACGGGGTCGCGGGATTGTTTGGCGCCAGCACGCTGCCCGTGGCGCGCAGACGAGGGGTGCAAACGGCGCTCCTGCAAAGACGCCTGGCTCGCGCGTCGCAGGCGGGCAGCGACCTCGCGGTCAGCATCGCGCAGCCGGGCAGTAGTTCGCAGCGGAACATTCTCCAGCAGGGCTTTCAAGTTCTTTACACTCGCGTCAAATTCGAAAAAACATTGGAGTAGGTGACCGCTTCCACTTGCGGTTTCAGTGGGCCAAGCGCTTGTGTATGAACTCGACGATGTCCTGCGTGGAAGTGCCTGGGAGGAAGATTTCGGCGATTCCCGATTGTTTCATGGCGGGGATGTCTGCTTCGGGAATGATGCCGCCAACCAGGACGGTGACGTCGTTCATCCCTTTTTCGTGCAGCAGTTTCATGAGTTGTGGGCAGATGGTGTTGTGAGCGCCGGAGAGGATCGAGAGGCCAATGACATCGACGTCCTCCTGCACGGCGGCGGTGGCGATCATCTCGGGGGTCTGCCGCAGGCCGGTGTAGATCACTTCCATGCCCGCGTCACGCAACGCGCGAGCAATCACTTTGGCGCCCCGGTCGTGCCCATCCAACCCCGGCTTCGCTATCAGCACACGAATCTTCTTTTGCAACATAAGGCGATGTCACCATCCCAGGGAATCCGAGGAACTGCTGCCGTCACTGCGTCAGACTGTAACGGCAGCTCGGTTCGGTGAGCTTAAGATCGCTGCGCCACTTCAGGTCGACATGCTCAACGAACTCAAAACGCTGGTTGCTCTCCTGCCCGACGATTTCAAGCAAATATCTTCCCGGCAGCGCCCAAATTGCAAACCGGCCTTGACTGTCGGTGCTTTTCTTGCGCTTGCCGGTCTTCCGGATCTCATCCAAAACGCTCTCAAGAGCAAAGCAATGTTTCGTATCAGACAGGTTGTTGTATCCCGCCAAATCCGAATCCGTTCGTTGGTCTGCGGCTTGAATCTGAAACACGCGCGAATTTGTGGCTTTCTCTTCGTCGTTTTCTCGCTGGATTTTAGCGAGCGCGCCGGTGATGCGTTGCCTTTGGTCTTCGTTCACTGAATAGATGGTCACGCTGGCGCCCGGGAGTGCGGCGGTATTCTGATTGCCAGTGGCAACAACCACTTCTCCTGTGATTCTCGAACTCGCCAGCCAAAAGATGACGACGCCCGCCGCGAGAATCAGGACCAGTAACAAGCCGCCATATCTCTTCATGAAGGACGCCGTCCGTGACTCAGAAACGGACAGATCTACCATCGAAGGTGAATTCAGAGGCGGATTCAGAGGAGCCATCCAGCTGCCTTTCGATTTTTCAAGTAATTGCCACTTCTTCGTAGGTGCCGAAGACGTCGCGCATGGCGTCGCAAATTTCCCCGACGGTGGCGTAGGCTTTTACGGCGTCGAAGAGGAATGGCATGAGGTTGTCTTTCCCTTCGGCTGCTTTGCGTATAGCGTTGAGGCGGCGGTCGACTTCAGCCTTCGAGCGATCGGCCCGGAGCTTCAAGAGGCGCTCCGCTTGCCGGTGGGCGACCGTCTCGTCAATATGCAGAGTGTCCAGCGGCTTTTCCTGCGCGACGAAGTTATTGACGCCGACGATGATTTTTTCCTTTTTGTCCACCGCCACTTGGTAACGGTAAGAAGCCTCGGCGATTTCGCGTTGTGGGTAACCACGTTCGATGGCCGCTACCATTCCGCCCATCGCGTCAATTTTTTCGATGTAGTCCCATGCGCCGCGCTCGACCTCGTTCGTCAGCGTCTCGACGAAATACGAACCGCCGAGCGGATCGACAGTGTTCGTGACCCCGGTTTCATGCGCAATGATTTGCTGCGTGCGCAGGGCGATGGTTGCTGCGAACTCGGTAGGTAGAGCCCAAGCTTCGTCGAGAGAATTTGTGTGCAGCGATTGCGTTCCGCCGAGAACGGCCGCCAGCGCCTGGATCGCAGTGCGCACCACATTGTTATATGGCTGCTGCGCCGTCAGGGAGCAGCCTGCGGTTTGCGAGTGGAACCGCAGCGCCCAGGTGCGCGCATTCTTGGCGCCGTAGCGCTCGACCATCGCTTTGTGCCAGATGCGGCGCGCCGCGCGATACTTGGCGATTTCCTCGAAAAAATCATTGTGCGCATTGAAAAAGAAGGAAAGCTGCGGCACAAACTCGTCCACGTCCAGCCCCCGGCGCATCCCCCATTCGACATATTCCATTCCGTCGCGCAACGTGAACGCTAATTCCTGAATGGCGGTCGAACCGGCTTCGCGGATGTGGTAGCCGCTGATCGAGATGGTGTTGAACTTCGGCGTATTCTTCACGCCGAATTC
>JBGPLB010000200.1:0-9194 GCA_041486245.1 Candidatus Acidiferrum sp.
CGAAAACGCTACGTCCGAGCAGATCGCCAAAACGGAAATGGTTCGGCAGAAAATGCTGCGCCTGGCGCGCGACAAATACCTGTTTCGCTTCCAGGATCGCAGGCTGACGACCGGGATCATCGTGGAAAATGGACGGCTCGTAGGGCTGAAGGTAGTTGAAACGAAAATCGAGGGCCGCAAGGCGGAACCGATCCCCGGCTCGGAACACGAGCTCCGCGCGCCGCTGGTCGTTTCTTCCATCGGCTCGGTGCCGGAGAAACTTTCTGGGATCAACATGAATGGTGAATACTACACATTCTCTGGCAATGATCTGCCGCGGTACACCGCGATGGACCGCGTATTCGGGGTCGGAAACGTCGTCACCGGACAGGGGAACATCCGTGTGTCGCTGGTGCACAGCCAGAAAGTGACCAAGCGCGTGGTGGATTGCATGAAGAGCGACGATGGAAACGCTGGCGCTGGAGCCGGCAGCGCTGAACAGCAAGTGGCGAGTGCCATGAACACGGTTGGGAAGCAGATTGAAGTGATCCCACAGCTTTCAGACGACCAGATGGCGAAAGTGGAGCGCCAAGTTCGCGCTCTGCAGCAAAAAGCGGGCTTCACTTCCGACTACGACTCCTGGATTGCCAAGGTGACTCCGCCCGATCTCGAATAAATCGTATTCCTTACAATTCGGATGCGTTTGCGAATTCTAAACTTCAGCCAAACTTCGGGAGCAGCGGTCCATTTGTGCCTGATTAGTCGTGCCAGCTCAGCCGGTCGACGCAACACTTTCTAATAGCCTAATCCAACAGTACTTCCCGAGAGAACCGATCTGTCGGGCTGTACTCAATCAGAACCTAGCCAGGGCAGTGTTCCGTTTGATTCAACACTTGTAAGCGATTTTAGCCTTTGAGACTCCAGCGAGTAAACTCCGAGCAAGTGTTGCGCCGACCGGTTGAGCTGGCACGCATCTTCGGAAACTGATGTCCCACCACCAAAAATCGCGCCGACTTTCCTATACGCGACGCTAGGGTAGCTGCATAGGGGCGACGTTGAAGCCGTCAAAAGCGAGGACGGGTTTGACGGCGCCGAAGTCGCTCTTTCTGACGTGAACTGTGATTTCACGTTTCTCGCCGGGAAGAAGCGAAATGTAGTTGTCATCCCAAAAGACCGGCAGGATTTCTGGTCCATCTTTTCCCTTGAGCAAACGGAGACGCACAAGAAAGGCCAGCCCGGAGCCGGCGTTTTCCACGGTGACGTGAGCCGTGGGCTCGGGGCCTGCATCGGAGTACTTCATCGAAGCTTTAACAGTGGCTTTGGGAAGTTGCTGCAGGGCGTCGAAATTCGCGTACTCGCTGAGCGGCGTGTAATACCACTCGGACTTTGCGAAATCAGGGACGTCAGGCTTCGTGGAGAGCCAGTAGAAATTGCGGCTGAGCAGTTTGCCGGACGAGGAAAAGAGTTGAAGGTCTAAGAAGTAGGTGGACGTGACGCCTTCCGGTTCGGAAACTTTGAAGGTTCTGACCACGCCGTCTGCGTCGACATCGGCGAGGGCCTCTTGGGAGAAACGCTCTTTCATCGCGGTGTCGTAAACCTTTGCGACCACTTTCAATCCCTTGAAAGCTTTCTGTTCGCCGTTGATGATGGCGACGCTGCGGTCGTCGTAAGAAAACTGCACGTGAACGAGTTCGAGCGCCTTCTTTGAACCGAAGTATCCGCCCGCTGGGCGCAAGCTGTAGTCGTACAAGTGCCAGATCAAGCCCGGCCAGGCGTTGTTCAGCATCCACTGAATAATGCCCGTAGATTTGTACTTGTTGCGGCCATAGGCTTCGAACATGGCGCGTTCGCCTTCATACGTCATGGCTTGAGACTTCCAGGCCAGGTCGGCGGCGTCTTTCGCCTTGCCGTAGCGCATTTCAAGTGCGTTCGTGAAAACATGGATGTTCTTGAATTCACCGCCGCCCGCGTGATAATCCCAAAATTCGTTGATGGGCCAGAGCTTGTCCGGCGGAAACATGGATTTCAATTCTTCAAGAGGCGGGACGGCTGGGCCGGGACTGGTTTCCGTGTTGAAGCCGTAGGCGCCACCGTGCTCCGTGTCGAGCAACCAGTAATTCGAGGAGACGTATTCGTACGGGCCGGACATTTTCACGCCGCTTTCTCCCGTCGGCTCTGTCTTCTTGGCCGTCGCGGAAGAAAGGATGGGTTTCGGCCAATGCGCTTCTTTCTCGACGTCCAAATAAGCCTGCTCGCGATCGGGCGGCGGGGGGTTGTCGCTGCCGTTGAGCCAGACCAAGACGCTGGGGTGGTTGCGAAGCCGGAGGATCTGATCGCGGAGCGAGTCGACAGAGACGCGCTTGTGCTCGTCGCCCCACTTGTCCCACTTCTCCCAGGCATCGCAGCAGCACCATCCGGCCATGATGAGAATGCCGTCGCGGTCCGCGCGGCTCATGAAGTAATCGTCCTCGAGTTTGCCTTCGAGACGAATGGTATTGAGGCCCATCTCTTTGACGTAGCGGAACTCGGCTTCACGGCGGGATTCGTTAACGCGCAGCATCATGTCCGGCGCCCAGCCGCCACCGCGTACGAGGACGGGCTTGCCGTTGACTTTGAAGAGGCGGTAACCCTCGGGAGTAAGTTGGGAGTCGGTTTGCACTATGCCGAAGTGGACATTTTCAATGTCTGATCCGAGGGCTTTATTGGGGATAAACTTGAGAGCGAGCGTGTAAAGAAATGGCTCGCCCATTTGGTAGGGCCACCAGAGACGCGGGTTTTGAACGTTCAGTGACGGGACCTGGTCCGGAGTAATAGCCATGTCGCGATGTTCGCCAGGTTTGAGTTCTATAGCTTGTGAGAATTCGATCGGAGAAGTCGTACCGAGAATGCTTCCGTAGAGAGTTCCCTTGACGGGTGCATTCGAGGCATTTTGAAGCTCGGCGCGAACGGTAAGATGCGCGTGGTCGATGGCGGGCAGATCGAGTTTCGTTTCGACAGCGGGATGGCGAATAGCGACGGGGCCCGTTGCGGAGAGAACGACTTCCTGCCAGAGGCCCATGTCCTTATCAGGTGGCGTGGGATTCCAATCCACCCAGGTGATACCCAGCTCGTTGGCGTGTGGCGCAGAGATTTCGACAGCGACGACATTTTTCGCGCCCGCCTTGACGTACTGAGTGACGTCGAACTCATAGCGCCGAAACGCACCAACCACTTGATCCGAACCCGCCAGCTTCTTGCCATTGATCCAGATGTCGGCGCGGTAATTGATTCCGTGAAAGGCGAGCCAGACGGTCCTTCCCTTGAATAAAGCGGGGACCTCGAACTCCTTGCGGTACCACCAGGGGACAGCGTACGGACTATCGGCTGGCATTTCCTGATTGGCGAATTCCGAGCCGATGGCATAGGAAACGCCGGGAACGGAACGCAAATTCATGCCAAAGTAAGGATTCTTGTACTCGCCGTTCTCGACAAGAACGGCAAACACCGTGTTCGGTGCGGAAGTCTTGTACCAGCTCGAAGCATCGAAACCCGCCATCGAGACCGCTTCCGCGCCGGAGCTGACCTTTGCAGAGGACTGTACTCTCCACCCCTCCCGCAGCGTGATATCGCCATCCGCGCGCGATTCGGGCGCCACAACCGTTGCGGCCGCTAGCACGGCAATAGCAAAGCTCGTGGCAGAAAAAAAGCTCCAACTCCTTCCGGCAAATCGGATTGTGGATCGCGAAAAGGACTGTTCTCTCTTGCCGTACGGAATCATCTTAAGCTCCCAGTAACAACGCCCGGCTTGGCGCAGCATTTAAACCGATTCAATAGCGCGATTCGTCTCAACACAACCGGACGGCATCGATGGGCGCTAGTTTAGCCTGAGCAGAAGAAAACAGACAAGCATTATCCAAGAAAAGCAAAAGGCGCGAACCTTACGGCCCGCGCCTCTCGCTCCATTCGGATTGTCCAGCGCGCCTTAAATTACTGAGCGGCCGGGAGAAACACCTCCGCGGGCGTCATGATCTGCACATTGGGAACCTCGGTGGTCACGCGCACGCGCTCGAACTTCCCCTTGTTCCCGCCATTGCCCACGAACGTCAGCAGATACTGGTTCTCCAGATGAGTTCGGATTTCGTCGAAATACGGCTTCAACGTCACCGGCGACTCCAAGCCCATATAATAGGCCTCAGCGCCAGTTTTTTCCGAAAGGCGGCTCAAGTTCGATTGCGCGTTGAAAGCGAGGAACGGCCGCCGGCCGATGTGCCCCGCATCCGGAACGTAAATCGACCAAATATTAATGTTCTTCTTTTGGGCATGCTCAACAGTGGTATCGAGATCGGGATCGATGGGATCGAAACCCCCGCGGAAATAATCGATGCCCGAAGAAAACAACATAATGGACTTACGCTCACCGGAGTCCGGCCAGCGCTTGATCCAATCCTGAAGAGCCAGATAGGGGCTTGTAAATGCTCCCGCACTGCCCAAGGGCAGGCGCAAAGCCTTGGCAGCAAGAGCGTGATCCGTGGTGAAGTCCTGCGCCACCATGGCGGAACCGTTCCTGGCATAGGCCACGGCGATGTACGTGCTTTCCGGTTGGGCCAGAATGAAGGCTCGCAAATCGCCCCACTGGTTAGCGACGGAACTTTCTAGCGAATCGTCGATGAGCAAGGCAAGGTAGAGCTTTTCACTACGCTTCCAATCGGCCACCTGCACACGTTCTTTTCCTTGATACAACTGAGCATCGTCCTTTTTGATTGCCGGCGGCTGTGCATCTTTGTTGTCTACCGCTGTGACGGTCATAGTAACCGCGGCGGAGTCCGCTGCAGCCGCCTTTGGCGCGAGCGGCAATAGGGCAGCCGCTGCCATGGCCGCTGACAGCAGGGTCCCCTTCCAGTGTAGATTCTTGTTCATGAGTAAACTCCCTCTCTCAGCATTTTCATCCCATTGAGTTAGATGCCTAGCCAGACCGAAATGTATATATCCCGTTCAGGCCCAAGGCATATTCCGTCGTAGAATGCATCGCGGCGGGAAAGGGCTAATTTCGTGAAAAGTTACATTGGGGCGATCGACCAGGGCACAACTAGCACCCGGTTTATGGTGTTTGATAAGGCGGCGCGAGTTGTTGCCGTCGCGCAGAAAGAGCACGAGCAGATATTCCCACAGCCAGGTTGGGTGGAGCACGACGCGCTCGAAATTATTCGCCGCACGGTGGAGGTGATTAGCGAGGCACTCGAACAACGTGGTTTGCGGCCCTCTGACCTGGCGGCCATAGGCATAACCAACCAGCGCGAAACTACGGTTCTTTGGGAACGAAGCACGGGCCAGCCGATTGCAAACGCCATCGTTTGGCAAGACACGCGCGTCGCGGAGGACGTCGGTCAATTTGCGAAGCGCGGCGGGCAAGACCGCTTCCGAACGCAGACCGGGTTGCCTCTAAGCACATACTTCAGCGGCCTGAAGCTGCGCTGGCTGCTGAAGAACATTCCGGAAGCGAAAGAGAAAGCCGCCGCTGGCGAACTGCTGTTCGGAAACATCGACACATTTCTCGTATGGAATCTTACCGGCGGGCCCAAGCGAGGCGTGCACGTCACCGACGTGACCAATGCAAGCCGGACGCAACTGCTCAATCTGAAAACACTGGATTGGGACAGCGATTTGCTGGCCGAGTTCGAGATTCCGCGCGCGATGCTGCCACAGGTCCGCTCCAGCAGCGAAGTTTACGGCGCAGCGGCCCTCCCGGCCATCGCAGGCGTAGAGATCGCCGGCATTCTCGGAGATCAGCAGGCTGCGCTCGTCGGTCAGGCATGTTTCCGCCCCGGAGAGGCGAAAAACACCTACGGGACGGGCTGTTTTCTCTTGATGAATACAGGTGAGCGCGTCGTTCCATCGAAGTTCGGCCTGCTGACGACGGTCGCGTACAAAATGGGATGTGCGCCCGCGTGCTACGCCCTGGAAGGCAGCGTCGCGATTACGGGAGCGCTCGTGCAATGGCTCCGCGACAATCTCGGAATGATCGAGAAAAGCGCTGACATCGAAACATTAGCCCGCACAGTGAAAGACAATGGCGGCGTCTACTTTGTTCCGGCTTTTTCTGGGCTGTACGCCCCCTACTGGAAAGAAAATGCGCGCGGCGTCATTGCCGGGCTAACGCGATACGCCAACAAAGGCCATCTGGCGAGAGCGGTTCTGGAAGCCACGGCGTTCCAGACACGCGAAGTGGTAGAAGCGATGGAGAAGGACTCGCAGATCGCGCTGTCGTCGCTCCGCGTCGATGGCGGGATGGTCGTCAACGAGCTCCTGATGCAGTTTCAGGCGGACATTTTGGATCGCGAAGTCGTGCGGTCTGTAATTCAAGAAACGACCGCGCTTGGCGCAGCCTATGCCGCGGGCTTGGCGGTGAACTATTTCTCGGGCCTAGACGAGCTGCGCGCCAACTGGGCGGCGGACCGCACGTGGACGCCGCATTTTACGGAAGCAGAGCGCGAACAGCTTTACAAAGAGTGGAAAAAAGCGGTCACGCGCTCATTCGACTGGGTTGATTCTTGAAGCGCAAGCCAAATTCTTATTCGGGGGCTAATCTGCACGAAGGAGATTGCTGAATGACATCCCCCTTTGTGGGCGAATTTCTGGGCACCATGATTCTGGTGCTGCTTGGTGACGGCGTCGTCGCTGGAGTGGTGCTTAAGCGTTCGAAAGCGGAAGGCAGCGGCTGGATGGTCATCACGACCGGCTGGGCGCTGGGGGTGATGGCCGGCGTCTTCGTGTCGATTGCTTGCGGTAGCAGCGATGCGCATCTGAATCCGGCCGTCACACTGGGCTTCGCAATGCGGGACGCAAGTTTCGCGAAGTTCGCTCCTTATTTGGCGGCACAACTTCTCGGTGCCCTTGCGGGAGCCACTCTCGTCTGGTTGCACTACTTCCCGCACTGGAAGGAAACACCAGATACGGCCGGCAAGCTGGCTTGCTTTTGCACCGCGCCTGCTATTCGCAGCGTTGCCGCAAACTTGCTCAGTGAAATTGTTGGCACTTTTGTTCTCGTGTTTGTTGTTGGAGCGATTTTTTCGAAGCGTGTCGCGGCATCGGGTCCGGCTGCTGGATTGGGCCCTTATCTTGTGGCCAGCCTCGTTTGGGGCATTGGACTCTCGCTGGGCGGCACGACCGGGTATGCCATCAATCCCGCGCGCGATTTTGGCCCGCGCTTAGCGCACGCCATTCTGCCGATCGCCGGGAAAGGTGGCTCCGATTGGAGCTACGCGCCTATTCCGGTCATCGGGCCGCTGCTTGGCGGGGCTATCGCGGGATTGCTGCTGCGTCTCCTCGCTGTTTCCTGAAATTCGTTCACAAGTCAAAGTAACCAATGGCGAGGGCTTGCGACCTGAATCACGCTCGTTCTCACGGCCAACTTCCCCCGCTCTACTTCTCTTGGCCGTAATACGCCGCGGTTCCATGCTTCCGAAGGAAGTGCTTCTCATGGAGGTGTTTGGAAATAGGGCGCGCTTTGGGATTCGCAGTAATCGTCCGAAGCGCCATTGCCGCAATTTCTTCTAGAATCACGGCGATGTGCGCGGCCTCCGAAGGCGATTTTCCCCAGCAGAATGGTGCGTGGCCGGAGACGAGGACCGCCGGCACATGAAGAGGATCAAGCTTTTTAAACCGTCGAACGATGGCTTGGCCCGTGTTTGCTTCATAATTCGTTCGAATCTCCGCGCGCGTCATCGGTTTTGTTACAGGGATTGGACCGCGAAAATAGTCGGCATGAGTTGTCCCGAAACACGGGATTTCTCTTTGCGCTTGAGCCCACGCCGTCGCCGCCGAGGAATGCGTGTGCGCGATACCTCCAATACCTGTGAACGCCTTGTAAAGAACCAGGTGCGTCGGAAGGTCAGAGGAAGGTCGCAACGATCCCTCAACGGGTTTGCCTTCCAGATCGACGACAACGAGATCTTCCGGCTTCATCGTTTCGTACGGAACACCGCTCGGCTTGATCGCGACCAGCCCCTCCTTTCGTGAAATGCCGCTGGCGTTTCCGAACGTGTACATCACCAGCCCGCGACGCACGAGCTCCAGATTTGCTTCCAGGACTTCTTCGCGCAAACTCTTCAGGATCATCCTTTGCCTCGCCCTGCAGCCGCAATTCGCCGCAATGTTGGAAGTATGCGCCCGACGGGAGTCGCAGCCGAGTCTGGCTTGCCAAATCCAAAATACAGCTCGCGATAGATCCCGTACAACTCTTCATACACACGCGCGGATGAGGCTTCGGGCTCGACAACGCGATGCGCGGGGCACAGCGATTCCTGCGCTTGCTCGATGGAACGGTACGCTCCGGCCGCCAGCGCCGCAAAAATAGCCGATCCCAGGCTCGTCACGTCCGACTTAGGAACCAGCACCGGCTTGTTCAGCAAATTTGCATAAATCCGATTGAGCACATCATTTTTCTGTGGAATGCCGCCGCCGTTGATCACGCGGTCGATGGGCACTCCATGTTCTTCCATTCGCTCAAAAATCACTCGCGTGTGAAATGCCGTGCCTTCGATCGCCGCGAACAATTCATCCTGGGGAGCGTGCGTGAGATTCCATCCCAAGGTAATTCCGCCAAGCTCGGGATTCACGAGCACGGTTCGGTCGCCATTATCCCAGCTCATCCGTAGGAGGCCGGTTTGGCCAGCCTTGTAAGACTCCAAACCAGTCGAAAGCGCGGCCACCGTTGATCCCGCGCGCCTCGCGATGGCCTCAAAAATATCTCCAGTGGCGGAGAGCCCTGCCTCAACACCAGTTTTCTTGGGATGCACCGATCCGGGAACGACACCGCAAACTCCGGGAATGAGCCGCGTCTCATCGCTCATGGCGATAATGCACGTTGACGTTCCGACGACGTTCACTACGTCGCCGGTGCGAGCGCCCGCGCCCACGGCATCCCAATGCGCATCAAATGCTCCAACCGGAATGGGAATGCCAGCGCGAAGACCGAGCTGGGCCGCCCAGTCCGGTGCGAGCCTGCCTGCAACGTGGTCGCTTGTCGCGTAGCGGCCGCCGAGCTTGGCGCGC
The DNA here is from genome assembly GCA_041486245.1 of Candidatus Acidiferrum sp. Lineage (GTDB taxonomy): Bacteria > Acidobacteriota > Terriglobia > Acidiferrales > UBA7541 > Acidiferrum. The sequence continues at coordinate 9,010 of JBGPLB010000200.1, forward strand.
ACGCCCTTTAGTTGCGGATCGACAGCAACCAGAAAATCTTCCGGCGGTAACCCACCCAGCGCTTCGTTCCACATCCACTTATGGCCCATCGCACAGACCGACCGCGGAGCCTCCGCTGGATCGGTGATGCCGCAAAGCACTGCCGCGGCCATGTCGCAATGTTCGAACGCTGTGACAAGACGCTC
>JBGPLB010000201.1:0-9190 GCA_041486245.1 Candidatus Acidiferrum sp.
ATCCGATTTCGAAGTTCTCTTTGTTCCTTGTTCGCGAAGGCATCCTCGACCAAAAAGAGATCGAGTCTCTCGAAGCCGAAGTCGATCAGGAAGTCCGCAACGCAGCTGACGAAGCGTTAGCTGCCGAGGAACCGCAGATCGATTCGATTCGCGTCAATGTTTATTCGCCGGATGTCGATCCCACCTCTTCCGCATTTGAAGCTGAGCCGCAACTCCACGGCGCTCCTAAGACGATGGTGGAAATGGTCGCCGCAACGCTCTCCGACGAAATGGCGCGCGATGAGCGCATCACCGTCTTTGGTGAGGACGTGGCTGATGCCAGCCGCGAAAATAACTTAAAGCAAGTGAAGGGCAAGGGTGGCGTGTTCAAAGCCACGGCCGGCTTGCAGCGCAAATACGGACACGATCGTGTTTTCAATACCCCCTTGGCAGAGGCCGCCATCGTCGGCCGTGCCATCGGCATGGCCACGCGAGGGCTCAAGCCCGTCGCGGAAATTCAGTTCTTCGATTACATCTGGCCAGCGATGATGCAGATTCGCGATGAGCTGTGCGTCATGCGCTGGCGTTCGAATGGTGTGTTCAAGAGCCCGGCAGTGTTGCGAGTGGCTATCGGAGGCTACCTCACCGGCGGCGCGATCTATCACAGCCAGAGCGGCGAATCGATTTTTACGCACTGTCCGGGCTTGCGCGTGGTGATGCCGTCAACGGCTCTCGATGTAGCAGGCCTGCTTCGCACCGCGATTCGCTGTGACGATCCCGTGATGTTCCTCGAGCACAAGCATCTCTACCGCCAGCCGTACAATCGCTCCGAGTATCCCGGCCCGGACTACACCGTTCCGTTTGGCAAAGCGCGTTTGGTTAAGGAAGGCACCGAAGTCAGCATCATCACTTACGGGGCGCTGGTACACCGCGCCGAAGTAGCCGCGGCGCAACTGCTTCGCGAGGGCATCTCCGTGGAAATCGTGGACTTGCGTTCACTCTCGCCTTATGACTGGGAAGCCATCGCCAGCACCGTCCGGAAAACGCACCGCGTCATCGTCGCCTATGAAGACATGCTCAGCTGGGGCTATGGCGCGGAAATCGCCGCGCGCATCGCCGATGAACTCTTTGACGAACTGGACGCCCCGGTGAGACGCGTCGCGGCGATGGACACCTTCTGCGCCTACCAGCCGAAACTCGAAGATGTGATCCTCCCGCAGACCAGCCACATCACCGCTGCCGTGAAGCAAATACTCGAATACTGAGCCGGCAGCCCGCTGGCAATCGACTTAGGAAACTTTTTCACCTTCTTTGGCGTATCCTACTGTAGCGAAGGTTTGAACCACTCCTATTTTGGGGGTACGCCTATGACTTGCCCAAGCTGCAGTAAAGACATCGCCATCGGTTCGAAGTTTTGCTACAACTGCGGAGCGAAACAGCCGGAATCCGGCGCGCCAGGTCTCTCTCCGGCGACCGGCGCTCAAAAGAAGCTCATGCGCTCGAGCACCGACAAGAAAATCGCCGGCGTGTGTGCCGGCCTGGCCGATTACTTCGATATGGATCCGACCATCATCCGTCTGGTCTGGGTTCTACTCTTAATCTGCGGTGGCACTGGCCTTCTCGCGTATGTAATTCTCTGGATCGTCCTGCCTATTGCTCCAGGGGGAGTCGTGCCAACATCGACGACTGTCACGACCACCTAGCCAGGTATCCCTGCACAACGCGCGCTCCGTTAGGGCTGGCCGAACATGGAGCCGCTCAGGCTCAGAGGCATACGCGCTACTTATCCGCTTTTGGATTCCGGGGGCCGCGCGATCTGCCGCCAGTCTCAAAAAGCGGGTAGTCCACCGAGATTAGTCCTGCACCGATTGAAGCCAGCGCAAAACATCCCGTCGCCACGACCAGCGGGTATGCATATTCGTTCACGGCTAGATAGCTGTGCGGCGTATAAACCTTCCACATCAGCAGAACCGTCTCGACGGCTAACAGCAGCGCCGCCCCGCGCGTGAATAATCCCAACAGCAGCAATCCTCCGCCAAAGAGTTCAAGCACACCCGAAATGTAAACGAAGTAACCCGGAATAGCGTGCTGCGCAAAAAGCGCGTGCGTTGCACTGGTTCGGTGAGCAAGCATCGGGTAGCCGTGCGACATGAAAATGATGCCAAAGGCCGCGCGGAGCATTAGCAAGGCGAGCGGCTGCAGGGCATTGAGAGATTTCATCGAGTTCCTTTGAACCAGAGTTGGAAAACAAATTGGCTGCGGCATTTTAGCAGAAAAACAAACTGAGCACCGTTGAACGGCCGAGGCAGCCGGGAATCAGGTACAATTCATACATAAGAAAAAGTGAGATACCCAATTCCAATGCCAACAAATTGTGTGATTGCCGAGGTTGACGCCGCGTCTGGCGCGGCCATTTTCCTTCCGGATGCTATGCAACCATCCAGCGGCCTGACTTCAGAGAATTCCGCATGAAGCGCAAACTTTTGATTGCCGTGCCGCTGCTTTCCGTCGTCGTGCTTCTTGCCTGGATACTCCGTCCAAAGCGTGAATTCCTCGGAGAAGCTTATGTGGGTGAACGCACCGCGACACTCTGGAGCAGTGTGGCGCTGGTACGCGAACCGCTGGATACGCTGCATTACGGCGACCGTGTCGACGTCGTTGCCCGCCGCAACGACAGCATAAAAGTGCGAACCGCGGGCGGCGAATTGGGCTGGGTCGAAGGGCGTTACTTGATGGATCCGGCGCTATGGCAACGGAGCACAAAGCTCCTTAAGCAGGTCATGCCCATGACCATGCAAGCCCACGGCAGAACCAAAGTAGCGACTAATCTGCGCGTTGCGCCCGGGCGAACCCAAGCACGTCTTTATCAGTTTGGGCGTGGCGTCCCCGTCGAAATTGTCGCCCGGGCAGTCGCAGACTGGGTCCAGGTCCCGGACGAAAAAGATTCATCGAACGAACCGCCTGAGACGAGAAAGGAGGATTGGTTCCTGATCCGAGGCTTGGCCACACGCCCGCCAGGAGAATCCACTGCCCGTGCCGCGGAAACAACCACGACGCAGCCCGGCGACCAAACCTTGCCCATCGCCGGTTGGGTGATTGCAAGATTTATCGAACTCGATTTGCCCGATCCGGTGCGCGACGGGGCTTCCTCCTCAAACATCCGCCCGATTGCCTGGTTTGAGCTGAACCGCGTAAGCGATCCTTCGGGCGACAAGCCGCAGTACCTGCTCGCGGCCGCGCGGGGACCGGAAGGCCAGCCATGCGATTTCACCACGCTGCGCGTCTATACCTGGAACTTGCGCAAACGGCGCTATGAGACGGCTTTCATCGAAAACGACGTGTGCGGCCAGCTGCCAATGCAGATTGGAAAAAGCCCGAAGGGCGATCCCGAATTTCGCTTTCGCGAGATGGACGGAAATAAAGACGAGCGGGTCTATCGGCTCATGCAGACGATCGTCCGCCGCATCCGTGAAAGCACGGACAAACCCAAGCGATCCGGACGCACTCGATAGAACGGCCGGTCTGCAAAATAATAGGTTTCGACAATTGAGTACGCTGGGGCCTGTTTCGCAGGTAGAATTGCGCGGCCACGCGAAAGGGAATACTAAGAATGGCGCTGCATATCAGCGAGTCCGAAGTGCGAGCTGTGCTTACCATGCCGATGGCCATCGAAGCTGTCGAACGGATTTCGCGAAAGCAGTCCAGCGGAGAGGCAGTTGTCCATCCTCGCCGGCGTTTTGAGTTGCCGGGAGGTGGTTTTTTTCACTACATGGCTGCAGCGGATTTTTCGGCCGGCTACGTGGCGATGAAGCAGTACACCTATGTGAAGGGGAAGATCAGATTTTTGGTGCCGCTGTATGAAATGCCGACGGGCGATCTCGCGGCGCTGATTGAGGCGGATTATATGGGCCAACTGCGCACGGGGGCCGCTTCGGGCGTGGCTACCAAGTATCTCTCTCGGGAAAACAGCCGCGTGGCCGCCATCATCGGGACGGGGGGCCAGGCGCGGGCGCAACTGGAAGCTATCGCTGCCGTGCGAAAACTACAGTCCGCGCGAGTGTATGGCCGCGATGCCGCGAAGCGCGACAGGTATTCGAAAGAAATGAGCGAAAAGCTGGGTTTTACTGTGGAAAGCGCATCTTCCTCGAGCGAAGCTGTTCGCGGCGCTGATATCCTGTGTACCGCCACCACAGCGGCCAATCCCGTCGTGAGCGGCGCTGATCTCGCGCCCGGCGTGCACATGAACGCCATTGGCGCGAATCATGCGCACAAACGCGAACTCGATGCAGAGGCTGTCGAAAGCGCCGATGTTATTGTTGTGGACTCCATCGAGCAGTCGCGCCAGGAAGCCGGGGATCTCATCCTCGCATTTCAGGGCGACGAAGTGTGCTGGACCGGAGTAAAGAAATTGTCGGAGGTCGTAGCCGGCAAAGCACCCGGAAGGACGAGCGACGCCGAAGTTACGCTGTTCAAGTCCAACGGAATTGCTTCTTGGGATTTGGCGGTCGCAATGAAAGTGTATGCGCTTGCAAAAGAGAAAAAATTGGGAAGGGAATTGCCTTTTTGGACAGATGCTGGTGTGCCTGGGCCGCCGCGCTGATTATTGCGCCGCCTCCTTGAGCTTGCGGCGCAACGCTTCGTGAAGGCGGTTTCGCACTTCGCCCGGCAGTTCGACGGGCTCGCAACAGCAGAAAATCTCAATGGTTTTTTTTGTTTGATCGACGACCAGCCTGCACTCTTCGCAGCCGGCGAGATGGCGCTCGAGATCCCGTTTCAACACCTCGTCGAGTTCGCCATCGATGAAATTCGAAAGTTCGTGGATGACACCCTGGCAGTTCAATTGGCACCACCCTGCTGGAAGTAACGATTCAGCTTCTCCCTGAGCTTCAGCCTTGCGCGCAGCAGCCTCGATTTCACCGCCGGAACCGAAAGGCCCAGCGCGGAAGCCGTTTCTTCCGTCGAGAGTTCTTCAATATCGCGCAGCACAAAAACCAGACGATACTCCGGCTCGAGCTGTTCGATCACATTGGACAATATTTCTCGCATCTCGGTTTGCGCAAAGCGCTGCTCGGGGCCCGGTCCCCAGTCCTGCAACTCGCGAGGGATCAAGTCTTCGTCGCCCGCAACGGGCTCATCCAGCGAGAACTGGTTCGGCCGGCGCTTCCGTAGCCGCATTAACGCCTCATTAGCGGCGATACGAACCAGCCAGGTATAAAACCGCGAATCACCCTGAAAATCTTTCAAATGGGAATACGATTTGAGGAAAGCGTCCTGCATGGCATCTTCGGCATCCTCGCGGTTGCCGGTGATGTTCATGGTCAGCCGAAATATTTTGCGCTCGTAGCGGCCGACCAATTCTTCGAAGGCGGCCACGTCGCCGGACTTGGCGGCCGCCACCAGCAGATGCTCGTCTTCGCGGGCAACCGTCGACGGCAGCCGGTGTGGATTTGGTGTGCTCAAAGGATGTCGCGGGATCAGGATCACTCCTGCACCCAATGTCTCCGTCTTAAAGTTAGCACAAAGCACGAACGCACACGCCTCTTTCCCTTGTTTGGATGAGGCAGGACAGGGGCAAGATTCAAACTATTGCGTCCCGTTGTATCTGGCGACCAATCGCCTAAGCACATGAAACTTGACAGGTTGTGTCTGGCTGATTAGAGTTTTGGCCGGGTGTTCCTCAAAGCATGATGGGCTACCGAACTTCTTTACTCCTCCCTGTGACTTCCATCTCGGAACAATCGAGTAGTGCTCTATGGTATCCAGTTTCATTGAGTTATACGGCAGATGGGGAGTTGGCAACGGTAGGTCCATTCGGCCCCCCATGAACGGCCTTCGATTTTCGGCGAGAGGCCTTGACCGTTGGGACCGTCTGCGGCGAATCCCTGGCGTTTCGAAGAGGAAATAAGCAACACTAAGAAGATGCGAACACTCCCCGACCATTTGCGAAAGGGCATGAAGCTGGTCATCGTCGGCTGCAATCCGAGTGAGTCTTCCGTGCGCGTCGGGCACTATTATGCGGGACGCACCAACCAATTCTGGCCCATCTTGTATGAAAGCGGAGTGGTGCCGGAACCGTTTGATTATCATGATGACAAGCGCGTAATCGAATTCGGGATCGGCCTCACCGACCTGGTCAAGCGGCCGACCAAGGGAGTGGAAGAGTTGACTCGGGAGGATTTTGCCGAAGGCCGGATCGTGCTTTCGCAGAAGCTGGAAGAGTTCTCGCCGCATGTCATTGCCTTCAATGGAAAAATAACTTACGAACAGTTTTCGCAGCGTAAGTGCAAGTTTGGCATGCAGAAGGAGCTTCTGTATGGAGCGCGTGTCTACGTTTTGCCTTCGAGCAGCAGCCAGAACGCACTGGGGAAAGGCGAGAAATTGAAGCACTTTCGCAAGCTCGCGCAGCTCGTTTCGCGGACCGAAAAAGAACGCGACACCAAGGGACATGACGCCACGGGACAATAGTACGGAGAGAATTTATGAGTGACGCAACGCAAGCAGCGATGACGACGGGGCCGGTCCTTCTGGAACACAAGCACGACGGCATCGCAACATTGGTGATGAACCGGCCCGACAAACTGAATGCGCTCAATAGCGAACTTTCGACCGCGCTGAACGAAGCACTGGCTCGGATTGCGGAAGATGATTCGATTCGCGTTGTTGTGCTCAGCGGCGCGGGCCGTGCCTTTTGCGCGGGCGGAGACCTCGCGGCCATCGGCAGGGGACGCGAGCGCAATGAGACCGCGGAGCTTGAACCAATTCTGCGCGCAGGCATGCAAGCGGTCCTGAAAATGCGCCTAATGCCGCAACCAGTGATTGCAGCGGTGAACGGGGCCGCGGCGGGCGCCGGGATGAACATCGCGCTTGCAGGGGACATCCGCATCGCCGCGGATGGCGCGACGTTCGGGCAGAATTTTTCTCGAGTGGGATTGTTCCCGGATTATGGAGGGACGTACTTTCTTCCGGAGCTTGTGGGCCCTTCGGTCGCCGCCGAAATGTTCTATACCGGGGAGATGATTGATGCGCAGACCGCGCTGCGGCTGGGAATCGTCAGCCGCGTGGTGCCGGCTGCGCAGCTGGAAGCGGAAGTGAAGAGTTTGGCGCAGAAAATTGCGCAGGCGCCTCCGCTGGCGATTCGCGCCGTGAAGAGAGTCTTATTCGGAAGCAGTAAGGCAGAGCTGGTGAAAGCCCTGGATAACGAAGTCGAGCAGCAAATGAAGTGCTTTTATTCGGAAGATTGCAGCGAGGGAATTCGGGCATTTTTCGAAAAGCGGCATCCGAAATTTCAGGGCAAATAGTACTTCGGCCCGGAATTTTTCCCACGACAAAGCGAAGTAAATGGACGGACTGCAAATCACGGCAAGAGAAGTGAGCGAGCGAATCACGCGGGGCGAGAACATGCTTCTCGTGGATGTGCGCGAGCCGTGGGAACACGATCTTTGCCGAATTCCGGGAGCAAAATTGATTCCGCTTGGCACGCTGCCGGCGAATCTGAAAACGCTGCTGGACGCGGAAGACGTGATTTGCTATTGCCACCACGGGATGCGCAGCCTGGACGCGGCGGTGTGGCTGCGGCAGCAGGGCGTCGAGAGCGCGAAATCGATGGCGGGTGGCATCGAACGCTGGTCCGTTGAGATAGATCCGCAGGTGGCGCGGTATTAGAGCAGCGCCACAGCGGCTTTGTGCCTGGTCTTGAGAATATTTCATGGGAATACGGACCATCGCGATCGTAGGCGCGAACGACACGGGCCGAAGTGTCGCGTATACCGCGGCGCTCGCTGGATACCGTACCATTCTTGAGGATATCTCGGCTTTAGCGCTGGAGCAGGGAATCGCGTGGATTGCGCTGAAGCTTGACGAGGAGCTTGCGCTCGGGAAAATCAACACCACGGCTCGCGACACCGTGCTTGCCAATCTCGTCACGGCAAATTCCGCTGAAGATGCCTCGCGCGAGGCGGACCTCATCATCGAGGCTGTGCCGGACGAGATGGAAATGAAGATCGAGCTGTTTACGATTTTTGATAAGTTCGCGAAGCCGGGCGCCATCTTCGCGAGCACGACGGCTTCGCTTTCTATCGCCGATCTGGCTGCCGTCACGTTTTGTCCGGAGCGATGCATCGGGATGCGCTTTTCGACGGATGCCCGAGGTGGTGAATGTTTGGTATTGGTTAAAGGGCGAGAGACTTCCGAGGAGACCATCGCAGCTTGCCGCGAAGTTGGCCGGTGTATGGGGAAAGATGTTTCTGTGCTGTGTGATGAACAGGTCCTTTCCGCCAGTAGCGGCGATTGAATTCCACTGATCGCAGTGTAGTCTTGCCGAAGAATATAGGTTGTCGAAAATAGAAACGAAAACATAAGAGAGATCATGAACAAGGCAATTTTGGAAAAAATCGTGATCCAGCAGGGGGACCTGACGGACATGGATACGGACGCGATCGTCAACGCCGCGAATAACGACCTCCAGCTGGGCGCGGGAGTTGCGGGAGCGATCCGGCGCAAGGGCGGAGAAGAGATTCAGCGCGAATGCGACGAAATCGGAAGCATCCCGGTCGGGTACGCAGCTATTACCGGCGGCGGCAAACTGAAGGCCCGACACGTGATTCATGCGGCGAGCATGCAGCTCGGCGGGCGGACCACGGCGGCGGCGCTGCGCAACTCCGTCGCTCATTCCTTGCGCATCGCCGGAGAGCGCGGCTTGAAGACGATCGCGTTTCCGGCGGTCGGGACGGGCATCGCAGGCTTCTCGATGGAAGAGTGCGCATCCATCCTGCTCGAAGAAGCTGTGAGGCATTTGAAGGCCCCGACTTCGCTCGAGAAAATCCACTTCGTGCTTTTTGATGACGGGGCCTGCGAAGTATTCCTCCGCGCGTGGAAACGGATGCAAACCGACTCATTTGCGGCGGGCGGAAGGGAGTAAGCTTCGGCTCCGGCCGGTATCCTTACCCAAGTCGCAGATCTGTCCGCTTACGCCCGACATTTTCTCCATCCTGCTTAATCTATTAACTTCACAAGCCTTATCGCTGTCCGCCCAGGCTGGTGGGCTTCCAAGTCTTGCTCCTAGCGGAGAGGCATGTGCGGATTGGCGGATGGTTGACATTTTAGACCGGGCGGATGGCTGACAGATTCTGGCCATCCTGACCGTGATGGGGCACTGCCGGGGAGGGGGACGCGTCCCCCTCCCCGGCAGTGCTGTGGCCCCCGGTTCTCGTTA
>JBGPLB010000202.1:0-9185 GCA_041486245.1 Candidatus Acidiferrum sp.
GCCTTGCCCGCGCCTACAACGCCGTCACGCCTCCCTCCGGCAAAGTCCTTTCCGGCGGTATTGACGCCAACGCTTTGCAGCGCCCGCGCCGCTTCTTTGCCGCTGCGCGCAATGTCGAAGAAGGCGGTTCGCTCACTATCATCGCCACCGCTTTGATTGACACCGGCAGCCGCATGGACGACGTTATCTTCGAAGAGTTCAAGGGCACTGGTAACATGGAAATTTATCTGGACCGCCGCCTCGCCGATAAGCGCGTCTTCCCGGCCATCGACATTCAGCGTTCCGGCACGCGTAAGGACGAATTGCTCCTCCCGCCCGACGAGCTCAGCCGCGTTTGGGTCCTCCGCAAAGTTTTGAGCCCTCTCTCGACCGTCGAAGCAATGGAGCTTTTGCTCAGCCGCCTCACGAAAACAAAATCCAACTCGGAATTTCTAGGTTCGATGTCCGCACCGGCCTGAGCGAAACAAGCTCGGGCATTCCCTCGACACATCCTATTCAAAAGATTCGGCGCAGCAAGTCTCCCCGCTGCGCCGGTTGTATTGCCCTTGTTTTAGTTGAAACGACTTAAGCGAACTGCTTCACGCTGCAGCTTCTGCTTCTGCCGCTGCAATGTAGTCCACGATTCGCTCCGACCATCCGTCGACGTGCGTCCACCCGTTACCGTAGCTCACGCCGTGCTTGTACGGGGCCACGTTCACCACGTACGCTCGCGGCGTCCACGCCGTCAGGATTCCGTCGTGCGTCTGCTCGTCGGTAATCACCATCACGCGGTCGAGCTCGCGCCACTCCCGCTTCTCGTGGAGCTCCGCGAGCGCGCGTTTGAGGTACGTCCCCGAGTGCGCCTGCGATCCCACGATGGCGTCCCGCAGCGCGAATCCGCGCCGCGGAGGAAGCTCCACGCACGTATCGGAGAAGGTCGCGGCCGAAAACTCCTCGGCCTTCTCGCGGAGCAGAATGGCCAGTCCCGCCGCCGCGTCCATGCGCGTGGTCTCGCTCCTCCCGGAAAGCTTGCCGCCCATCGATCCGGACACGTCCACGACGAGTCCCGTCGATCCCGGCAGCTTTTCGAGTTCAGCGATGCCCTTGAGCATGGCGCGCTCAATCGCGTCTTCGAGCTTCGGGGCGTGGCGCGCCGCCGTCACAAACCTAAACGGCAGCGCCCGCGCAGCACCCTTTTCGAGCCGCTCGCGCACCAGCTTTGGATCCACGCCCGATGCAAGCATCAGGCGGAGGTTCCGCAGGACGGCCAGGCCGCCCAGCTTCCCCTCGCGCAGGAGCCGTTCGAAATTCTCGCGCTTGTCCTTCCCTGCGGACAAGGCAACCTCCCAAGTGTCGGGAGGCTCGAGCGTGTTCTCAACGAGCTTCTTCCAAACAGCTTCCTGCTCGGTATCCTTTGGCTTTGCGTGGCAGAGAAACAGCACGTCGCGCAGCGTCACCACCGACTCGCGGTTGTACTTCGCAAGCTGGTAGGCGTCGAACTTCCGGAACGCCTGCGCCAGCCCGCGTTTCACTCCCGCGGAGAGCGGCTGCTTCATCTGCTTCCAGTAAAGCGCGACGAACTCGCCGAGTTCGTCAGCCCTCTGGATCACGTGCTCCAGCGTTTCCGCAACGAGCGGTCCCGCGCCTTTGCGCCGCGCAAGTTCGCGCGTCACAAAGAGCGGCGCATGGCGAAGCTGCATCTTGTCGCGGGCTTCGCGCGCCAGAGCCGCCACGTCTTCCGGCTTGCTCCGCGCCACGAGTTCCGCGATCCGCTTCGCGATGTCGTTGCCCTTCTCGTAGAACGTGTCTTCCCAGAGCAGGCACGTCAGCACCGTGCGCCGAAGCTCGCGCTTCACATCCACGCGCTGCGCCGCCGCCCCTTCGTGCGTCCGCACCGGAAACATCCGCTTCCACACATTCATCTTCATCATCTCCACCTCCCTCCTTTCCGCGCTGCTCCAACGATCGCAGCGCGCAAATTCGTGATTCCGGGCGCAGCATCGTGCCCGCCAGCCCCGGCGCGAACCGCCACTCTCCCGCGGCCCGCGCCGGACGAACTGTAGGGTCATCCTTCTGAGGATGACCGCTCTGCTGGCGACCTCCGCCGCCAGAAAATTTTCGCCGGGAGGAACAACCGATCAGAGTTGCGGGGCAACTGCCCCACATCGTGGACAGACGAAGTAACTCTTACCTCCACCATCCCGGCATCTTTTTGCGGCGGGAATCAGCGGCCCTGGCATTTGTCCGCTGCTCTACCACTGAGCTACAGCAACTTTCGTCGCTGGCAGAAATCGAACCTGCGACAGTCGGATCCCGATGTAACCCAAGCCTTCACCACGCCGCAAACTTTTCAATCTTCTTCCTTCCCTCTTCACGTCGTTACTTCTTTACTGCTTCCTCCGCGCACACCCGTAGCATTCCTCTACCGCGACGTTTCTTTTCGCCAACGAAATCCACCGAGTATTTTCCCGGGAGGAATCGTCGCTCACGGTCTTTCGGGATTCGAACCCGAGCCTTGCGGCCTTGACCGATGAAGTATCCGTGAACTTCACCATCCCGGTATGTTTGTCATGTATGGAAAATCAATGCACAATCAAAATCTACGCTGGCCCTGCAACTCAGATTCTTTGGAACCTTGCTGCAGTTTCACCGCAAAGCAAAAACAGCTTTAGCGACGAATCATATTGGATCGAAACGACTTAAGCGGCCAATAAAGGGAATTGACTTAGAGTCGCGTGAAAAAGCAGTCCACGAGACCCGATCGCCTTGGTGCTGTTTCGACTTGGCTCTTGTCTTCGTGTCTCATATTTGCTTTTCACGCTCAGTGAGGACCTGCACCAAATTGCAGCAGGGTACGACTGAGGTAATCCGAAAGTAACCGGACATTGAAATTCTGTCAAGCCCTATTTTCCAGAAATCTTCGTTTTTGGCCCATTTTTCGCGTTACTTGTTAATTTTAAAGTACTTAGTCCCGTTCCTTCTCTTTTCTAGAGTATTGACAGAGCATCGGCCTCAGAAGCAGTTCTCCCCACGGTTCAACTCATAATCTCACGCAGCGCGATTCCTGTTGCCTTAATGTCTTGACGAACGGAAGATTGAGACTGGATATGCGATCTCTTCTCTCGGCTCTCTTCGTCACATTGCTTGCCACCGCAGCAGCCGTTCCCGCCGCCGCCGCGCAACACGCGCACGGCCCCTCCGAATCCGCCAACCTTGGCAACGTCAGTTTCCCCACCTCCTGCATCCCCGCAGTGCAGCCGGATTTTAATCGGGCTGTCGCGTTGCTCCACTCCTTCTGGTACAAGAAATCGGAAGAGACGTTTGCCGCTATTGCCAAGGCCGATCCTTCCTGTGGCATCGCCGAATGGGGCGTGGCGATGTCCCACTATCGTCAGTTGTGGGATCTCCCCTCGCCTTCCGACCTGCAAGCAGGCTGGGCGGCGGTCGCAAGAGCAAACACCGCCGGCGCAAAAACGCAGCGCGAGCGCGACTACATCGCCGCCATGGAAATATTTTACAAAGATGCTGAAAAGCGCCCCCACTCCACGCGCGCTCTCGAGTACGAAAAAGCAATGCGGCAGATTTACGAGCGGTATCCTCAGGACGACGAAGCCGCAATTTTCTACGCCCTCGCTGTTCGCGCTGATGCGCCCGTAGGTGATAAGACCTACGCAAATCAAAGGAAAGCCAGCGCCATCCTCGAACCACTTTTTGCAAAACATCCCGAGCATCCCGGCCTTGCTCACTACATCATCCATTGCGATGACTACCCTGCTCTGGCTCCTCTCGCGCTCGATGCAGCCCGCCGCTACGCCAAAATCGCGCCCGACGCGCCGCACGCTCTCCACATGCCCTCCCACATTTTTATCCGCCTCGGTTTGTGGCAGGAATCGATCGACTCCAATCTCGCTTCGGCAGCAGCAGCGAAGAAGAATGGGCTGGCCGGCGATGAACTGCACGCCATGGACTACCTGGTCTACGCCTATCTGCAGACAGGCCAGGATCGCGAAGCTCTGATGGTGTCCGCCTCATTGCCGAAGGTGCAGACGCGAGATCCCGCGTATTTCACGGCACTCTACGCCACAGCGAGCATTCCATCTCGCTTGGCCGTCGAACGCCACCGCTGGTCGGACGCGGCAGCGCTGACTTTGCCCGCCGGTATATTTCCAGGCGGAAGCTACGCTTGGACGGAAGGGGATCTTTATTTCGCGCGCGCCCTCGGCGCCGCACGCGGCCACAACATCGATGCCGCGCGCAGTCGTTTGCAACAGATGACGTCTTTTCGCGACACGCTTCTGACGGAACACAATAATTATTCCGCCGAGCAAGTCGACACTCAGCGCGAAACCGTCACTGCCTGGATCGAGTTTGCGCAAGGCAAAACCGAGGAGGCTCTTCGCCGGATGCGAGCCGCCGCGGAGCGCGAAGACGCTTCCGAAAAGCTGCCAGTCACCCCCGGCCCTATCGTCCCCGCTCGCGAGCTTCTCGGCGAAATGCTTCTCGAAGCGAAACAACCCGCCCCGGCTCTCGAATCCTTCGAGACTTCGCTGAAGTTTGCTCCGGAGCGTTTCAATTCCCTGGTCGGCGCCGCCCGCGCGGCCCAACTTACCGGCCAGCCGCAGAAAGCAAAGTCTTACTACACAAAGTTGCTCTCGAATTGCCGGCTGGCAACGGGGGAACACGCTGAACTCAGCGAAGCCAAGCTCGCCCTCAGCCAGAAATAACCGGTTCGCGGAGTTTTGTTCCAGCTCTCAATGTGTGTTCGGGATGTGTGTGCGGCGCGCTATTTCGCTGTGTTTGCCCGAGGAAGACTCGACATTCTGACAGGAATGATTTTTGGTCCAGGTGTCAACGAGAGCCGAATTACACTTCCCGGCCCGCCACTTTCGACAATTCCCTTTCGCGGTCGCGCGCCAGCATCACCACGAGCCGCGCGGTCTCGTTGACATTCATCGCGGTGTTATCCACCAGCACGGCGTCGGATGCGCGCACGAGCGGCGAAACTTTTCGTTCGCGATCCCGGCGGTCACGCTCGCGAACTTCCTCTAAAACCTCCGGAAGCGAGAATTTGTCTCCTTTTTCCTGGTGTTCCTTCCAGCGCCGCTCCGCGCGCACTTCTGGCGAAGCCTCCAGAAAAATCTTCAGCTCTGCGCGAGGGAAAACGACCGTGCCGATGTCGCGGCCTTCCATCACCACGCCTCCGCCCGCGCCGGCACGCTGTTGCTCGGTGACGAGGATTTCGCGTACCCCGGCGATCGTTGCGAGCCGCGACGCGGCTTGCGCCACTTCGGCGGTCCGAATCGCCTGCGTCACCTCTTCCGCATCGAGGAATACACGGTTTTTCGAGCCCGCGGCCTCCTGTTCCGATGTTGGAGGTTTCAGTTCGATGTGCGTGCCTCGCGCAAGCTCCTCAAGAGCGTGAAAATTATCCAAGGTGATTTTTTCTCTCAACGCTTTGAGTGCGAGCGCGCGATACATCGCTCCGCTGTCGAGATATAAGTATCCGAGAACTTGCGCGACGCTTTTTGCCAGGCTGCTCTTCCCCGAGCCCGCAGGTCCGTCAATGGCAATCGTTAGTTTTGGCATCTTGGTAGCACAGCCCATTCTCTACCGTCGCGCGCTTTTTGCGCGATGAATCCTGGCTGTGCGCATTTTCATGAATGACGCAAAAAACCACACAGGCAGGATTGCCTGTGCCGCTCAAAAGCCCATAATGTTGTAGCCGCAATCGACGTAAATGGTTTCGCCGGTAATGCCTGAGCCAGCGTCAGAAAGAAGAAACGCCGCCGTCGACCCCACTTCGCCTGGATCCACGTTACGCTTCAGTGGCGCTCGTTCGGTCTGAGTCTTGAGCATGTCGCTAAAGTTCGCGATGCCTCGCGCCGCGAGTGTTTTTATAGGCCCCGCGGAAATGGCGTTGACGCGGATCGCCTTTGGCCCAAGATCGTACGCCAAATACCGCACGGTCGCTTCGAGTGCCGCTTTGGCTACGCCCATCACGTTGTAATTCGGCACAACCTTCTCAGAGCCGTAGTACGTCAGCGTGACAATTCCTCCCCCGGATGCCATGAGCGGCGCTGCGCCGCGCGCCACAGCAATCAGCGAATAGACGCTGATATCATGAGCGATGCGAAATCCTTCGCGAGAAGTCTCCACGAACGGTTTCTTCAATTCATCGGGCGGAGCGAAACCCACACTGTGTACCAATCCATGAATCACTCCATATTTCGTTTTGATTTCTTCGAACAGCCGCGCGATCTGGTCATCTTGTGTCACGTCGCACATGAATCCGGCGGCGTTCGGCAATTCTCCGATAAGATCTTTCGCTTCGAGCGCGAGCCGCTCGTTTTGATAGGTAATGGCCAGGCGCCAGCCCGCCGCTGCGAGCTTCTGCGCAATCGCCCAGGCGATGCTGCGTTTGTTGGCAAGGCCAAAGATCACTGCCGTTTTTTGTGATTCACCCATTCGCTCGGTCTCCAAGTGGCCGGGCTAAAGTCCGGCATTTACAAGCTGCCGGCTGGACGCCGGCGCTACAAAATCAAATTCGATGGAACGCTTTCTCGATCTCCTTTACAGAATAACGAAGGACCACGGGCCGCCCGTGCGGGCAGCTCATCGGACAATCGGTTTTGGCGAGCGCGCCGAGCAGCCATTCCATTTTCGTTTGATCGAGCGGCATGTTCACCTTGATGGCCGCGTGGCACGCGGTCGAAGCCGCGATTTTGGCTTGCAACGTATCGATGGAAATCGCCGCGCTTTCCCGCTCGATGCCGTCGAGGATTTCCGTCAGAAGTTTTTCCCCGTCCCCCGGCGCGATTCCCGCGGGAACAGCTTGAATCGCAACGCTGCGCGGCCCCATCGGTTCGACTTCGAAGCCGTTAGCGCCCAGTTCTTCCGCAATCTTTTCGTAGATCACAATCTGACGTGGCGAAAGCTCGATTACCAGAGGCATGAGCATTCGCTGCGCTTCCACTTTTCCAGCGCGCCGCGCTTCGAGATGCTGCTCGAAAAGCACCCGCTCGTGCGCCACGTGCTGATCGACGAGCCACAAGCCTTCGCCGTTCACCGCAACAATAAAGCTTGAGCTGACTTGGCCGAGCGGCTTGAGGTCGGCGATCTGGTCGGGCCGCGGAAGAGTGGCCGGCGCACTGGAGCTCGGCGCAGCGAGATTTCCAGCCCAGTTCGAGGTGGCGAGTGCCTGAGCAGCGACAGCCGCAGCGGAAGCCATGCCGGACTCGATGGAAGATTCGAGTCCAGCAGGAAAAGTGAACCGCTGCTCGACGGGGCGAAGCGGATCGGATGTCAGATCAAACCCGCCATCGGAGCCAACGCCCGAGCCGACACCGATTCCTTCGATCGCGGGAATGATCGCTCGCGGAACTCCGGAAGCCGCGGCGGCGCCAAAGGCAGCGGAAGAAAAAGTAGACGCGGCGGGCGGCGAGCCAGCAGGAATTGCGGCGGCCGCTGCGGCGAAGCTGGGAACGGGCCGCACGCTCATGAGCGCTTGGCGGATGGTGTCGCGCGCAAAATCGTGAACGAACTGAGAGCGGCGGAAACGCACTTCGATTTTTGCCGGATGGACGTTGACATCGACTTCGTCGTAGGGCATTTCAAGGAAGAGCAGAGTCGCGGGAAAAACCGTGGGCGAGAGAATGTTGCGATAGGCTTCGTGAATCGCGTGCAGGATCAGGCGATCGCGCACGAGGCGGCGATTCACAAAAATGTAAATGCCGTTGCGGTTTGGCCGCTGTACGTCGGGGCGCGAAGTGAAGCCTCTGACCGTCAGAGTGGCGCTTTCCTCACTCTGTTCTAGTTCGGGCTCCGTGATGGCCGCGCGAAACGCCGCCGACGCCGGTGGAATTTCCACCAGCTCGTCCATTGATTGGCGGCCGAAGAGTTGATAGATGCGGTCGGCGAGTTTTTCCGCGGGCGGACTGTTGATGATCTCCTGCGTCGGCGTGGTAAGGACGAAATGTTTGTCCGGATTGGCCAGAGCGTAGTGCGTGACAAGAGAAGCGATGTGGCCGAGTTCAGTGGTGTCCGATTTGAGAAATTTCTTCCTGGCGGGAACACAGTAGAAAAGATCGGCGACGCTGATGGTCGTTCCCGCAGGCAAGCCTGCGGGCTTCACGCTGACAAGTTTTCCGCCGGCAAATTCTAGGCGCGTGCCTTCGGCTTCGGATTCGTCGCGTGTTTCGAGCAGCAGCCGCGATACGGCGGCAATCGTCGGGAGCGCTTCGCCGCGAAAGCCGAGTGTCGAGATGGAAAGCAAATCGTCGGCAGACCGCAGTTTGCTTGTGGCGTGGCGCTCGAAGGCCAGGAGCGCATCGTCGTGCGTCATGCCGTGGCCATCGTCGATGACGCGGATCATCCGCTTGCCGCCGACTTCGGTTTCGACGCGAATCGTCTTCGCGCCCGCATCCAGCGCGTTTTCCAATAGCTCTTTCACTACCGAAGCGGGACGTTCGACAACCTCGCCCGCTGCGATTTTGTTCGCGACCGCTTCCGGCAGTATGCGTATGCGGGACATCGACTTTGGTTAGCTTGCCTCTTTCCGTGCGCCTCGAATCATGACCACCAAGAATATGCCAAATGAGAGCAATCCGAACGAGAAAGCAGATGCATCGGCAAGTGCCAAGAATCGCGGCGCGAGCCTATATCCGTAATACCAAGACAGAACTGCACTAAACACTGCGACGCCGCTCGAAACTGAAAGCCATACGTTGCGACGCCAAACTCCGAGAACTAAGAGCATCGCCAGAAAAACTAGCAACTTCCCAGGATTATGCAGGTCGAATGGAAAGTGCTCCAACATCAGTTAGTCCGCAGCCTTTTCGTCAGGTTTGATGGCGATGCCGAGTTGATCGAGCTGAACTGTGTCGACGTCCGACGGCGACTCGGCCATGAGATCGACGGCGGCGGTGGTTTTTGCGAAGGCGATGACTTCGCGAATAGATTTTTCGCCGGCGAGGAGCATGGCGATGCGGTCGATGCCGAGCGCGATGCCGCCATGCGGCGGCGTGCCGTAGGTGAGCGCGTCGAGGAAGAATCCGAAGCGGCGGCGAAGCTGCTCTTCGCTTAGGCCGAGGGCGCGGAAGAGGCGCTCCTGAATATCCTGGCGGTGAATTCGGATGCTTCCGGAGCCCAGCTCGTTTCCGTTGAGGACGAGGTCGTAGCCTTTGGAGCGCACTTCCCACGGCGCGGAC
>JBGPLB010000203.1:0-9140 GCA_041486245.1 Candidatus Acidiferrum sp.
AGTGAAAACAGCATTCGCGCCATTAGACATAAATTGCAATTCACGCTGGAAAGCGCCGCTGTAAGGACCACGAAATTCATCACTCCCGCGGCCGCGGGAATGCCAACCTTCTCGAAAACGCGCACGAACGGGCTTTCCCCGAGTCCAACCTCGTTCCAAGGCACGATTCCCACGACGACCGCGAGCCCTCCTACATAGAACAGACCCATGCGCCCAAGCGTCCAGCGCAAGGCCCTCGGCAATGCCGTCGTCGGATCTTTCGCCTCGCCGGATGTCACGGCCACGATCTCCACTCCCAGAAAGCTGAAGATCGCCATGGCCACGCCTAGGCCAACTCCTTGCCACCCGTTCGGAAGAAATCCTCCGTGCCCGGTGTAGTTCGCCACTCCGATCCGCGGAAATCCGAACCCCAGCAGCAGTGCGGCGCCAAGAATCAGGAACACGGAGATAGTCAGAACCTTGATCATCGCGAACCAATATTCGAATTCGCCAAAGCTCGCGACGCTTCGCGCATTCACATAAACCAGCGCGGCCGAAAAGCCCGCAATCCACATCCAAGACGGCACGTTCGGAAACCAGTGCTTACAATAAATCGACGCGGCTACGACTTCGCTGCCCGTGGCGATCACCTGCGCCAGCCAGTAGGAATAGCGCATCGCAAAACCCGCCCACGGATGCACATACATTTCCGCGTACACGCCAAACGAGCCCGCCACAGGATGGGCAACCGTCATTTCTCCTAGCGCCCACATCAAACACAGCGCGATGGCTGCCGCCGCCAAGTAACTGAAAATCACGCCAGGTCCTGCGAGGTTTACGGAAATCGCGCTGCCGAGGAACAATCCGGTTCCGATCGCACCGCCGATTGCGATCATGGAGAGTTGCCGCGGCGTTAGGTTGCGATGGAGGCCCGCCTCGCGATTGACGATTTCAGCATGGTCCGCCGTGCTGACTGACACCCCGCTCCCACCCGCAGCTGTTTTCTCCGCCATGCCGCGGCATGGTAGCAGAAAGCCGAAGAGGCCGTGATCAACGCCTGAACGAACGGACAGTTAAGCGGGAAGCACGCCTGTACCGCGCGAATACCCCTGCCTACGGCCCCATTTCCTACAATTGCGGTAGTGGCAGAAGGGCTCTGAACTTCCGCCGCGGAGGAAGTCATGAAGGCGGTCTTAGCTCTCGTCATTATCTACGTTGGAACATTTTTTCTCGCCATCCAGGGGGCATCGCAAAACGCAGTCAGCGCCGCGCCGCAAAGCTCACAAGCGCAGGACCAGGTAAACCCTGGGCAAGCAAAGCCCCTCGATCCCGTCAAAGACGCGGACATTCGCTCGCTCATGGAACTGATTGGGGCCCGCGATCAGGTTCAGGATGCCGTCAACAATTCCAGTGAACAGTACCGGGAAAAGCTGCTCGCGACGGTCCCCAGTAACGACAAGGGCCAGGCCTTTGTGACCTCGTTCGTCGAAAGTTACCAGAAGAAATTTGACGTCGAGCAGTTGACCGGGCAACTCGTCGCGATCTATGACAAGCACTACACTGACGATGAGATTAAGACCTTGCTGCAATTTTATGGGTCTCCGGTGGGGCAGAAGGTTGCCGCACAGATGCCCCAGATCGCGCGTGAAATCCAGTCAGCCAGCCGCGCAACCGGCGCCAAGGCGGCCAAAGAGGCTTTGCAGGCGTTGAAAGCGGAAAATCCGGGAATCGGTCAATCCGCGCGTCTGGGGAACCGTCCGCGCCGCTGGCAGCAGGGTGACCGCGGACAACAGGCGCAATCCCAGCAGGCAGCGCAACAACCTGAGCCTCAGCAACCTTAAGGATCTAGCGGCTGCGCCCGCATCTATTGAAAGTGTTTCTTAATCTTGAAGTCGATGCCGAACGTCCCGTTCTGATCCCGTAGCGCTACAATCGATATATTCCGGTCGAGATTGTATTCCACTTGGATGACCTGCTGCTGGGTCGATCCCACGTTCGAAACGTAAGTAATCGTCAGATTTCTCGTCACCTGTTGCTCCACGGTGACGCGCGCCGCGGCGTTCTGCGAAGAACCGGTCGAGCCCACCTCGGCAAGCCCTGGGTCCACGCGGAACCGCGTAATTCCAAACAGTCGTTCAAGGCGCCCGCCCAATTGGCTTGACACTGCTTCGGAGAGAATCGCCGAAGCGCCCGACGTGGCGCTTTGTGATGTACCCGTACCGCCACCTCGGATGCTGGCTTCGGAACTCGTCTGGCCCAGTGCAAGCAGCGTAATGATGTCGTTCGCCGGCAGCGGCGGATCAGATCTGTACGCCAGGGTCAGCTTGCTTGCGGGCCCGTTAAAATTAAGTGTGATTTCATATTGTTGGATCGTCGTCGTGGCTTCCACGTTCAGCACCGGGTCGAGCCGGAACGGATTGGCAAAGTTCATGTCGCCGCGCGTCACGCGATATCTGTCGCCGTGAAACATCAAGTCGCCGGAGAGAATATGAATGTGCCCCAGCAGAATGGGATGCTCCCATGTTCCGCGCACGCGAAGGTTTGCTTCTGCTTCAAGCTCCGCACCCGGCCATTCCATCCGCGCATCGGGCCCGGATAAAGCGGCAATATCGAACTGCAGGTTACGCAAGAAGGTCGAACTCGTTGTTGGACCGGAAATACTTCCTTTCGACGATACAAGCACCCCGGCAACCTCGAGACCCTGCGACAGTGTCACGCGTTCAACGACAACTCTTCCCGACAACAATCCAGACGTAGGTGTTCCCGTTAATCGCAGGGAGCCGCCTGCCAGCCAGCTCATGCCTTCGGGATACCGAATGCGCACGCGATCCGTGCGTACCGTTATGTCGTAACGCAGCGGATTTTCAACGTAGTTGACGCTGCCGCTCATGTGCAGTGTCCCCCCGCCCGATTCCGCCGTCACATTGTCGAAAAATAGCCGAGTGGAGTCAAAGGTCAGATCGCCCGTGATGTTGCTCATCCCCGTCGGAAAATCGGCCACCCGCGCGGAGGCACTCCCTATATGCACTTTTCCAGTGATGCGCGGGCGATCGAACGCCCCTTCGAGCGAAGCATTGATCTGCGCGGGCCCGCTCGCCTCCAGCCTCGGCAAGAATCCCGTGAGCAGGCGCAGGTCGAGCGCTCCATTCAATCGCAACCCCAGTGTGCCCTTTCCTGCAAACCGCACCGTGCCTGCGACTGCAATATTTGTATCGGTTCCTTTGAAAGTGGCCTGATCAATTTCCAGATTCTCTTTCGAAGAGCGCAAATGAACCGGTCCCGAGTTTAGAAGCTGCACGTTTGCGTAGTTTAGAGCCAGCCTGGAAAACGTGGCGTCCACGACGATTTTCTCTGGTTGCTTCAGTTCGCCAGCCACGGTGATGTCCCCGTCGGCCACACCGTGACCGTTGAACTGCTTGAGGTGCAAAGCGGTTGTCAAAAATGGATCCAGATCGATGTTCTTGATCGAAAGTTTTCCACTTATGGCATAAGGATCAGCCAGGCCCAGGGTGACCTCACCGGAAATTCCTCCCGAGGTCATCGCCGACCCAAGTTCCAGTTTCGCGATGCGTCCGTCGGAATTGAGGCTCCCATCAAGGCTTCCAATCACATCCTGGCCGACCCGAAAATCCACCACCCGGAATGTTCCATCGCCCCGCACCGCGGATAGCGGCCCGCTCGCCTTCAGCCTAAACGTGACTCCTCCTCCGAGAGGCAACCACACCGACTGCAATTTCTCTATATTTTCAAGGGGAAGCGACGCTCCCACCAGATTCGCCGTTATGCTCTGGTCCGCGAAGCTATAGCCCAACGTTCCGGTCACGATGCCCGCACCCCGGCGATTCTCCTTTCCGGGAGCGAACACGCGCAACTCCGCGTCCGCGATGCGCACTTCGTCCGGCGCAAGGTTGAGCTGGCCTCGCAGGCGATCGAAGGACACGCCATAGACCTTTCCCTCCGCGAGATCGAAGAGCCCCGTGACGCTCGGTTCCGCGCGTGTTCCGTGCCCATGCAATTGGCCGCTGAGCACGCCTTCCACTGGATACGTCAAGTGAAGGAGCTTCTGAATTGTCTCAACCGGGGCTCTATCGAAATTCACATCCGCGGTCCACTCGTTCTCCGGGAGGAAACTCCAATCGGTCAGGCCGAGTGTTCCTTCGAGCTGTGTATCCATCGCGCCAAACCGGGCGTGGCCGCGCGACAGTGCCAGTTGGGTTGGAGAATAACTCATGTCGCCCTCGAGGGAATCCAGCGCGAGGTCGTTATAGCGAACCCGCTCGCCGCGGACGTGGCCGGTAAATGTGGGCCGTCCGCTGGGCCCGGTGATCTTTCCGTCCCATTGCACGCTCCCGGAAATTTCCTTGATCGCGTCTGCCGAGCCGTTCCTGGCCCCGCGAATCGCATTGATGAAATCCTTGTAGGATTCCAGTGCGCCTGTTTCGAAGTGAATGTCCAGCGTGGAGTTGCGCGGCGCCAGGACGCCCGTGATCGTGCCGCGTGAGGAGGGCGTCTCGAATTCGCCCGCGCTAATTGCAAAGACCCGGGAATCTTGACGGTAATGGATTTGCCAACTTGCGGTTATGGGCAAGTGACCTGCTGCCGGCGTCTCCCTGGGATCCCAGGCCATCTTTCCGCCCATCTCGAACTGCTGAAAGGCATTGCTCCACGTCTCGACCGTATCCCCGCTCAGCAGCGCGTCCCAATCGAGTTCGTTAATCGGAAAGCCAGGGTGCTCGATGGCCGGGAACACTCGCGCGAGGTGCATATCCTGAATGTGAGTGTCCGCGCGAAACTGCACTCCCGCGAACCGCAGCGTCACTTTGCCCTTCACGCTTCCCCCGAAACCTTCCGCAAGGAAGTCCGGTACCACAAGACCATCGTTGTTGATGTTGTAGCTACCCCGGCTGGTAAGGCCCGCCGCGTGGAAAATCGTGTAATTCAAAAAGATGTCGCGCCCCGCGTAGCTGCCCGTTCCCTTGTACTGTCCGTTCGCAAACGTCCCTTCTCCGCGCACATCGACGTGCCCGGTTGGTGTTTCGGGTGAACGCATGGTGTCTCTTATATCCTGCAGCTCGACCCAGCCGCGGTAACGGAAACTCCACTGGGGCTTTGCAAAGTCGGACATTTCCGCCTGGGCGTCAATGCGCGAGTGTCCCGCGCTCAGCACTCCTTGCTCCAGCGTAAAGCCTCCGCGCGAGATCGTAAATTTCGCGGAGAGACTGGCAGTCAGCGGCGCCATTTTCATGGCCTTAAATCGTACGGCCTGCCATTCCAGATTGCCCAGATACAGCGGATTCTCTGGTGTGCCGCCTCCGTTGAGCGCGAGCCGCATGTCGCCACCTTCCACGGTCAGCGGCATCTTGACTTCGTTGTAGAGAACCCATCCGTTTTCAATCTTCACCTGGCGCACGCGCAGATCGAAAAACGACTCGCGCATCGGTTTCTTGGAACCACTCGTTCGCCCGGGGGTTGGCACGTTGGTTGACCCGTCTTTCCCCACCCGGATGTGCACTTCCGGATCCTTAATGAGCAGATCGCTCAGCGATACCTTTCGGCCCCAGAAGGAATCGATCTGAAGCGCCGCTTGCACCTCACTTGCGGAAAAGAAAGGTTTCGTCCCCGCCGGTTCGCTCCCGTGGATGACCAATCCCTTCAGGGTGGCTCGCAGAGAAAGCCATTGGATGGAAATTGTGCGCAATTCCACGCGGCCACCCGTCGCCTTCTCCAGGCCATGCACCATCCACCGGCGCAGGATCGGATTTCCTGAGCCGCTTCCGAAGAAGCCAATCAGGGACAAGATCGCAATGACCGTCAGCACCCACGGCGTGTGGATTACCCAGTTCCAGATCGGGTGGCGTTTCCTGGCCTTCATTTCGCTCCGTCTTCCAGAAACTTTTCAACATGTAACCGCGCTCGGCTTTCCTTTAGCCAGCGATCCGCTTGTTCGTTGATGTCGCTTTGCACGAGGGCTTCCTGGATGATGTCGCGAGCGGCGTCCAGCGATGGAGGCTCCTGCCCGCGTGCCTTTGCCCTTGGCACCACTTTGTTCTGATAGAAATCCTCAATTGCCTGTTCATTGATCTGCGTAGATGGCCGAAATCTTGAATCCAGGTAGTTGCTCAAGTACAGCTGTGCGGCCACGATTTTCCGGACTTCCGCGTCGCTTAGGCCAATCTGCTTTTTTCGGGCTTCGTATTCCCCGGCTGAGGTAAATGAGTTCACTACGCGCGAAACTCCGCGGTCGATTTCCAAATCATTGGGCTGCGGAAATTGGGCCAGTTCCGCTTCCGAGCGCACGATCCACTGATCAATCAGCCGGTCCAGGATTACGCTCTGGCTCTCGGACTTGCCGTCCACCAGTTCCTGATATTCCCTCAACTCTTTTACGTCGCTCAACAATATGATGTCGTTCTCCACCCGCGCCACGATGCGATCCGCAACTTCCTGCCCCGCCAGAGACGATGCTGTGTCCAGCAGAAGCAACAGCACGCACCATCCGAACATAGAGATTTGCCGCATCAGAAGGTCGACCCCAAATTGAAGAAAATCTGCAGCCTCGGCAAGTGTGTGCCCTTAAAGCAAAGCGGAGTCACAGGAGTCCCCGTCGTGCTGGGGACGCACGGCACGACGAAGGTGGGGCGGTTGATCTGGTAACCCAGGTCAATTCGGATCGGCCCCACCGGCGTCGCATAGCGGATTCCAAATCCGATCGTGTGCGCAAAATAATTCAGCTCATTCGTACAATTGGAGACGCATAGCGTGGGATTCGTAGCGCTTGGCGGCAGTGAGGGATCCTGCAACACGAAGACCGGTCTTGGCGAGTATGCCCGAAACGTGATGCGATCCAAACGGCTATAGACATTTCCCCCGTCGTAGAACACCGCCCCGCCCAGTTGCGTCCCGATGTACGGCAACCGCATCGGGAAGCGAAATTCCTGGTTGAACACCAGCATGGCCTGGCCCCCCACCGGGAAGCCCGTGCACGGGTCACGTGGCCCGGCTTGATTCAGCGCAAATCCCCTCAGGGACGTTCCTCCTCCCCCGAAGAACCGTTCCGGCAGCGGAATGATTTCCGGAGTCGGCCCGGGCGTCACGGTGGTCCCGCTGCACTGTGTCGGCGTCGGTGGTGGAAACGTGAGGGACTCGGTATTGGCGAACGGCTGCAGAATTCCTATCCTGACGGAACGCGCAAAACTGAATCTCCGTTTGATCCGATGGTAGGTCGAGTTCTGGAAAAAAAATCGCAGAAAGCTCGCGCTTGAACCAACACCGGTGCTGGCGATGTTGAAATCCGCGCTATTGAAACTTCCTTTGCTGGCATCAGCCTGGTTATCCCTTGAGTCCCGGAGCCACGTGACGCCAAACTCAGACACCAGAGTCGGCTGTTCGAAGAGCGGTATCTCCTCCGGAGCAATGTGCGAATTTAGATTCGAGACCAGCACTTTGCGAAATGCATAGCGGTACAGGACCGTGGTAAGCGGCGTCACCTGGTTTGTCAGTTGCACCGACCCCTCATACCTCATATCTGTGAACGTGTTGATGTCCTGCGTCTTTTCCGTATAGGCCGTCGCCTGCGAGCTGAAGTGGGGGCTTCCAAACGTGTTCGGGATGGAATAGCCAAGAAGCGCGCGATCTTCGATCGTGCTTCCTCGTACCTTCAGCGAGAGCGAATCGGCCCGACCCGTCAGATTGACTTTGGTCAACTCAAAAATCCCGCGCGGCGCCGCCTGGATCTGCCCGCCGGTCGGATTTGTTGTGCTCGCCAGGCGCTGCACTTCAAAACCCCCGCCGTACGCCAGCGTGTATCGCTTGGCTTCTTCCACCAAAACCACGATGTACTTATCAGGGTCCGAGCCGGTCGGATTCTGCGGTTCAATCGTCACTCTGTTGAATACGCCCAGGTTGTACAACCGCCGCTGCGACTCAACGACGTCGCCTTCGCGCAGCGGTTCCCCCGGCTTCACGCGAATTTCCCGTTGAATCACCCCGGGCCGCGTGTGGCTGTAGCCGGTTAGAAGGATTCCCCGCACCCGCGTTTGCGGGCCTTCGGTGATGTTAAAAGTAAGGCGCACCGGCGCCGCCTGGGCTGCCTCCGGCTTCGCGCTTTTCTCCTGCTCTTCTTCTTTTTTCTGGTTCTTCCCGCTTACCGCGGCTCCTGTCTTCGTCTCCTCCTTCTCATTCGCGCTCTTCTCGGGAGTCACGCTTTCTGCCTTCGCCGTAAAACTCGCGTCCGGAAATCCTTCGTTAAAGTACAGTGCCAGAATGTTGTCCCGGTCCGTCGTCACGTTGAAATCGGAGTACGGCTGCCCCGGCCTGGACCCAATCACATTCAGCAACTCCTCTTCCTTGAACGCGTGGATGCCTTCGATAGCGATCGACGCGACCATCGTTTGCTCCCCTTCCTGGATCGCGAATCGGACGAGTATGTCCCCTCCTTTTCCCTTGTAATTGTCCAGGATTTGCCCGTCCACCTTGGCGTCCAGAAAGCCGTTCGCGTCATACAGCCCGCGCATCGATTCCGCGTCTGATTCAATCAGCCGGCGGCTGAAACGTCCACGCGATCCGAATGCCGCGCCAAATACCTGAAGCCGGCTCACCAACAATTCTCTGCTGAAATAATGATTGCCGGTAATTTCAATTCCCGCCAGTTTGTGCCGGTCGCCCCGCTCAATGTGATACGTGATGACCTCTTCCGCGACCTTCGACTGCTGTCCCTTGCCCTGGACTTCCTTGGTTTCCGTCGTGTAATTCACCTGCGCGTCAAAGTATCCATCGCGCTCGAGCCGCTCCCTGAGATTCCGCTTTCCTTCCTCCAAAAGGTCTGCATCCACGGCCCCTTCTTGATAGACAGGGATAAGCCTCTTCAGCTCTCCCTTTGAGAATTTCGCTCCCGTAACTGCCAGTTCCACCTGTGGACCTTCCGTGACCTCAAGCTCCAGTGGCACTGTATTCTTCGCCGCGTTGTACTCGCCACGCCGCACGGTGGCACGCGCGCTAAGTCGTCCTTTTTTCACCAGAAATTTTCGGATTCGGGCCGTCCCCCGGCTTATGCGGGCGGTCGTCACTGGTTGTCCGGCCTTCATCTTCAGCCGGGATAGAATCTCCACGTCGTGGTACGCCGTGCCGTTCTTCAGTTGCACGGACTCAACGCGTGCTCTCGG
>JBGPLB010000204.1:0-9128 GCA_041486245.1 Candidatus Acidiferrum sp.
GATGATCGTCGAGCCGTTCGCAGGCGATAAGCTGGAGGACAATCTTAATCCAATCGGCCGTGCGTTTTACGGCGCGTCCACGCTTCTGTGCACGCCCGCTTCACTGTCGCAGGAAGTGGGGCTGGCGCTTGGCGCCCAAGCGGGAGAGAAGCGACTAAAGGAAGTCGTGACGAGCGGTGGATTCAAGAGATTCCGCCGGGCCATACAAACGCCCTTCAACTTGGTGTTCGAAGCTCGACCCTAGCCGCCAGAGAGGCATCTGTTCGAGGGGCGGCTCACGCGAGTGGAGGGAATCAATATTCTTCGTCGTCCTCGCCGTCGTGCTTGATGACCGTTGTTTTTTGCGTGATCTTCACGCCGTGCGTGCGAATACCTGCGACGACAACGCGGCGCGTTTCGGCCGGCAGCATTTCCGGCGCGAACACGCCGGCTTCCTCACGGCGAAAATACTTGATGAAAAGCGCCGCGGCGTGGGCAGTGGCATAGGCGACGGGCGTTGAGTAGCGGCCCTGCTGGCGGATCTGGTAGAGCGTCGGGAACATCGCGTCCGTACGGATCAGCAGATGCTGGTCTTCCTTTGCACCGTGTTTTACTCCGCGTACGAGCACTGCCGCCGAAAACCGCGCATTTTGGAGTACGCCCTGGCGGATCAGCCTGGCGATCATCCGCGGCGAAGAAGTATGCGGAAACCGGTGGCGGACGATGCCGCGCGACTTCGATAATTTTCCCTGCTTGAACCAGCGACGCAGGCGATCGAACTCGTTTCCGCCGATTTTCACATCCATATTCCGCATGGAAATGTAGTAAGGAAGCGTGGCGACCTCATCCTGTGCGGCGAGAACGACGTTGGCGGTGCCAATCGGATCCGGGAACCGAAACTTTTCCAGCTCCGCGAAACGTTTTTCCATGCGGAATTTGCCATGGCGATAGACACGCGGGTTGGAAATGGCTTCATCGAAAGAGCCTTCCGGCGACCACTGCGAAATCGGATCGTCGCTTTCGGCGCTTTCATAAAGGCGGATGTGCACGGAGTGGACATCGTCCAGCATCTCCGCCGCACGCTTGACCAGCAGGTTCGTCAAACCGGGGGCCGCGCCTGCATTGATCAGCGCCGTTCTGTTTTTTTCTTCAAAGCGTTTCGCATAGGACAGCTGCTCTGCTTTGAACGGGTTGCGTGTAAGGTGCGAGCTCAGGTCCACATAATGCGCGCGCAGGCGCAGCGCGGCTCGCATCACAATCTGATTAAACACGCTCGCCGAGGCATTGACGATGAGCTGGCAGCCGCGCGCCGCGCGCACAATCCCCCGTAAATTTCGGGCGTTCACCTCCGAGACGGCGATGGTGCTTCTCTTGCCCAGAAAGCGGCGCGCCCGTAAGGGATCACGGTCGCCGCACCAGACAGTATGTCCTTGACGTTGGAGCAGTTCTGCCAGAAGGGAGCCGGTCGCACCGGCCCCGAGAACGAAGATCCGCATAGCGTGGCAAAAACTCTATCACACACCGTGGGCCGGGAATCCCGGATGTCTTAAGGAGTTGCTGGATTTTGCGGTGCAGGCGCCCCGCGGAGTAGCCCTTCGGTGCTGAGATCCTCGTCGAGATCCGGCCAGTGAATGCCGTATCCGCCGCCTGCAATCTTCCAGTGGTTAAGCTGCTCTGCAGTGGCGTGGCGGAGCCTAGGATACCATGTGAGAGGCACACTGATAACTCTGCCATCCTTCAGCGTGACGCTGAGCGAGTCGGCAGAGAAACTCACGCCGACCACCCGCTCATCCGCCCTGAACGCCAAAATGCCCATGCCAGATTTTACAGAATTGCAGTCTTTTTCGCACCGGCATACACTAGGGAGGAACTCCGATCCCTGCGGCCTACGGGAGAGACAGCCTACGGCGCAGGGACGATGCTTTGGCGGTGGATTTCGGGAACCGCGAAGCTGAGGGTTCGGGTGGAAACGCCCGGGCCTCCCGAACTTGGAAAGGAGCGATTCGACGGGGATGTGTGTATTTCCGTCGCGCGCCCGATTCCAAGCTGTTGGATCGGGGCTTTTTGTTTTACGGGAGCGGAGAGAAGGAATTCAGGCGGTCGCGTTCAAACAGAAAATCGTGCCATGACCCTTCAAGACAAATTCGGCCGGCAGATTACCGACCTGCGCATCTCAATCACGGATCGCTGCAACTTCCGCTGTGTCTACTGCCGCTCCGCCGATCCCGAGAATTACCGCGACCATGACGAAATTCTTTCCTGGCCAGAACTGGACCGGCTTGCCCACATTTTTCTGGGCCTCGGCATTCGCAAAATTCGAATCACCGGCGGAGAGCCGCTAGTGCGCGCGGGCGTGGAAGACTACATCGCGCGCCTTCATGCGCTCGGCGTCGAAGACCTCTCGATGACCACCAACGGCCACTTGCTTGCGGAACGCTGCGAGCGGCTGATCCAGGCAGGGTTGCGCCGCATCAACATCAGCCTCGATTCGCTCGATCCTGGCAGATTTGAACGGATCACGCGGACCAAATCCTTCGGCACGGTGATGCACGGCATTGACGTTGCACAGAAATCCCGGCTGGCTCCGGCCAAAGTCAACGCCGTGCTGGTGCGCGGCCTGAATGATGACGAGGTGGAATCGTTTGCCGAATTCGCGCGCGCGCGTGGCGTCATTATGCGCTTCATCGAGTTTATGCCGCTGGATGCCGACCGGACTTGGACGCGCAAACTTGTCGTGCCTGCCGCGGAAGTTCACGAGCGCATCCACGCTCGATGGCCGCTCGTGCAAATTCCTCACGAGCGCAGCGAAACAGCGCGAAAATACCGTTTCGCGGACGGCGCTCCGGGCGAGATCGGCCTGATTGCGCCGGTGACGCAACCCTTCTGTGGCCATTGTTCGCGCGTCCGTCTGACCGCCGATGGAAAGCTGCGAACCTGCCTCTTCAGCAAGGATGATCACGACCTGCGCGGGCTGCTCCGGGAAGGAGCGACAGACGAGGACGTGGTGAGTTTCGTTCGGTCAGTCGTCGATGAGAAGGAAGAAGGACACCGCATCAACACCCCTGATTTCGTGCCCCCCTCGCGTACCATGGTGTTTATCGGCGGATAGTGGAACGCTTTCCACGCAGCACATCCGTCCAGAGCGCATTGCGCTCGACCGCGCGATGACTTTGCGTTAGCATCAATTTAAGTGGCGCACAATAGATGCAGAAAGTACGGACACCCCATGGCGGACGAAGACGACGAAGAAGGACAGGACGACACGCCCGAACCGGAGCCGCGGCTCTTCACGCTCACCGAGGCGGAGCGCGCCCGACGGGACCTGGAACCATTTCTCGTGGAAGCCATGGACTGCCGCAAGAAATTGTCCGGGCTGGAACACGACCTTTCCGCAGTCTCCGCTCGGATCATGATGATGGGCGGCGTGATCGTCCCCTACGAAAAACTAGCCGTCTTGCGAGTGGAGCATACGCAGCTCGCCGAATCCCTGAAAACCGCGCTGAACCGCATTCTCGAAACCGGCTGCGTCATCAAGGACCTCGACGTGGGCTTGCTCGATTTTCCCGCCGTGATTGACAACGAGGACGTCTATCTCTGCTGGAAGCTCGGCGAGGACCGCATCCGCTTTTACCACCGGCAGGACGAAGGCTTTGCCGGGCGGAAGCCGATTGACCCGCGCGACACCGGTCCTGGAGACATCGTGCAATAGCCGGTCCGGCGGCTCATGCTTCTGCTCCGTCGGCATGTGCACTTTTCAATAACCTCGCTTGCCTGCAGCGCTTCTCGAACCGAAAGGATTTCTCGTGTCGTCTCATCCTGAAAATCGTCTTAAGGATTCCGCCAGCCCCTACCTGCGTTCGGCGGCGCACCAGCCCATCGACTGGCACGAATGGGGGGATCCGGCTTTCGCGCGCGCGGAATCGGAAGACAAGCCCATCCTTTTGGATATCGGCGCGGTATGGTGCCACTGGTGCCACGTGATCGACCGCGAGAGCTACGAGAACTCCGAGATCGCCAAGATTATCAACGAGAATTTTGTGGCCGTGAAAGTGGACCGCGACGAACGTCCAGACGTTGACGCGCGCTATCAATCCGCCGTGAGCGCGATTTCCGGCCAGGGCGGCTGGCCGCTTACGGGGTTTTTGCTGCCCAATGGAAAGCCTTTTTTCGGTGGCACGTATTTTCCGCCGGAAGATCAAATGGGACGGCCCGGCTTCCGGCGAATTCTGCTGGCGGTGGCGGATTCCTACCGGAACAAGAGAGCCGAGCTTGTTCGCGCGGCAGATCATTTGGCGGATGCCGTCGCTCAGGCGGAAGTGTTTACGGGCGCGCGCGCGGAGTTCGACCCCGGCGTCGTCGATGCGCAAATCGCTTCGGTCACGCAGCAATTTGACATCAAGAATGGCGGTTTTGGCCGCGCGCCGAAGTTTCCACATTCATCGGCAGTCGATTTAGTCCTGGAGCGCTATCAGCAAACAAAAGAAAAGCATCTGCTGGCGATGATTGAGACGACGCTCGAAAAGATGGCCCGCGGCGGCGTTTACGACCAGCTCGCGGGAGGGTTTCATCGTTACTCGGTGGATGAACGCTGGCTCGTTCCGCATTTCGAGAAAATGTCGTACGACAATTCCGAACTGCTGAAAAACTATCTCCATGTGTCTCGAATAAGCGGAAAACATGACTGGGAAGCCTCATTTTCCGAGACGGCTCAGAGCATCGCGCTTTGGGTGATTTCCGTCTTATCAGATCAAGAAAACGGCGGTTTTTACGCTAGTCAAGATGCGGACTATTCGCTTGAGGATGACGGAGACTACTTTACGTGGACCCTGGATGAAGTTCGTGGCGTGCTCACGGCAGAGGAGTCACGAGTCATTGAGCTCTACTACGACGTTAAGCCGAACGGTGAGATGCACCACAATCCCGCCAAAAACGTGCTCTGGATCGCACGCGGGTTTAAGGAAATAGCGGAGACTCTGGGGCGCGACGCGGACGAAATCGTCACCGTAAAATTGCGAGCCGAAGGAAAAATGATGGAGGCGCGCCTTCAGCGGCCCACGCCATTCGTAGACAAGACGATGTACGTAGCGTGGAATGCGATGTTCGTTTCGGCATTTTTGGAGGCGTCTCAAGCAACATTCACTCCCTGGATCGCAGAGAAATGCCGCGAGTTCGCCCTTAAGACCCTCGACCGAATGTTGAGGGAAGTCTGGAGCGAGACGCGCGGCTTTGGCCACCGCATTGGAGGGCCTGCGCTCGACGGCTCACTCGACGACCAGGTTTTCAGCGTTCTGGCATTGCTGGATGCCTACGAAGCAACGCTTGAGCCGCGCTATTTTGCCGCCGCTCAAAAAACAATGGACCTTGCCATCGCTCGTTACGGCGACGCAGAAGGCGGCGGCTTTTTCGATCGACCCTCCGATGCCGCGCCGATGGGCGGCCTCCACGTTCGCCGCAAGCCGTTCCAGGATTCACCCACGCCGGGGGCCAATTCCGTCGCGGCGATTGCCCTGATTCGCATGCACGCCTTCACAGGCGACGACCGCTATTACAACTTTGCGCAGAAAACGCTTGAGGCGTTCGCAGGAATCGCGCCGCAATACGGGATGTTTGCCGCGACCTATGGTCTGGCCGCGACGCTTTTCGCGCGCCATCCCTTGCAAGTCGTCATCACCGGCCGCGCTAACGATCCCGCCGCGCAAGCTCTCGAAGAAGCAGCCCACTACGTCTACCGTTTCGGCAAATCTGTTCTCCGGGTAACGCCCGAAACGCAGAAGCTCCATCTTGCGGGCGCTCTCAAAGAAACTTTGCCGCATCTCCCCGCTGACAAGGCATTGGCAGTGGTTTGCGCCGGACAAACCTGCCTGCCGCCGACCAGCGATCCGGCCCAGCTTTCCGCGATGCTCGAGAATGGCGTGGCCGGCGCCGCAACCTCGTAGAACACTCAAGGCAAGAAAGAAAATGGGCACAAGGATGTACCCTCGTGCCCAGCCCAACAGAGTGCGAACCAGCTTCGACGCGAGACGTGCTACTTCTTGGGCCGCGATTCGGGCGGCACCAGGCTATTCGCGCGGTAATAGACGACGAGCTGACCATAGTGTTCGCCAGAGTGCTCCATCAGTCCGTAGGCGAGATCCGAGATGCGAGTCAAGCGCGGCCACCCGGCGGCAACGCTTTCGTTCATACCCTTGTCGCCCTTCGCCTTGATGACGTCCGCGCCGTCTTGGACACACTTTTTTACGAAAGCCACAATCTGAGCTTTGGTTTGAAGTTCGTCGCGCTTCGGATCATCGGACAAGTGCGGCTTCTTGCCCTGGGCGGGGTCTGTGAAGTAGTACATCGAAGCGGAGGCGTGGATCAACTGCGAAACAAACGTCCGCGAGTCCGGATTCGGCTTGTAATCGTATTTGTCTTCGGGCAAATCCTCGGCAATGGCAATTAACTTTCTCCCAATGTCATTCCAAGACTCCAGGATCGCTTCCGACGGGCTCGGTGCGGGCTTTGGCGGTTCAGACTTCTTGGCTTCCTGCGCCAATGCAGGCATTGCTGCGAGTACCGCTGCAACCAGCAGGCTCCCCCATCTGCTAAGACTCATCATCGTTTCTCTCCTCATCTTTTCGTGCGTTTGAACATGTTTTTTGCCTGCTCCGGGCGGGCCCGGGCAGGCACACTTTCTCAGACGCACCGCGGGCACAAGTGTTTCCCGCCTCGACAGGCAACACCTGGCCGTTTGGCCGGGTTATCTTATGCAGTTCGTTCGTCGGCGTCATGGGAAATCCTGCGGGGCAGGCGTGCTAAGCTTACATTTTACCTTTTGGGGGGATACTCCACTTGAATTGGACTTGGCTCTTAGTGCGTAGCGCGATTGGCCTCGGCGTCCTCGGACTGTTATTTTTCTCTCAGCGCTTCTGGTATCGCGCCATCTGGCGGGTTACGTCAAACTGGGGTAGCCAGAGCCTTCGCGTAGCGGCGCGTTTGATTTACGTTACGGTGCTCCTGCTGATTATCGCCGCGACGGCGGACAGCTTCCGCATGGGCCGGCACGGCTATCTGCTTCCGACCGGCAACATGGTCACGGTTTTCGCCGGCTTATGGTTTTTCAGTGCTCTCTTTGCCTACTTGGCGGTAAAGAGTGTGCGGGGAATCGACCGCGCCTGGGCCTGGCTGCGCGCCGCCTTCTTGCTTAAGGCCAGTCTGAAGCCGTCAACAGCTACGGCTTTTCCTGCGGCTACGGCTCCGCCCGACGAAACGCCCGCCGCCGCGGAGCTTCTTCCCAACCCATCGCGCCGCTACTTTTTCAAGACGGCCACTGCGCTCGCCGGAGCCGGGCCGTTTCTAACCGCGGTGTACGGTTTTGCTGCCGAGCGCCTGGACTATCAAGTG
This sequence comes from Candidatus Acidiferrum sp., assembly GCA_041486245.1. Taxonomy (GTDB): domain Bacteria; phylum Acidobacteriota; class Terriglobia; order Acidiferrales; family UBA7541; genus Acidiferrum. The sequence continues at coordinate 7,360 of JBGPLB010000204.1, forward strand.
AAGCGCGTCGAAATCCCCGTGCCCAACCTGCCCGCCGGCCTCGAGGGTATGAAGATCGTGCAGATCAGCGACATTCATCTGAGCAGCTACATGCCGCGCCTGCAAGTTCGCCGTGCCGTCAGCATGGCCAACGATCTCGGCGCCGACCTCGCGCTCGTAACGGGCGACTTCATTACCGGCGCAAGCGACCCAATCGCCGATTGCATCGACGAAGTGAAAGGTCTGCGCGCCCCGCTGGGCGTTTGGGGCTGCAACGGCAATCACGAAATTTATGCTCGTGCGGAAGACAAGGCCCAGTTCCTCTTCGCGCAGGCCGGAATGAAGCTGCTGCGGCACCAAAATGCGCAAATCGATTTTAAGGGGGCGTCGTTCAATCTCATCGGCGTCGATTATCAGCGCGAACGCACGTCAGGCGGCCGCCGAGTGCAGATCCTCCAGCACGTGGAGCCGCTGGTGCGCCGCGACATGCCCAACATTCTCCTTTCGCACAATCCCAACGCGTTTAATCGCGCCGCGGAGATGGGCATCGAATTAACCCTCGCCGGCCACACTCATGGCGGACAGATTCAAGTAGAAATTCTTGACCACAGGCTTAGCCCGGCGCGGTTCATCACGGACTATGTGGCCGGGCTCTATCAGCGTCCGATGTTCGCTCCTGCGCCGAATGACCGCGCCGCCTCGAACGCCTCCGTATTTGAAGAGAAGCACGGGTCGTTGTTCCCGAACCGCTCATCGGCCTTGGCATCGATTTACGTGAATCGCGGCCTTGGCACCGTCGGCGCACCTGTGCGCCTCGGGGTGCCCCCCGAAATTACGCTTCTGACTCTCCGCAGGGCCTAAACGCTCGAATTGAAGACTGGCATGGATGAAGCCCCGGAAATCGACCGCATCGTCAACGAATTAAACGAGCTTCGCGAGCGCGAAGGATCCGAGGCCGCCAGCACACTTCAACTCGATGCATGGCTCAAGACGCTGATTGCCCGTGGTGGAAGCGATTTGCTGCTTGTAGCGGGCGCGCCCGCCTGCATTCGCACAAAGGGCGCCGTGCAAAAAATCGATGCAGCTCCTCTTGAGGGTTCTGAAATCGAAGCCGCTGTGCTCCCGGCACTCTCGTCACATGCGCTTGCGCGCTACCGCCAAATGCAGATTGCAGATTCTTCGTATCGTGTTACCGGGTTGGGCCGCTTCCGCATTAATCTGCATCGCGAACGCGGACGCGCCGCCGCCGCGATTCGTGCGTTGCCCCAGAAAGTCCCTACACTGCGTGAGCTCAACCTTCCGCCTTCGGTGGAATCCCTAGCACATCTCCCGCGTGGCCTGGTCTTGATCGGAGGGCCAGCGGGTTCGGGCAAGTCGACCACCCTCGCGGCCTTAATCGACGACATCAACCGCCGCGAGGCCCGCCACATCGTCACCATCGAAGACCCCATCGAGTATGAACACACGCACATTCGAAGCGTCATCGAGCAGGTTGAAATCGGCTCGGATGCACCGGATTTTCCGACTGCCCTCCGCGCCGCCCTGCGGCAGGCGCCGGATGTGCTTGTAGTCGGCGAAATGCGCGATCCGGAAACGATGCGCATCGCCGTCTCTGCCGCGGAAACCGGCCATCTCGTTCTTTCCACGCTGCACACCATTGACGTCGCCACGACCATCTCGCGAATTTCCGATTCCTTTTCCGATGAGCGCCAAAATACCATCCGGCAGGAATTGGCCATGGCCATCGCCGCCGTGCTGACGCAAATCCTTCTGCCCAGCAAGAGCGGAGA
>JBGPLB010000205.1:0-8994 GCA_041486245.1 Candidatus Acidiferrum sp.
GCTTGTCCTCGACGACCATGGCGATATTGACCTGATTCTTCTTCTGGTTGACGCCCTTGAGCTCAACGGTGACGTTGCCGACCTTTTGGGGCTTGTTCTTGCCGGCGATGGTGAATTCGATGTATTCGCGCTCGCCGAGGCGGCGGAGTTGGTCGACTTCATCATGATTGCGGGCGATGAGCGTCCCAAGATCGCTCTTGGCCATCTTCAGGTCTTCCTTGGTGGTATTGAGGTCGGCGCCGACAGCGGTGACCTTCGTGTCAACGTTCTTGACGTCATCCGTGCCGGCCTTGGTTGCCAATTCTGTATGGACAGACGTATCGAGCGCGCTGATCTTTTGAGTGGCCGCATCATTCAGCTCAGCAGCCTCTTTACGCGCCTTCTTTAGTTGACCCTGGGTGATCTTGAGCTTGTCGGTGACGACTTTCAAGTCCCCTTGCAGGTCGGTATTGGCCTTTTCATCCTGTGCAATGCGGTCTTTCAGAGACGACATGTCTTGCTGTACTGTTTGCTCCGTGGTCTTGAGCTGCGCGGTGACCGCTTGCTGCGTCGCGTCGAGCTTGGACGAGGCGTTCCAGCCAAATCCGAGACCGCCAATCGCGACCAAACCTAGTACGATGATCGCGGGCAACTGCCATGACGAACTGCTCCTTGTTTCGATGAAATGTTCTTCTGACATATAAATTCTTTTCTCCTCACCCTAATGTGGGCGAACGATTTGATTTTGTAATCGGCCCGTAATACTGAAGGAGCAAGTCATGAGCCAAATGGTTCCGGGGGAAGAAGGGGCGAAGATCCCCGTAAATCGATGAATAAATGCGGGTTGCTCCCATAGGTCGGAACCACCTGTGCAGGGAGGGCAGTACTAGTCCTAGCAATCTTTACGCAGCGATTTCCCATTTCGGAGTTTCTTACGCTTCCTGATAGCTCAGGAAAGATCGACCCTGAGAGTTTCGAGATCGGAGGCCAACTGAGCTGGGGACTGGAACTGGATGCCCCCCAAACCGAGGCGCTTTGCGGCCTCCACGTAAGCGGCAATGTCATCAATGTAAAGGGCTTCCTCGGCGCGAGCTTTAACGGCCCGAAGTGCTTGGCGGTAGATGAGCGGATTGGGTTTGCTGGCTCCCACGGCGCAGGAATAGATGCGGGCAGGAAAGAAGGCGAAAAAACTGTAAGTGCTTTCTAGATGACGGACGTGAATGGGGTCTGTGTTAGAGAGCAGGGCGAGGCGGTAGCGCTTGGACAGTTTTTCAAAGAAAGCGTCGTTGTGAATCTGAGCGGGATCAAGAGCGCGATTCCAGACTTCGGTAAATTGCTCAAAGCTGAGCCCGCCGCCAAGCCGCTGAGCCAGATGAAGATACCAATCGTACGGCGCGATTCGGCCTTCCTGCCAATCAGACCAGCGTGGATCCTTTTCGATAGCAGACCACAGCTCGGAAGGAGTAAGAGAGCTACCAGAAGCAAGCCCCCGCATGGCGCGGGCAACATCGACTCGAACGAGGACGCGGCCGATATCGAAGATGATGGCGCGGAGCTTCGAGGAGGGCATGGCTTATTTAACCGGTCAGTTAAATAATACAGTATCCGATGAGTTACGCGAAGCCCTTTTGGAGCGGAGCAAGCCAATGATGGGGGGAAGTACGGAAAGGATGATTACGACGGCAATCACATAGTGAATGTACTGGCCGATGTTAGGGATGAAATGGCCGAGCGAATAACCGCCAAGGATTGTGGCAGCAACCCAGAAGGCGCCGCCAACAGTATCGAAGAGCAGATAGCGCGCATACGGCATTTTTGCAGCGCCGGCGACCGGTGGACAAAACGTTCGAATGATGGGGACGAAGCGGGCAAGAATCACGGCCCGGCCACCGTATTTCTCGTAGAAGTCATGGGCGCGCTGGAGATGGCTGCGACGGAAAAAGAGAGAATCCTTGCGGCGATAAATGGCAGCCCCCGCGGAACGACCAATCCAGTAGCCGACCTGGTCGCCGGCGATAGCGCAAAGCATGACGGGGAGAAGAAGCCACTTGAGGGGAATAACGCCAGTGTAAGAGAAGATGCCAGCAGTGATCAGAAGCGAATCACCTGGAAGAAAAAAGCCGACAAAGAAGCCGGTTTCAATAAAGACGATGATGCAAACGAGGGGAGCGCCACCTGAACGGATTAGCTCTCGAAGTCCGTCGGTGGTGTAAAGCGAGTGGAGAAAGTGGAGGATGGATTCGAGCAAGCGGAACGATTCCTCGAAAAGTTCATTTGAGAAGCAGGCACCGGGACGATCGCGCGAGTGCGCAGCATCGTAAAAGCACCCAATCCAATACGGTAACAGAAAACGACAATATCTTCTCCGCATTCATACCAGAGAACGACGGAAGTGATTACGGCGGCGAAAAAGACAGCGAAGCGAATCATCGGGAAGCCTCGGCGAGCCAGAGATAGCCGTGGGCCTCGGCCTCGAGCCGCGCTGCGAATTCCGAAGTGGATTCCATGGCAGGGTTGAGAAGCTTCTGGATGCGAGGAAGGGCGCGGAGTGCCGCCGCGGCGCCGGCCTCGATGGCCTCGTCGGCCCGGTCGAAATCATCCCAGGCGAGAGATTGCACGTCGGGACGGAGAACCAGATCGGCGTGACGCTCCCAAATTTCCAACTGATGTTTCTGAGCGGCGTTAACGGCCCGGCAGACGACTTGAAAAATGTTAGATGGAGCGCCCCTGCTGCCATCTTCGACTCCGACGGCAACACCGATTACATGCGCGGCACCAAGGTCGCGAGCGGCGCGCGTCGGAACCGGCGCGACAAGGCCGCCATCCGCGAGACAGCGGGTGCCAATTTGAACGGGTTCGAAGAGCCCTGGGAAGGCACAGCTCGCGCGTATCGCATCCGACAGATTACCGTGGGTGAAAATGACGGGCTCGCCGTTGGCCAGGTCCGTTGCCACCACGGCCATAGGAATCTTGAGGTCTTCGAAGCGGCGCGATTCGAACACACGCTCGATGAGATCGCCTAGCCGGTGGTTGCTGGCGAGCCCAAGCCGGGAAACGCGCCACCGGGCGATGTCACGAAAGCGGATCGTTCGGCAAGTGGCAATGATGCGCGCGAGAGGCGCGCCGCTGGCATAAGCCGCTCCGAGAATGCTGCCCACGCTCGTGCCGGCAATGTAAGAGACCGGGATGTGATTTTGTTCGAGGACCCGCAGGACGCCGAGATGGGCAAAGCCGCGAGAAAATCCGCCGCCCAAAGCGAGGCCCAGACCTGTCCTTCCGGACAGGGGCGCGGGCCGAGCGTTCCGTTCGGAATAATGGGGACGTGTCATGAAAGCAGGATGTCATCGACGCCCTCGCCACCAAATGGGCCGGGCGTCCTTAAAAGAGGGTACGAGGGTACTTCTGTTCCTAATCGGAACAAATATTGGTCTGACGGATCGACAGTACCAACTTACTAGGCTAGTACCCTCTCTGTACCATTGTCGGCGGAGGTGTGCTCAGCGATTCTGGGCTCGTCAGCGAGGCCTGAAGGATTCTGGAGGGGGAATGGACAGCGCATACGCACCATGGATAGGGCAGCAGGTAGTGCTGCAAGTGGCGCTAGGCGAGATCAAGGTGCCGCTACGGGGAACGCTACTGAAAGATGGCGGTGAAACGGTACGGATGAAGATTGGCGAAGGCTGGGATGTGGACATCTATAAAACGATGATCCTGGCCGTCGAGCAAGATGCTATGGCATTACTTCCCGCGTAAGGAGGAGCGATGAATAGCCAAGTGCCAAAGTATGTGACGCAAGGACGGGCGGCGCTGCTGCTTGGAATTTCCGAAGATGAGCTCTCGCGGCTTTCACACGAGTCTGGATTGGGACACAAAGAGTGCGCGGGAGACCAGGTAGAGACGTTTTTCACCTACGAAGAGCTGAGGAAGATATGCATGTTGAGCGTGCAGCAAGTGAACTGAAGATTTCTCGAGTTTCCTCCGGCCCCCCTCAGCAGTAACCCCCACCCCGGGTCGCTCCCCCCGCGATCCGGGGTTCTTATTTTCCTGGGAATTTCGGAACGCGTGTCTTAATTCAGCCCGAAATGGAGTGTGTGCGACCTGAAGCTGGAATTTTACTCCTCGCGGAGCAGTATCATAGGATCAATAGACACCGCGCGTTGCGCTGGAATCCAGGTAGCCAGCAGCCCGAGCAGACCCATGGTCAGAACGACGCCGGCCAATACCAGCGGATCGCGCGGAGTTGCCTGATAGACGATGGAAGCCAGTACGCGGCTGGCGAGGATTCCGAGCAGCAATCCGGCCGCGGAACCAATCGCGAGCAATTTGAGCGCGCGTCCCAACGCGGCCTGTAATATTTCCTTGCGCTGCGCGCCGAGGGCCATGCGAATTCCCAGTTCCCGCAGCCTCTTGCTGACCGAGTGTGCAGCCATTCCAAAAATGCCCGTGATCGATAGGATTGCGCCCAGCACGCCGAGCACTCCCAGCGCCACCGTGGCGATCCGCGAGCCAAACAGGAAAAAATCCAACGCTTGAGGCCATGTTTGGATGAAAGTAGGTAAACCCGCATCGAGCTCGCGCAGCTTACTCCTTATGGCCCCGGCCAATTGCTGCGGCTCGCGGTCGGAACGCACAACCAGGAAGCTCTCACTGGACGGCGCCTGCAGTATGGGCAAAAACGCCGCCGCCTGCGGCTCTTCGGTGAGGCTCGTATATTTTCCGTCTTTTGCGATGCCTACCACTTGGATGCGCGTTCCATTCGACACCTTGTAATATCGCCCCAGGGCATTGGTGGCCGCCGAGCCAATCACCTTCCGAGCGAACGTTTCGTTGACCACGGCCACCCGCGGCGCGTTCTTATCCTCATGCCAGGTAAACGCCCTTCCGGCCAGCAAAGGCGTCTGCGCAGCGACGAAGAACTCTGGAGATACCTGGTACGTCATGGCCGAGGCGGCAACATTGGAAGGGCCCAGATCCGAAGTTTCGTCGGAATAAACCGAAGCTCTCGAGCTGCCGCAACCCCCCAACGGAGGACAATTCGCGAGTCCCACCGCATTTACTCCCGGAATCGTCTGCATCGACTCGATCATCCGCCTTTGCATCGCAGGTACAGCATCAGCGGCGTAACCCGCCATGTCCAAATCCGTGTCCGCAAGGGTCACGTTCCACGGTTCAAAACCGAAATCGCTGTGGAGCGAGTGCACGAGCCCGCGCACGGCGACCATGGAGGACGTCACCAGCACCGCGCAAATCGCAATCTGCACGGCAAGCAACACTTCGCGGAACGTGATGCGCCGTCCCGGCTTCGTCAGCGAACCCGACTTCACGATCTCGTAGGGATCCGTGTGCAGCACCTGTTTGACGGGCACCGCCCCAAAGAGGATGCCACTGACGAAAGCGAGCAGTGCAGCCACTGCATAGACATTACCATCCGGATTCAAAGGCACATTGGTGGGAAATTGCGGGAAGGGATTCCACGCAACCAGCCGTCGCAGCAGGATCGCGCCGCCCAAAATTCCCAGGGTGCCTCCCGCCGTGGAAATAAGCAGAGCCTCGGTGAAGAGCTGCCGCAAAATGCGCATCCGGCTGGCGCCCAGCGCGAGCCGCACCGCGACTTCGCGGGAGCGATCGGCGGCACGGGCGGCAAACAGGCTTCCCAGGTTGGCGCAAGCGGCGAGCAGAATCAACCCCGCGAGCAGCGTCAACGCCAGAACGAATGCGCGTATCGGGCGCCCAAACGTATCGCCATAAAGACCCGCGCGCGCCAGTAACACGTTCATTTTGCCGTTGTCTTTGGGATAGCTTTTTTGCAGGTAGTCGGCGATAGCACTGAGATCCGCAGCGGCCTGCACCGGAGTTACCCCGGCCTTCAAGTGTCCAATGGTCTCGAAAATCCATCGCCCACGGCGCGCGTTCAGAGCGCTCTCGTCCTCGAAGCTGACCATCGGCACATAGAAATCGGGAGAGAGCAGCAAAAACGTTCCGCGAAACTCCGGCGGGGCTACACCGATGACCGTGTACGGGCGCTTGTTCAATTTCACTGTGCGGCCCGCTACGCCGGGGTCTTCCTGAAAATGACTGTGCCAATAGGCATAGCTGAGCACGATATACGGAGCGCTGTTGGCGCCATGCTCATCGGAGGAGTGGAAGAAACGGCCAAGATACGGCTGCATCCGCAATACGTCGAAGTAGTTTCCGCTCACCTCAAACAGCCACGCGCGAGTTGGATATTCCCCGGTGTCCAACCCCACTCGGGTCATGTGATAGACGGCTAAACCATCGAAGCTGCGGTTGCGATCCCGAAAATCCAAATAATTCGGATATGACTGCGCGCCCCGGGTTCCCTCGCCAAACTGAAGCCCGTAGAGGCTCTCCGGCTGGGGCACGTTCAGCGGGCGAAGTATGAAGCCATTCAGTGCGCTAAAGACCAGAGCGTTTGCCCCGATGGCGGTGGCTAGGGTCACGATGGCAACCGCGGTAAAGCCGGGAGACTTGCGCAACATCCGGAAACCGAAGCGCACATCGCGGAGCAAGTTCTCAATGAAGAGCAGGCCGCGCTCGGCCCGATAGTCCTGTTTCATGGCCTCCACGCCGCCAAATTTCAGCATGGCTTGGCGCCGTGCCTCAACGGGTGACAGACTGCCGCGAAGATTCTCGGCAGTTTGCAGATCGATATGCTCCGCAATCTCTTCTCGCAATCGCTCTTCCTGGGCCCGCCGTGCTGCCGAGTTGAAGAGACGAGTGAGGAACCGCCTCAGAGATTTCATGACAAATCCTCCGCTTTGGCTTCGAAGAACCGACCGATGATCGCAGCTGTTTGTTCCCAATCTTGGGTCTCGACCTGGAGCTGCTTGCGTCCTTCCCGTGTCAGCCGATAGAAGCGCGCCCTGCGATTATTCTCCGAGGCGCCCCATTCGGACGCGATCGCGCCTTCTTGCTCGAGCTTCAACAGCACGGGATACAGAGTTCCTTGATTTACGGCAAGCAGATCTCCGCTGATCTGCTCGATGCGCCGGGCGAGTCCATAGCCGTGAAGCGGACCCAGCACATCGAGAGTCTTGAGAACCATCAACGCCAACGTGCCCTGCAGGACGTCCGTTTTTTGCTTCATAGCACCGCCATTTTGGTTTCCAACAGGAAGGGTGCCACACTTCCTTTGGGAAAACAACAGGTAAATCGTCCAGCATGCCGCGGTGCGTGCAGCACTGCCACCATCCACGATCCTCAGATTTCCTTTGACACCCAGCTGTTGGGGAAAGAGACTTAGCGCCGCAAACTTGCGGGGGTGTCGAGACATGCAGCGAATGGCATATCGAAGAATGGGGGTAGTAGCGATTGCGACAGTTTTTGTGGGGATCGCGCTGAGCTGGGGAGTGAGGAAAGCACTCGCTGCTGACGAAGAGAAATATGATGTGGTCATTGCGAACGGGCGGGTGATGGACCCGGAATCGGGGCTGGATGCGGTGCGAAACGTGGGGATAAGCGGGGGAAAGATTCGCGCGATTTCAGCGAATCCTTTGTTGGGAAAGACGACGATGGACGCGAAGGGGCTCGTCGTCGCTCCGGGATTCATCGACATGCACGAACATGGGCAAGAGCCCAGAAACTATCAATTCCAGGCTCATGACGGGGTGACCACATCGCTTGAGCTCGAAAGGGGCACCGCTGATGTAGTCGGCTGGTACGTGCAGCGGGAAGGGAAGTCCCTGATCAATTTCGGAGTGAGCATTGGACATATACCGGTGCGCATGAAGGTGATGCACGATCCGGGCACATTTCTGCCGACAGGCGATGCGGCCCATCGCGCGGCAACTTCGGAGGAGCTTGCAGAGTTCAGCGCGGCCATGGAGAAAGGATTTCGCGAGGGCGCTCTGGCCGAAGGGATGGGAGTGAATTACACGGCAGCAGCTACGCACTCGGAAATTGTGGCGATGTTCAAAATTGCGGCGCGATACCAGGCATCGGTGCACGTGCACTTGCGGTATGGCGGGTTGAAAGAGCCCACTACGGGGCTGGCTGCGCTTGAGGAGGTTCTTGCCGCAGCGGCCACCACTGGAGCTCCACTTCACGTGGTGCATATCACCAGCATGGGACTGAAGTACTCGCCGGAGCTGATCTCGATGGTGGAAGGGGCGCAACGGCATGGGCTTGACGTGACGACAGAGTGCTATCCGTACACTGCGGGAAGCACCGCGCTGGAATCGGCGATTTTCGATCCCGGCTGGCAAGAGAATATGGGAATTACCTACAAGGACTTGCAGTGGGCGGAGACGGGCGAGAGATTGACGACCGAAACATTTGAGAGATACCGGAAGAAGGGAGGAATCGCAATCATCCACTCGATTCCGGAAGAGGCGGCGCGAACGGCCGTGGCGAACCCCATGGTGATGATCGCAAGCGACGGGATGCCGATCACGGGGTCGAAAGTGCATCCGCGAGGACAGGGAACATTTTCTCGAGTGCTTGGGCATTATGTGAGAGAGGAAAAGGCTCTCGATTTGATGACCGCGCTACGCAAAATGACACTGATGCCGGCACAACGGCTGGAGAAACGGGCGCCTGCTTTCAAGGACAAGGGGCGAATTCGGGCGGGAGTTGACGCGGACGTCACGGTTTTTGATCCAGAACGTGTCATCGACAAAGCAACGTATGAGGACCCGCTTGAGTATTCTCAGGGAATTCAGTTTGTGTTCGTGAATGGAGTCGCGGTATTGAAGGATGGAAAGCTTGTGGAAGGGGTGTTTCCGGGACGAGCGGCGCGTGCGGCCATTTCTCAGTGAGATTCGCCGCGGGTGGATGAGCGGCGTACCGTATGTTAATATTGCTAAACCGCGCGCCCGTAGCTCAGTTGGATAGAGCGTCTGGCTACGAACCAGAAGGTCGGGAGTTCGAGTCCCCCCGGGCGCGCCAGTTTCATTTGGTCCGGCCCGGAGACATAGGTGACAGATCGTACCGGAGACATAGGTTACACTTTTGGGCCAAAAGGGTTGTCGAGAGGCTGCAGAGTTTTTTCCTCCA
>JBGPLB010000206.1:0-8925 GCA_041486245.1 Candidatus Acidiferrum sp.
GTCCACTTGCCGTTTTCTTCCTTAGTGAGGCCGATCTCGCCTAGCTTTTGGACTATCAGCGAGAAAAAGTTAAAAGACACGGCGAGGTAGTGGAAGAGGTTGCCTTGTGTGCCATGCTTTTTCTCCGCCTCCGCGATCTGGTCCTTGAGACGCTGGTAGGCAGCCGGATCTTTGAAATCGCCCTGCACGTAATAGATTCGGTCGAGGAACCACTGCCACAACTTTGGGTCAATCTGATGCTCTTCAAATTGTTTGATATCTTCGCTGAGGTGAGCGCGAAAGGATTCGGTGGTGAACTGATCGAACGCAAAACCGACGATGGCAAATTGCTTCGAAAGAAGGCCTTCCTGCGCGAGGTTGGCCAAAGCAGGAAGGAGCTTGCGCTTGGTGAGGTCGCCGCTGACCCCGAAAATCACCATGACGCAAGGGGAGGCGGGGGAACCGGGTTCGATGTGGTCTTGGTTCATGGAGTCTGTCCTGTATTAGCTGATGTCTGCTCTAAATCGTCCTAGTGTCCGGACTTTTTCTCGACGTGACCGCCGAACTGAAAACGCATGGCGGACAAAACCTTGGCCGCAAAATCGGCTTCGCCGCGCGACGAGAAGCGCTCGAAGAGAGACGCGGTCAGAACAGGTGCGGGCGCCGTGGATTCGATAGCGGCGAGGATGGTCCAGCGGCCTTCGCCGGAATCCGAAACGCGGCCAGAGAAGCGCTCGAGAGTCGGCTGTTCGAACAAGGAGATGGCAGTCAGGTCAAGCAACCAAGAGGCAATTACGCTGCCGCGGCGCCAGACTTCTGTTACGTCCGCGAGATTGAAATCATATTGGTAGTGTTCGGGATTGCGGAGCGGGGTGGTCTCTGCATCAGTCTCGCGATGGGATTTTCCGGCGTTGGCGTGCTTAAGGATGTTGAGCCCTTCGGCGTAGGCGGCCATCAGGCCGTATTCGATGCCATTGTGCACCATCTTCACGAAATGTCCGGCACCGGACGGGCCGCAGTGTAGGTAGCCCTCTTCGGCAGTCCCGCCAACTTTTTCGCGTCCAGGAGTCCGATCAGCGTTTCCGCGGCCGGGGGCAAGCGTTTTGAAGATGGGGTCGAGGCGCTTGACGATGTCCGGTTCGCCGCCGATCATCTGGCAGTAGCCACGATCGAGGCCCCAGACGCCGCCGCTGGTGCCGACGTCGCAATAATGAATGCCCTTGGCAGAAAGCTCTTTGGCGCGGCGGATATCGTCGATGTAGTAGGAGTTTCCGCCGTCGATCACGATATCGCCAGAATCCAGCTTGCTGGTTAGATCGTGGAGCGTCGCATCGACGACCGCCGCAGGCACCATCAGCCAAATCGCGCGAGGCTTTTGCAGTTTGTTGAGGAAATCGTCGAGCGAAGCCGCGCCCGTCGCGCCCTCTCCCGCGAGCTGCTTGACCGAGTCTGGGCTGCGGTCGTATACAACGCACTTGTGCCCGCTGTTTTGCAGGCGGCGCACCATGTTGGCGCCCATTCTTCCCAGCCCGATCATGCCAAGTTGCATCGCGATTGCTCCTGTGTCCTTTTTGAATAGGTATTGACGGATTGAGTTTTAAGAGAGCGCTTGATGAACGGCGTCCGTCAAGTTCGCCAGTCCGGCCGTGACATCTTTGCCGAGATGGACGCGCAAGGCACGGCGGTCACGCTCCGCGAGAACGGCAAAGTCACCGCGCGCCTGGGCGGCTTTTACCACGCCAAAAGTGTAAGTCTGACCAGGAACGAGGAGGTCAACGGCGTCGTCGCAAGTAATCTGCAGGAAAACGCCAGAGTTGGGACCGCCCTTGTAGGCTTGTCCCGTGGAGTGAAGGAAGCGCGGCCCAAAGCCAAGTACCGACGCCACTTTTTTATTGTCCCGGACGGCGAGGCGGATGGCCTGTAGCGCTTCCTCATTCGCTTCGTTCATGGTGAGGTAGGCCAGCACCGCAAAATAATCACCGGAGTTGATGCGCGCGAGGTGTTTCTTCAAAATGGCCGCGAGCGTCGTTGCACCCTTGAGAGCGGCGGCATTCTGGCGATCGGCGTAGAGTTTGCAGCCATCGCCGGTGAAGAATGGGGATTCGGGCGGCAGCTTGCCGCTCGATTCGTATTCGGAAGTCAACTTGCGGGTTTCCATCTTGCTGGCCTCGACGTCAGGCTGATTGAAGGCGTTGATGCCGATCAGAGCGCCAGCCACGGCTGTAGCGATTTCCCAGCGGAAGAACTCCTGACCGAGGTTGTAGACGTCCGGTAAGACGATGCGGACAACCGGGTGCCCGGCTTTTGCTAAAGCGTCGACAGCGGCGGTCTGTTCCTTGTCCGGATCCGGCTCCAGTCGCAGGTGCGCGAAAACGCGATCGGACCCATAAGCGTCTGGTTTGGCAAGACGTTCACGATCGACGGGAATAATGCCCCTGCCGGATTTTCCGGTGGATTCGGCGATCAGCTGTTCGAGCCAAGCGCCAAGATCGAAAATTCCCTTCGAAGTGACAATCGTAAGCTTGTCGCGGCCATGATCCGCCGCGATTCCAAGGATGGTTCCAAGGACAACGCCAGGATTTGTGGCTGCATCCGCGTCCGCGGCGCAAGCATCCACCATTTGTTTGGTGTTCTTCAGAAACTTCAAAACATCGACGCCCATGATGGCGGCGGGCACCATACCGAAATTGGAAAGAGCCGAATAGCGTCCGCCAATGCTCGGCACTCCCATGAAGATTTTGCGGAACTTGTCCTTTTCCGCGACACGTTGCATCTTCGACCCGGGATCCGTGATGGCAATAAAGCGGCTGCCTACCTCCTTTTCACCTACCTTCGCTTTTACGCGATGAAAAAAGTATTGTTTGTAAATGTTGGGCTCGAGAGTGCTGCCGGATTTGCTCGAGACGATGCAGATGGTGCTGGCGAGGTCCACTTGCGCTTCAATTGACTTGATCTGCGCAGGATCGGTGGAATCCAAGACGTGAAGGTCTGGATAGCCGGAGGCGTTTCCAAAAGTCATGCCGAGGACTTCCGGACAGAGACTCGAGCCGCCCATTCCGAGGAGCAAAGCGTTCTTGAAAGCCGCTTTCTTGATGTCGGCGGCGATTTGTTTCAACTTGTCTACGTCTTCGATTTGCTGCTCGGTGATATCGAGCCAGCCCAGCCATTTGCCTTCGTCAGCATCTGTCCACAGCGAGGCATCTTTCTGCCAAAGGCGCTGGACTTTGCCGTTCTTTTTCCAATCCTGAAGCGACGCATTTACATGCTCTGCGATTTTGTCCGGTAGAGTGTAGGTTTGCCGATTCAGGCTCACGCATTCACTCCTGCGCTTTTAGCCGCTGCATCCAAAAGCTTTTTGAAGGCGTCCGCGAAAAGATTGACGCCGTCCAGCAGGAGTTTGTCCGTCACTTCTTTCATGGAGATGCCGGCCTTGGCCAGATCTTCCATGGTCTTGCGCGCGGCATCGACGCCTTCCGTCAAGCTGGCGCGGAGCTTGCCATGGTCACGGAAGGCATCGAAAGTAGCCGGGGGAATGGTGTCCACGGTGTCGGCGCCAATCAGTTCTTCGACATAGAGGACGTCGCGATACTTGGGGTTTTTGGTGCTGGTGCTAGCCCACAACAGACGTTGTGTCTGCGCACCCTTGGAGGCCAGAGCTTTCCAGCGCGCGTTGCCAAAAAGCTCCTGATATTTCTTGTAGGTAAGCTTGGCATTGGCGATGGCAATTTTCCCCCGAATGCTCTCAAGGAGCGCCTTTTGCTGGGAGTCAGTAGCGGATTTAAGCTTCTCGTCTACCTTGCTGTCGACCAGCGTATCGATGCGGCTGACGAAGAAACTTGCAACACTGGCGATGCGGCTGATGTCTTGGCTCTTGGCCGAGCGGGTCTCCAGAGCAGCGAGGAAAGCTTCAGCGACTTTCTCGTAGGCGGACTGCGCGAAGAGCAAAGTGATATTGATGTTCAGACCCTCCTCGAGGGTCTGGCGAATCGCGGGAATGCCTTCGGGCGTGGCTGGAATCTTGATCATCACATTTGGACGATTGACCAATTTCCAGAGGCGGCGAGCTTCTTCGATGGTGGCCCTGGTGTCGTTGGCGAGATCGGGGGAAACTTCGTGGCTGACGTAACCGTCGCGGCCATTCGTCTGAGAATAGATTGGCCTGAAAATGTCGCAAGCTTCTTGAACGTCGCGAATGGCGATTTTGTCGAAGACACCCTTGGCGCTGAGGTGCTTGGTATCAGGCGAAGTAAGAATATCGGCATACAAATTGCTTCCGACAATCGCTTTTTCGAAAATAGCGGGGTTGGAAGTCATGCCGCGGAGGCCGTCATTGTCGATGTATCTTTTCAATTCGCCGCTAGTCAGCAGGTCTCTGCGGATATAGTCCATCCACGGGGATTGGCCGTAAGACAGCAGAGCCTTTAACGGATTTGTGCCTTGCGCTGCGCCGACACTTGGAATTGTGGTAGTCATGCTAATTCTCCTCGCTCGCGACAAATCTCCTGAATTTCTATTGTACTCCTCGGAGGCAAGCCTTGCCGGTGTACCAGACGCTCGCTCGTTCGCCTGGGCTGCCAGGGGTCAAGAGCCTTTGCAGTACTTCGCTTCGAGGGCCTTCACCTTGCCAAGCCGTCGCACATGCCGCTCTTCGTTGGAGAATTTCGCGCCTAAAAAAGCACGCACTAGGTCTTGCGCGAGGGCCACACCGATAACACGCGAACCGAGCACAAGCACGTTGATATCGTCGTGCTCTACTCCTTGATGCGCAGAGTAAGTATCGTGGCACATCCCCGCGCGAATGCCGGGGAGTTTGTTGGCGGCAACGCTGGCGCCGACGCCGCTCCCGCAAACCAGCACGCCCCGTTCAGCCTTGCCATCGAGCACGGCGCGGCCCACGGCTTCGGCAAAATCGGGATAGTCCGATGGGTTCTCATTGAAAGCCCCGACATCAAGCACGTCGTTACCCATCGATCGCAACAAGTCGCCCATGGCGTTTTTGAGTTGAAAGCCCGCGTGGTCCGAACCAATCACAACCTTCATGTAAGGCTCACTTTCCGAGGACTTCCTTGGCTGAGGCGACGACGTTCTCGACCTCGAAACCGAATTTCTTGAGCAAATCCTTTAGCGGGGCTGACGATCCAAAGGATCGCATACCGATGATTTTGCCTTTGGGGCCGACGTAACGGTCCCATCCGAAAACGGATTCCATTTCGACGGAAACGCGTGCAGTTACGTTCGAGGGCAAAACGCTTTCTTTGTAGGCAACGTCTTGCTTTTCGAAGAGTTCCCAACTGGGCATGCTGACCACGCGGGCTTTTATGCCGGCGGCGGTCAACTTTTCGTAAGCGGAAGCACAAAGGCCGACCTCGCTTCCGCTGGCCAGCAAGATCACGTCCGGCTTTCCATTCGCGGCGTCGGCGAGGACATAGGCGCCTTTAGCCACACCGGATGCGGGCGAATATTTTGTGCGATCGAAAGTGGGAATGGCCTGGCGCGTGAAGACCAGCGTTGACGGGCCGTGTGTGTGCTGCAGGGCAACTTTGTAGGCTTCAACGACTTCGTTGGCGTCGCCGGGACGCAGCACGAGCATGTTGGGCATCGCGCGATATGCGGCGAGTTGTTCGATGGGCTGATGCGTTGGGCCGTCTTCGCCAACGCCAATCGAGTCGTGCGTGAAAATGTACAACGCTGGAATTTCCATCAGAGCGCCGAGACGCATGCTCGGGCGCATATAGTCGCTGAAATTGAAAAAGGTGGCGCTGAAAGCGCGGAGCTTGGACAACGTCAGGCCGTTGACAATGGCACCCATGGCGTGTTCGCGCACGCCGAAGTGGATGTTGCGACCGTGATACCTGTCCGGAAAAAAATCGCCTGCGCCGTCAAAAGTGAGATTGGTCTTATTGGATTTAGCCAGGTCCGCCGAGCCACCAACCAGCCAGGGAATGTTCGCCGCCAGAGCGTTCAGCGTTTTGCCGGAGCTTTCGCGAGTGGCCATGCCTTTTGGATCGGCCGGAAAGGACGGGAGATTCTTATCCCAGCCATCGGGAAGCTGGCCGTTCTGCATGCGGTTCAGTTGATCGGCGAGCTGGGGAAACTGTTTCTTGTACTCCGCGAATTTCGCGTTCCACGCGGAATGGGCTTCGGCGCCGCGTTTGCCGATGCCATTCTTGAATTGGTCGTAGACGCTATCAGGAACCAGAAATTTCGCGTCTTCAGGCCAACCGTAGTTCTTTTTGACCAATTTCACTTCTGCTTCGCCGAGCGGTTCGCCGTGCGCTTCGTAGGTGTCTTGTTTGTGCGGGGAGCCGTAGCCGATGTGGCTGTCCACGACAATGAGCGTCGGACGATCTTTTGTTTTCAGGAAGGTATCGTAACCGCGAGCGAGCATTCCCAGATCGTTGGCGTCGGCGACGCGCGTTACGTTCCATCCATAACCGATGAAGCGGGTCATTACGTCTTCGTTGAAGGACCAATCCGCGGGACCGTCGAGCGTGACGTGATTGTTGTCGTAAATCCAGCAGAGGTTGGAAAGCTTCAGATGGCCGGCAAGCGAAGCGGCTTCGCTGGAGACACCTTCCATGAGGTCGCCATCTCCGCAAACGGTGTATGCGTTGAAGTCAAAGATCTCGAAGCCGGGCTTGTTGAAATTTGCTCCGAGCCATTTGCTGGCGATAGCCATTCCGACGCTATTGCCCGCACCCTGCCCGAGGGGGCCGGTAGTGGTTTCGACGCCGGTGGTGATGTGAGATTCGGGATGCCCGGGAGTCTTGCTGCCAAGTTGCCGGAAACGCTTGATTTCGTCCATGGAGACGGCAAGCGAATCCAGGATTTTGCCGTCTTTGGAGGCTTCTTTCACGCCTGCGAGGTGGAGCGTGGCGTAGAGAAGCATGGAAGCGTGGCCCGCAGAAAGAACGAAGCGGTCGCGATTAGGCCAGGTGGGATCGGCGGGATCGTAACGCAAGTAGTTTTGCCACAGTTCGTAGACGACTGGTGCCAAGCCCATGGGAGCGCCTGGGTGGCCGGAATTTGCCTGTTGCACGGCATCGATCGCCAGCGTGCGGATGGTGTTGACGCTCAGCTGTTCCATGTCTAGCTGACTCTTCGGCTGGCTCACATTGGCTCCTGTGGCGGGCAAGAAGGGCTCCCGCGGACCTTTCGTTGGATTTGATGCACCAGGTTACGGATCGGATGAAGTGATTTTCCGCCAAAATGAAAGCGGACGCTCGCTCGCGCGTTGAACCACTTCTTGAAACTTCTTGAAAATCCTGTGCGAGCTTGCTGGATCCTCCTCAGTGGCGGGCGGCCACAAAAGGAGAGGAAGAAAAATTACCGCGCCCACCACTGCTTGTCAATCAAGTTACAAAGCATTCATGAAAAGCACTCGGGCTTGAACGATGAAGCCTCAGGCTGGAACAGTGATCTCTTTGGACGCCCCGCACTTCTCGCAATTCGGCAGCAGGGAATGCCGCACCGCCTGGCAGACCGGACATTTCTCATAGAGTCCTGTGCCACATGCCGGACACGTGTAAGGGTCATCGCCTACATGTCCCGAGGGTTCCGGGAGAACCAGCCTTCGAATAGTACGTTTGGTCCAAAAGGCGTAGCGAAGAGGTCCCCTGCGGATCGGGTATTCGCAGACGGGACATACAAATCTCTCGTAGGCCTCTCTGAATTGCTTCAACAAGAATTCCTTCTTGGGCGACACGACCATGCGCAGCAAATACAGAAGCACCTGCACCACCAGTGCGATAGCGATGGCGATGAGAATGTATTTGAAGTATCGGGAAGGAAAATATTGGTGAAGAACCTCAAACGACTTCAGGACCAGCGCCGCGCCCGTTGCGTAGATAATTGGCGCCAGCATGGATCTCCGCTTGACACGGAAAAAATAAAATGCAACCACCAGCAAAGGAATCAGAACGAGAAGCTTTAGCGACGCCTTCCTCCATTCATGGCGCTTTATCAGACCCACATACTGGCGGTTAGCCTCCGCCCTCTGATCTTCAAGCTGGGCGCGAACTCCGCTGTTTTTTTCCTGGATCGCTTGGGCTCGTTCTCTCAAATTCTCAAGTACATCGTTCAAATCCTGGTACTTGGCCTGATTGGAGAGAAACAGGTGCTTGCTGTCCGTAAGAGCCTTGGCCTCCGCTTCGCTGGTTGTCGCCCCCTTCTGTAGTTCGAGGCGCTGAATCTCCAACAATTGGTTCATGGTCTCCCGCGAGCCATTTGTACTCGCCTGCAGAGATGCCTGGCGCGCAACCAGGTCCTGGCGCCGCCGCTCAATCTGCGCCAGTTCCTGGTTGGCGCTTTTTTCCCGCTCGAGGAGTGACTTATCGAGAACACGAGCTTCCAGTTCTTGGAGCTGGGGGCCCGGCAGCGAATCAATATCGCTCATTAGGAAGTCCAGCAGCCAGTAGGCCAACAGCGAGAGGACAAGGGTGAAGAACCCGATCAAGACGCGATGAGTCAGGGGGCCTCGAGGCTTTTGAAGGGTGCTTTTCATTCGCGCGTCTCCTCGGCAAGCGGCGGGGAGCGAAACAGGTCCTTGCTTCTCCCGCATAGACTTCTTCTGTATTCACGACCACCGGTGGATGGATGGTTATTATACGCTTCCTGTTTTTCCCCAAGCGGCTGACCTGAATGCTCCAAACTTTGGCTCTTCACGTAGGCCGGGGCTTCGGCTAACGCGTCGGCGGCTTTCGCAAGTCGAATCGTGATGGCCGGGTGAGCGCGGCTCGGATATTCGAGTGCGCAGTCTAATCGACACCGCTACTCTCGCTGGACCGATCAAGCGACGAGCAGACCACGAGGTCGGCATTGCAGAAGGTGTTTGAGTTCGCTAGATTTGTAGTGCCATGGCCCGGGTGGCGGAATGGCAGACGCTGAGGACTTAAAATCCTCCGGGGATTTTTCCTCATGTGGGTTCGACTCCCACCCCGGGCACCA
>JBGPLB010000207.1:0-8870 GCA_041486245.1 Candidatus Acidiferrum sp.
CACGTTCTGATCGGTTTGCCAGAGAACGGTTTGCACCGTGGAGCGGTTGTTGCCCGAGCCGGTAATCGTCCTGCGAACACAAGAGAGGCGAAGGTCGATGCCGTGCGCCGCGTCTGCGTCGAGTTTGAGATGAATCCTTCCGGCTAGCCGGCCGCCTGGAGAAAACGGCAGCGAGTATAGCTCGAAGTAAGTATTGCCGAACCGTCGATGGCGAAGTGTGGCGCGCAACGCCGCGACGAAAGGAATTGCGCCAATGAGACAAAACCCCAGAACCAGGAATGCGCGCGGATCATTGCGGCGGGCGAGTTGAGGCACCACATTGACGGCGATCGGAATAAGCACCAGATTGCAGAAGATACAAACTACCCAGGCTGTGATTTCGCTGTTCTTGCGTTGGCTTTCCGCCCTGCGGTTAGCCCAATCCGTGCGCCACAGCCAGGGTGACGCGGGATTTGCCTCTTCAACCGCAGCCTGCTTCTTTAAGCGGCCGTAGCCGAACCACGCCGCAAAAACAAAACCAGCGCCAATCGCAGAGATAAGCAGAGCGATCGCGGCGCCGGCAATCGTGCCTCTAGCGCCAGTGTCATGGTTCCGGGCCAGGAATGTAGCCAAGGAAAGCAGGCCGGGCACGAGAAATATCAGCCCAAAACACACCAGAAAAGCAGCAGCACCCTTGGAAGCTTTGGTCATACAACTAGTCTAGAGTTGCTTCTGGTTGAAGAAATTGAACCGAAGTACAGGTTTGTTCTGTTAGTTATAGCTGACCGGGCGTGGAATACAATCAAGTCATCTGCGCGGCGCAGGAGCCAAGCGCAAAAACGTGGAAGCCTTTTCTTTCGATTTCAGATCAGCGGAAGCCGTCTGTCGGCCGGGCGAACGATGCTGGGCTCAGAAATTCTGCCCTTGAGTCAGACGGATGAGAGCAAAGGACCATGCCTTGTTCATATGCTCGCAGCCACAGGATCCATCGCCGGGAGAGTGTTCTAGCGCACTTTATTGCGTCAATTGGAACATGACGTTGATATTCATCTCAACAGAGATAGGCTCGCCGTTCAGGGTAGTGGGTTGATACTTCCATTTGGCAACGGCATCCAGCGCTGCTTTGTAAAGCAACACTGGGCCGGAAATAACCTTCATCTGCACGACCTCGCCTTGCTCATCGAGAATCGCGGAGATGACAACGATCCCTTGGATCCGCGCACTTCTGGCAATAGAGGGAAAATCGGGAGCTGGAGTATAAATTGGTCGTGGCGCTTGAACGCGGCCTCCGACACGTATGGGAGCCTTCGATTTGACTGATGTTGGCGGCGGGGGAGCCGAGCTGCCAACCCCGCCTAAGATGCCGCCGATGACTCCTCCCATTTGGCCGCCGGGAACCCCACCCGGCACCCCGCCTTCAACTCCGAATCCATTGGCGTCTGGAAGCGGCGCCTCCTTGAGCATGGCCACCTGTTTGGGAATAGCGGAAGGCGCGAGCAATTTACCGTTGTCGATAAATACTCGGCGCGGGGCGACCGCGGCCTTCACCACGGATGGTGCTGGTGGAGGAGGCGGAGGCGGTGGAGGACCAACCAGCATGGTCTGCGTATACGACCTCAGATCAAGTGTATTCGTGAACCAGAGCGAGAGGAAAATCGGCGTGCCGAGGACGACTACGTGCAGGACAATGGCAATCAAGACGTCCACGAAACGGCGCGGACGCTTCATCTGGTTTGCTTCGAGCAACGATTGCGACAGATCGAACTGGGCGACATAGGGGGTGATTTCTGGAAACTCAACCGTAGCAGCGGCTTTTCCAGCTGCTTTTCGAGGATCCCACTGAACGGGGACAGGTGCTTCGATTAGTTGGTGCATCATGGAAGCCAAGGCCATAGCAGTAACTCCAACCGAACCTCAGGAGGCTCGAGGACAGGTCAGGGATTGCCGTCTGAGCTGCTGAGCATCCCTGCTCTGATATCCGAATTCCTGGGCCATTGAGGTTCTTTCCGGAAGATCGAATACTTTTTATAACGAAGTCATTTTCAAATGGTCTGGATTTCGCCGCTGTGATGCGAGATACCAAGAAATGTGATGGGTAGCACACGATTTCCATCCCAAATTGAGACAGCCGGTGTGCGAAGAGGGTCGGAACTGCCAGCTGTTCAACTGAGGGCGCGTGCGGTTGATAATCGGGATGAGCCGGAAGTAAAGATGGGGGGTCTGAGTTCCCGGAGCGAGATCAGCGGGCGGCCACGCTCGCGAGTTGGCCGAAGGCAGGAGCGACGCCGAGTTGTTGAAGCATGCCGAGATAATCGATGCTGAGGAAAGATTCCATAATCTTGCCATTCGTGACGTGGTTGATGGTGATCCCCTCAAGAGTGAACTTCTTGTTGGTCGCGGAAATTCCACGGAACTCTCTCTTGTGAGTGCCGGAAATGACCCATGAGACGACGACCTTATCGTTTTCGGAGATGTAGTCTTCCACAGTGAATTGCAGGTCGGGGAAGGCGGCGATAAATTGGATGACCACGCGTTTGTAGGCGTCAGGGCCAACGGCCGAGCCGGCGAGATGTGGGTCGTTGATAGCATGGCTCGGAGAGATCAGTTCGTTGACGACGTCAAAGCGGCGTTTGTTCCAGACTTCTTCGTAGAGGCGCCGAACGATGTCTTTGGATTCCGATGACATGTGCGTGCTCCCAAAATTGAGATGCTGCAAGCTCCCCGGTGAATGGCCCTGCCGCACGAAGCCGACGAGGGGAGTGACGAGGTGAAGCTCGGCAAAGCGTACTCCCAAGAATTGCGGTTTGCAATGCGCCGCCCGGCTAGGTGCCTTTGTCGAATTGTTGTGTTGCGCCTGCGGAGTTGGGTTCAGCGGGAAGACTTGACCAATTCCGTGGCACGCTCGATGCGGAAGGTAAAACAGCCGGCAGTTGTGCTTTGCACTTGCAAGTAGTCTATTTGCGGATGAGAGAAAAGCCGTTCGATTGCAGGCTCAAACTCGCCATCCGTCACATACTCCTGAGCCACAAGGCAGCGGCCTCCAGCGTAGCCTTCCAGAGTGCGCGGGCTATTTCTCAACTCCTCTGGGAAACCAGCATTTTCTGCGTAACGCGGGCAAGGGTCGGCGTGAACATAGACCGGGCCTGGTTGCGGCCGCGATTCGATGCCTGAAAAACGGTCGTAGGTGAAAAGGATTCTTTGGGTGTCTCCTGGTTCGATCAAGTGAAGGCAGTGGCGGCAGGGTGCAGCGTCTGTGGCAACTTCCAAATGCGCGGGGAAGCCGTACACAGGCGCGCGCATCGTAGAGCGGACGGCCTCCGCCACTTCAGTTTGGATAGCCACAATGCGAATGGTTTGCATGATTTTTGTCCTCGCGTCTCGTCGATGATTTAGAGCGGCAGTTGGCTGCTCTCCGTGTCAGGCATTGTTCAGCAAGTATGGGCTGAGTTTCTATCCGGTTTGCGCGGTCGAACTCGAAAGGAATCGGAGGAAGTTTTGCAATGAGCGCTGAGCCTGCGGCGCAGGTGGTGGGCTTGACGAATTTATATCATTCTATCATTCTGTCATAGAATGATAGAGTGAATCGGCATGCCCACGATTGAGATATCCGAGTCGCTGTTCGCGAAGCTGCAGAAGCTGGCGGTGCCGCTGGTGGACACGCCGGTTACGGTGCTGGAGCGATTGTTGAGCCATTACGAAGCGCAGACGGCGCAAGTCAGCGCGATAGGTGAGCAATCGCGGGCGAACGAAAACCGGGGTCCCCAGCGCGAATTTAAAGCCACTGCGCCCCCTAGCCTGAGACACACAAGGGTTATTGAAGCCGACTTCGCGGGGCGGAAGGCGGATGGGTGGAATAGTTTGGTGCATGTTGCTCATATTGAGGCAGTTAGGCGCATGGGCTCGGTGGAAGCGGTGCGGCGGATCAGTACAGCGAAGATGATCCTTGGCCGAGCGAGTTCAGACCGGGCCAAGGCAGGTTATCGGTACGTTGCCGAAATTAATGCATGCATTCAGAATGTGGACGCGGAACACGCGTGGAGCAACACATTCCGTTTAGCGAAGGCGCTGAAAGTTCCTGTCGAAGTAGAGTTCGAGTGGTTGCTGAGGAATGAGGCGGCGCATCCAGGGAAGACGGCGCGGATATTATGGAAACCAAAGGATGAGGTTTCGCCGGGATCATGACCACTTGGGGAAGGTCTCACTCGACACGCAAACCGATCAAGAAAAAGAATGACCCAGACGTAAAATCGAGGGCTGGGGTACCAGGCACGCGCAGCGGGGCTCCACGCTGAAAACAAAAGGAAAGCATGAGAGAGCACACGGGCAGCAGGTACATTAGAAAAGCGATCATCTAACCGCGGATTCCCGCGAGACGTGCTACAACACCTGTCCTGGACCGTCACACTTGGCTTGAGACCCTCCGAACGGAAACAGGAAGAATTTCTTCAAAGGGTCTCAAGACAAGCTGAACTTGCGTAAATGTGGCTCAGGGAGTGACGCGGACGCTGATGGCGATGTTGGCGCCATTGTCCTGGCGGTAGGTGACATCCGCATTGGAGCCGACCTTGAGGCTGCCCTCGACTGTCGTGTTCTTGTCAATCATGAAGGACATAGTCTTGGAAGGGCGGGGCTGCGGTTGCTGATCCTGCGAAACGGAGGATGCCGAAGCGAGTGTGAGAGTGAAGGAATTCTTCTCAACTGAGGCAATCTTACCGGACACAGATTGCGTCTGTGCGGCAGGTTGCTGACCTGCCTGAGTTTGATGAGTGTTGGCCGGCGGCAATGCCAAAGCTCCCGCTACGAGAACCAGAGCCGCCAGAGTGGAAAAACCAAATCGCGATGCATTTTTCATTGCTAAACCCTCCACGGATTTTGGGCTGAGCCAATGGAGTGGAGCAGCAAGAGTGCCAGAGTGGCACATTCGGCTAGAAATCTGAAAACTCCAATCACGTTAACAACTTACGGTGAGAAATGGCGAGCTAAAAGCGCCATGCTTACTAGTACCAGGACCGGAAATCTCTTCCCGGAGCGTAAATAATCTAGTTAGGGAATTTTTCAGAGGAACCTGCAGGAAACCTGGTATTGCTCGATGCGATTGGTTTGGGCAATGCTTTCGTTTCAGCTTTCGGGACGGGAGGAGCTTGAGAGCCGGCATCGGAAACGGAAGTACTTAGAGATGCAGTGAGGGGATAAGATTTGCCGCCGTCGGTGAGCTGCGTGAGCAAGAGTTCATAGCGGAAACCGTCAGGGTGATTTCTGCTCCGGAGAAGAACGAGGAGGCCTCGGACTTCCGCATCGGAGTGGATGACGACGCCGTCTCCAATGGCGAGATCCGATACGACCGAGCCGCGAAACTGGCTGCCGTCGCGATCGACGCTCGAATCGATGGCGCTGAGAATTTTTACGTGCAGGACGGTTCCCTGGGGAAGGACGTCGAGCGGATCTCCTTCAGAATGGCGAAGACGGGTTTGCAGGTGAAAGGCCAAAATCGTTCCTGGCAGGACCCGGAGGGGGTCAATGGCGGAAGTCGAAACCTGCGCAGGAGCAGCAGTGGCGAACAGACTGGCGACACACAAGAGCACGGCAAGAAATCGAGACATGGGCTGGGCCTTTCCTCTGCGGAAGACAAGCGCTATTAAATTTTAGGTTCGCAACGGAAGACAGTCAAAGCAAAACTAAACCGAAAGCGGCGAATCGTGGACTGATCATAAGATCAGCGCCGGATCAGAAACCAAATCCGGTTGCCAAACTCCCAGTTTCCGATGCAATATGACCATCATGGTGAACGACAAACCACGATGCGCCACATTGATATTGATTCGCTTTCCGAAGAAGAACTTATTGAGTTGAACCACAAGGTTGTGGCTCGGCTCAGATTCCTTCATCAAATGCGTTCGCATAGCGCGATGCTGGATTTTCGCATCGGCGAAAGAGTGAAATTCCATCCCGACGGAAGAGGCGTCGTGTTCGGAACGCTGACTCGTTACAACAAGAAGACGGTCACGGTGGTCACCGATGCCGGGGAAAACTGGAACGTAGCACCGGGGTTGCTGAGCAGGGTTGATTCCGCGCCGGCTCGGAAGCCCGGGCCGGACGATAATGGGGTAGCGCAATTCTCGAATCGGACGGTCGAGAAGTAGGGGCGGCAAACAAGCATTCCGGCCAGCATGGAAGAGGCGTAGAATTTAGGTATGACAATTCATCTCACACCGGAGCAGGAGCGGCGAATTCAGGCTGTGATACGCGTGGCGGCTACGGGTCGCTTGAGGAAGTTGTGGAGGCAGCTTTGACGGCCGTCGAACAGCGCACTGTGCCGGGTTTTGCCGGAACGCAGGAAGAGCTGGACACTTTGCTCGCGCAAGGGCTGGCGTCGGAGCAACTCGGGGAAGATGAGTTTTGGGGTTCGGTGAACCGGCAAACGGACGCGATGCTTGCGGAGCATAAAACCTGGCGTCGTCCGTGAAAGTTTCTAATGGCGAGAGACTGCATCGAGAAGCGAGATGGCTCGTATTGGGTTGCCGATACGCGTGTGTCGCTAGATTCCGTTGTTTATGCATTTTTGCCTGGAGCGCCCCCGGAAAGCATCGCTCAGTCCTTTCCAGTGCTGAGTTTGGAAGAAGTGTACGGCGCCATCGCTTTTTATTTGGCGAATCACGCTGAGATCGATGCGACGCTCGCAACTAATGACCGCGAGTTTGAACTTCTGCGCAAACAGACGCGCGAAGCGAATCCTGGTCTCTTCAAAAAATTAGAGGAAGCCCGCCGGCACCTCCCTGCAGCACGCAAGTGAAGATTCGATTTCAGGCCGACGCGGATCTCAATAAGAAACCCGAACCCCGGGCACTTGGCTACCACGTTGCGGGTTTTGTTATAACGCCTCCAGCACCATCAGGAAACGAGGCAGAAAACTGCGCGAGTGGCAAGAGATTCAGCGGCAGAGTGCGACTTTTATCCGCTGCGGAACGGAGTTCGACGGCGGCCCCGCGCTTGGGATTTCTGGATGGCACATAGACGGTGACGCGCTTTTTGGGAAACCGAGTTTTCAGCAGACCGATTGCTGGAACGAGATCCGAATCGCCGCTGACCACAATGGAGTGGTCGCATTTGTACTGATAAGCGTCATCCAGCAGGAAAACGGCAATATTTACGTCCGTTCTTTTTTCTTCAGGAACTTGGAAAAACCGGTCCCCGGTGAATGTGCAAGTAGTGTTGGAGCATCGTATCTGCTTTTTCTTGAATTTTCCGAGAACGATATTCACTTTTGGCAAAGTCCCTAAGGCTCGAAGGTAGACCTCTTGATTCGGCCGGGTGGGCCCATCAACAAGCGCGGTGAAATAGTGAATTTGAAGAATGCTGTCGTGGGGTCTGAGTAGGCTGAAGAATCGCTGCAAATTCAGCCACTTGTGGGCCCCACCGCGGACAGCACCGTAATAGAGATTAAAGCCATCTACGTAGACAATGGTGCGGTCGGCCATGCGCGGCACAAAAAAGAAGGGCAATCATATAGATTGCCCAAACCGGCATTGGTTTGCCGGGGAGTCGTACGGATTAAAGATAACTGCGGACTGGCCTAAAGTCAAGCGATTTTTACGAGACATAGAATTCCCTTTATAGTACTGTCCGCGGCGGCAGGCACGCGACACGAGCGATCAAGAAGTCGAGCAGAAGAAATACCGACCCTAAGAGCCATGCCTGCGGCACTCGACATATTGACTAATCAAGGGCTCGCGCGATAAGTTCGGCGAACGATGATTGACGTGGAATGTACAACATGCGGTACGGTGCACCACGCCTCTCCCGAGCACTTAGGAAAGAGGCTTAGATGTGCTGGTTGCGGCGTCCCTGTCTTGATTGCTTTGCCCCCTAGACAAGGCCCTCGTTCAAGCGCTATCGATGTTGAGACCACAAAAGCGCCAGACGTGGTCCCCGCGAAGAATCGTACAAACTTGTCTCGGGTGCCCGCAATTTTCGGTCGTCTGACGTGGAAGCTTTGGATCGTCTTGTCATCGCTCGTCCTGGCGGCAATCGTTGCGACCGTGGGCGTCGAATTCTTTAGCAATAAGTCATCTTCGCAAGCGGTTGCCAAGATTAATGAATCCCCTGCGGCAAAATCACAGGAAGTAGCTCCAACTCCATCGTCAATTCCCGACTCGGATTCGTCGTCGATGCCGACCGCTCAAGATTGCGACGAGCGAAGCGCCAGGCGCTTGGCGAACGGCTTTTTGCTTGGCGAGGAAGCTAGCGCGAAGGGACACGGCGTGCTGAGGATTATCAATGGCACTGAGTTTGACGCTGTGGTCAATCTTGTTGATTCGGATTCTCACGAGACAGTCCGGAGCGTCTACGTTAGGAATCATAATCGCTACAGTTTCCGGAGATTAAATCCAGGAATTTATCGAGCCTATTTCACAACAGGGACCGATTGGGATGAGAACGAAGATTCGTTTAATTGCAACACCGATTACAAGGAATTCGGAAGGTCGCTTGTACTTGAGGAGCGGACGGACTCCAGAGGAACGGAATACTCTGAGCTGGAAATAACACTTCATCCGGTTGTCGCTGGAAACGTCGTTTCCGCAAAAATTCCGAAAGCAGGGTTCCGCGCGACGCTTCCTCAGAGACGCTCTCAAAAGAGCCGCCATTAGTAGCGCTGGCCGCCCCTCTACGACTGCAACTTAGCGCCGAAATATAACAGGAAATAAAAAAGGGCCGCGGAGTGAACACGCGGCCCTGAGACGCACTACTGGAGTTGTTTTCGCTTTGACTCGATACGATCTGACAGAATCCGCCCGAATCCTGAATTAAATCAGGTTGTAAACCGAACGTGTATCCCTGCAAATCGTGAGAAGAGCGGGATACAATTGCGTGGCATGATCCGCACACCATAGCGG
>JBGPLB010000208.1:0-8838 GCA_041486245.1 Candidatus Acidiferrum sp.
GGGATCGATGCGGAAAGCTTCCGCGCGGTGTCCGGAGGTTTTGTATTTCTGCAAGGACATGACATGGAGGGTGCGGATGACCTGCTGGTCGACGATCTGGCGGCTGCCGCGAAACACATCAAAGTCGGCGATACCTATAAACTCTTGAACCACGACTGGCATGTGGCTGCGATTATCGAGCACGGAAAAGGCGCGCGATTATTCGTTCCTCTGGCAACGCTTCAGGATCTGGTCGGCGCGCCCGATAAAGCCTCTATTTTTTGGCTGAAGTGCACGCGCCCCGAGCACACGGAAGATGTTATGGACGAGATTCGGCACCTCTTGCCGGGCTACACGGTCCGTCCAGTGAGTGCGATGTTGTCGTTGATGACCTCGACAAACATTCCCGGATTGCAGTCGTTCATCAGCGCGATGATAGCTTTGGCTGTTGCGATTGGGTTGCTGGTGATTTTTTTGACGATGTACACCACGGTGATCGAGCGAACCCGCGACATCGGCGTTTTGAAATCGCTCGGAGCGGGCCGCGTGTTCATCGTGCGGGCGCTCCTGACGGAGTCAGCGGGTCTTTGCTTGATGGGAATTGTGGCGGGGGTCGGTCTGAGCTATGCGGTGCGCGCTGCATTTCTCGTCGGGTTCCCTACTTTGTCCATTCTCATAACGACAGTTTGGATTCTTCGTGCCGCGGGTATTGCGCTAGTCGGAGCGATTCTCGGCGCCAGCTATCCAGCGTGGATGGCCAGCCGCAAGGACGCGGTCGAAGCGCTTTCCTACGATTGAGAACAGCACGAGTGCGCAGGGCCGCGTAGAAACGAACAATCAAAGCGATGACAGGGAGCGAAACGCCGGGGGCTGACGCCGCGGCTAGGCAGAGATGGGAATCGCAGCTACAATACGAACACCTGCCGAAGGGCTGATTGTCCCGGGAAAAAAGAGCTTGGAGCCGATACTTAAAACAGAAAATTTGTGGAAACTCTACCGCGCTGGGAAAGTGGACGTTCCCGCCCTTCGCGGCGTGAACTTCGCAGTGGCGCACGGTGAATCCGTTGCCGTGATGGGGCCGTCAGGTTGCGGGAAATCCTCTCTGCTCTACGTAATTGGCGGACTGGCGAAGGCGTCCAAGGGCAGCGTGCTCGTGGACGGCAACGAGTTAACGGCCATGAGTGACGCCGAACGCACCAAATTGCGGCGGAGCAAGATCGGGTTTGTTTTCCAGCGGTTCAATTTGCTGCCGACTCTGACCGCGAAAGGCAATATCGCGATTGCGCAATTCATTCACGGCGACGGTTTTGACCCTCACCGTTTCGACGTGGTCACGAACCTGCTCGGTCTCGCCGGGCGCCTGCAGCATAAGCCTTCGGAACTTTCCGGCGGCGAGCAACAACGCGTGGCGATCGCTCGTGCGATTATCAATGAACCAAAAATTCTGCTGGCCGACGAGCCAACGGGCAATTTGGATTCAAAGAATTCCGAAGTCGTGCTGCAAATGCTTCGGCAGCTCAACAAAGACTTGGGGCAGACTGTTGTCATGATCACGCATAATCCTGAAGCCACGGCGTATTTTGACCGCGTGGTGCATATGCGCGATGGCGTGATTGTTGACGGAGTACCGGTGGACTAAAATGGCTCGTCTCGGACAGATTCTGTCGAAGACGTTTTTCTGGGCCTACGAGCGCGGCACGTGGCAATACGACGCCGCTGTGATCCTCATCCTGGTGTTTGTATTGGCGACCCCACGGGGCTGGTTTCACGACGAGCCTCAGATGGGCCTCCCAGCCAATTCTCCGGGGCGGGTGGTGCTGCTCAAAGAGGTGGGCGAGAGCAAGACCTACCGCGTCGATGCGCGGATTCTCGCGCCTCCCGAACAAACTCCGGCTCTGGAGAATGAATTGCACAACGCGTTGAAGAAGTCCCTCCCTGAACTTCGTAACGCGCGCTTCACGATCGCCAAGATCGAGGCGGAGCGCGACGAGCAAGGCACGGTGATCGCCTACTACGTGGATATCCACCGCTAGGAGCCAATCGGCAGGGCGCAAGTAAGGGCCGCGGGGTAACTTTGGTCATGCTTCGCGCATCTCTATGTATATACTTAGATTTGGAAGAACGTAGCCAGCCGCACGATTCGGACACAACAGGGGCTTCTCTTGATACATAGGCGTTTTGTTCTACTGATATTGGAAATTGCCGCGAGCGCTTTCACGGTAGGTGCCGGTACCGCGCAAACTGGCGCGAAGTGGACTACCGAGGGTGTCCTCGCGATGATGGACAAGTCCGCGAAGGATTTTCGCAGCCTCACCGCGGATCTTGAGAACGTGAAATTCACGGCCGTGGTGAACGACACATCGACGGAAACGGGTCAGATTTTCGTCCGGCACGATCAGAAAATGCGAATCGACATTACCAAGCCCGAGCCGCGAACGATTTTACGCACGGGCGACTCCTTGTTCCTCTACAACCCCAAAATGAATCGCGTGGAAGAATACGACCTCGGCAAGAATCGCGCGATGGTGGATCAGTACGTGCGGCTCGGCTTCGGTACAAAGAGTGATGACTTGAAAAAAAGCTACTTGGTCACCGTCACCGGCGAACAAGATCTGGACCACAAGAAAGCGGTTGTTGTGGAGCTGACCCCGAAATCCGATCAGGTTCGCACCCAGATTACGCGTATTCAGATGTGGATCGACGAGGCTTCCTGGCTGCCGATTCAGCAGAAATTCTATGAGACCGGCTCCGGCGACTACATTTTGTTCCACTACACCAACGTGATGAAGAATCTCAAGATCAGCGAAGCAAAGTTCAAGCAGGATTGGCCCAAAGACGCGAGCCGGGAAAAGCCGCGCGCATAAACGTAGCTGGCGATTCATAACTGGTGAAAACGCGCACTAGGGCTGGGTTAATGCCCAAGCGCAAATTCAGTCCCCACACAAACAGATTGCGGCCAGTTGTCCTTCATTGGGCTGAAGCTCGTTCGGTTGCAAGCAGCTGTGCCTTGCGCGAAAGGCCCCAGCGATAACCTGCGAGGCTTCCATCCTCACGGATAACCCTGTGGCAGGGAACCACGACCGAAACCGGGTTGCTTGCGCAGGCGCGAGCCACGGCGCGAACGGCCTTTGGACGTCCAAGAGCGCGAGCCACCTGCGAATACGTGCGCGTAGCGCCACGCGGAATGCGCTGCAGTTCTTGCCACACGCGGCGTTGAAAGGCCGTGGCTTGCAGATCTAGCGGGAGCTCCACCTGCGCGGGCTTGCCTTCCATCCGCTGGACGATTTCACGGACCCAGCGCTGCACGCTGCCGGCAGCAGGCGCAATTTCCGCGTGCGGATATTCCTCGCGCAACTCCGCGACGAGTTTATTTTGCGCGTCGCCCAGATAGACCGCGGACACCCCGCGTTCCGTGGCGGCGACAAGTACCTTCCCGAGTGGTGACTTCGCAATCGTGTATTCGATTTTCATACCCTTTCCTCCCTTTCGATAAGTTGCAGGTGTCATTCCCAGTTGCGCGTTGCTGCGTTCATAGACCCGGCTGGATGAGCCGTAACCGGTTTCATAGAGCGCGTCCGTGATGTTCTTCCCCGCGCGAAGCAAATTCTTGAAGCGCTTCACACGCAAAGCTTCGGCCAGTTCGCGCGGCGCCAGGCCGGTAACTTGACGGAAGGCGCGGCGAAGTGTTCCGGCATTCGAATGGAGCTCCCGCGCGAGTTCCGAAAGTCGCACGCCCTCTTCGTGGGATTGCGCAAGAATCTTGGACGCGCGCGCAACCAGCGCTGCCGAGGCCGCCGTTTCATTTGGCCGACAACGAAGGCAAGCGCGATAACCTTGTTTTTCCGCTTCTTCGCGCGTGCGAAAGAAAATGACATTGCGCCGCAACGGACGGCGCGCTGGGCAAGATGGCCGGCAATAAATGTGCGTCGAGCGCACGGCCAGCACGAATGTGCCGTCGGCTCGCGCATCGCGCGCCAGCGTCGCGCGCCAGTATTGGGCGGCTTTACGCGGCGAGACTTCCCTGGTTACTTCTGCGTTCGAATTGTGCATTGTCTCCATGGTATGAAAATAGCGCAGCGTGGCAAATCAAATCTATCCGGAAAGGCGCGGCAAAGTGGATTTAATGACCGCAGCTCAGCAAGCGCCCGGGAAGCAGTCTAGAGCCTTGCCTAAGCTTCGCCGGGGTTGGGCAGCACTTCAGCGGCCTCGATGGCATTCTTATGCGGCGCTGTAATCACGAGAAGAACGGCGGTGAGAATGACGGCCGCAGCTAGGGCCGTCCGCAGGGTGATTGCTTCGCCTGCTCCCACCCAGCCGAGAAATAGCGCTACCACGGGATTGACGAACGCGTAAGTCCCCACGCGCGCTGCGGAGCTCTTCTTCAGGAGGTAGACGTAAGCCGTAAAGCCGATGCCCGAACCGAACACCAGGAGATAGGCAACAGCAATCCAGGAACGGTGCGAAATTGCCGCGAGGTGTAGTTGGCCGCCTTCGCCCGCCACCAGGCCGGCAATCCAGAGCCCCGTGCCGCCCGCGAGGCTCTGCATCGCCACGCCAAGCATGGGTGAGCTCGGAAGGTCGTTGTGCTTCGAATAGATGGACCCCCAAGCCCACGCGAAGGAGGCAATGACCAGAATTCCGGCGCCGGTCGGATCGACGCGTTCCGAGCCACCCAGATGCGCTGGACCTACTAATAGAACCAAACCACCGAAACCCAAGACGAGGCTGGCAATGACCCTGGGAGCGGGCCGGAGACCGCCTGGACGGAGCCAATCGAGCAGCACCATCCAGAATGAGACGAGCGCCACGAGCAAGGCAGCTACGCCGGAAGGGACGGTCCGCTCGGACAAACAAACTCCGCCGTTACCAATAAGCAGAAGAAGGAGACCGGTGATGATTGCCGTGCGCCACTGGGTAGGCGTTGGCCGAACTCCGGTTTTCCAGCGCATGAGCGGATACAGAACAAGACCTGCGATCATATGGCGCGAGGCGGCAAGAAGCAGCGGGGGAAAGGACTCGATTCCAACGGCGATGGCCAGGTAGGTCGAACCCCAAATGACATAGACGGCAGCGAACGCCAGGACGAGAAGAATTGTCTCGCGCTTCTCATGGGCTTGGGGCGTGGGCGCGGAAGCTGCCTGGTTAGAAGTTTGACCGACGGTGGAGGTGGACATTCCGCGAAGCCTAAAGAAATGAAGGTAGAGGCAGAATGACGGGCTGTCGAGCACCATTTTGGACGAAGTTATCCACAATACAGTGAGAGAGCCGCAAAGAAGATCGGGTACTATTACCAAGTGTTTCAGGTTAGGACACTTGGAGCGATTTCCACAGGTTGACGTCCGCGCCCATAGGTGGCATTTTATCCACCCACTCAGCAACATCGGGGATCCTGGGCAAGAGCAAGAGCAAGTGCGGTTGGGCCAGTTTTGGCAGCGACGAAGTGGCATCTCTGAGGGTGAGATGAGCGCGACGAACCGCGCATTGCCCATTCACTTGGGAGAAGAAGAAGTCGTCAGGACCAATCTGGCGACGCCGATGCCGTTGCAAGAGACAGCGGTGGCGGAAGCTGTGCGCCTTCCTGCTCTTCGTGTGACGCCTCTGCTTTCGCCGGGAAGCCCAAGGCGATTCGTTCGTGTCCCGACTCATGCTGTGGGTGTGAACCGTGAACAGCGCGAGTATCCGCGCGCCAGTCTGAAACTTCCGCTTCGATTGCGCAAAGTGGACGACGTTGCTGAAGAATTCCCCGTGACGCTCGTAACCCGTGATATCAGCTCGACGGGCGTCTTTTTTCTTTGCCCAAAACAGATTGCCGTGGGCGCCCTGGTCGAGCTGGAAATCGTGCTGGTTAGCCGTCCCTTGGGGCACGGGAGCGTCGTCATCGTTAGTGCGGCTCAAGTGCGGCGCATCGAGCCTGCCGCGATGCCGGGCTGGTATGGAGTCGCAGCATCCTTTGACGACGTCCAGTTCGACCGCGATGATGGCGTGCCTTCCCGATTTCTCCGTCCTTGAAAATTGTTTTCCCACAATTGAATTCGACAGTCATTCTCGGCGGAGAGTCAGTTTCCGGTTACCGCGTTTATCAGTACCCAATTGAAGGCCCCCTGGAGTGTTTTGGCCAGCCTAACGCCGCGTTTCGTTGACTTGACTTTTGTGACCAGCCTAAGATTGGCGTGCTGTGGCGACGTCAAACATGAATTCGGGACAATCACGGGTTTCAAAATTCTTTCGATTCGGAATCTTCGAGCTCGACGTTCGGGCTGGCGAGTTGCGAAAGAATGGGACGAAGCTGAAACTCCAGGAACAGCCTTTTCAAGTTCTCTGCGCCCTCCTAGAACATCCCGGTGAGCTGGTCACCCGTGAGGAGCTTCGAAATCGGCTCTGGCCGGTGGATACTTTCGTCGACTTCGACCACAGCCTGAACGCCGCCATCAAGAGACTGCGAGATGCGCTGGGCGAATCGGCTGATGCGCCCGTGTTCATTGAAACGATGGCACGACGCGGATACCGCTTCGTTGCTCCTGTTAAGGCCTTACAGGATGCAAGTGAGGCAGAATTCTCGTCGGGTGCAGGCTTGCAAAGTGCGGCCGCACTTGCGAGTCGCAGGGAATGGCGCTGGAAGTCAATAGTAGCAGCAAGTTTAGGGGTGTTGGGGCTCGCCGCAGGCGGTTATTATTACTCCCACCACCACTCAAAGCTGACCGACGCAGACAACATTGTTCTCGCAGATTTTGTAAACAGTACAGGCGACACGGTTTTCGACGATACTCTGAAAACGGGGCTAAGTGTCGCCTTGCGACAGTCGCCGTTCCTGAATGTGCTTCCTGACGGAAGAGTCGCAGCTACGCTGCAACACATGACCCTTCCGGCAAACGCGAGGCTAACGCCCGAAGTGGTCAGTGAGCTTTGCCAGCGTTCAGGCAGCAAGGCATATATTGTGGGTTCCATTGCAAGTTTGGGTAGCGAATACGTGTTGGGACTGAAAGCCGTGAATTGCCAACGGGGGGACGTCCTAGCGCAAGAACAGGTAACAGCCTCCGCCAAGGAGAAAGTGCTGAAAGCGTTGGACGAGGCGTCGGCCAAACTTCGCGACGAGTTGGGCGAGTCCCTGGCCACGGTGCAGAAATTTGATGTTCCTGTCGAGGCAACAACATCTTCACTAGAAGCGTTAGAGGCTTACAGCATGGGAGTTAGAGCGCAAGGGGATGCCGAGTCGCTCCCTTACTTCAAGCGTGCCGTCGAACTTGACCCCAATTTCGCACTGGCCTATGTAGCTATGGGACCTGTGTATCGCGATTTCCACGAGGACCGCTTGCGCATCGAGAACGTCGAGAAGGCCTACGAACTGCGTGGCCGGGTCAGCGAGCGCGAGAAATGGAAGTTATCGGTAGACCATTACACTCTTGTCACCGACGAGGTCGACAAAGCAATACAGGCTGCCCAGGTGTGGGTGCAGAGCTATCCGCGAGACCCGGATGCACATGAAGGGCTGGCCAATGCTTATCGACGGCTCGGACAGTTTGACAAGGCCCTCACCCAGTTCGAAGTCGCGATGCGTCTGGACCCGGACAATGCTTCGCTTTATGGCTTCGTTGCCTTGATGTATATGCACCTGAATCGACTGGATGAAGCAGACTCAATTCTTGAGCAAGCGCGAGCGCGCCAATTAGACCATACGTTCCTCCACGTCGGTAAGTATGACCTGGCCTTTTGTAATGGGGACACGGCGGGGATGCAACAGCAGGTAGAGTGGGCCGCTGGCAAGCCGGGAGACGAGGCAGGTTTCTTAAATATGCAATCCTACACCGAAGCGTACTACGGTCGGCTTTCGAAGGCGCGCGAGTTCTCCCGGCACGCTGTACAGTCGGCAATTCGTGCCGACTTCAAAGATACAGCCGCGCACTGGCAGGCAATCGCCGCCTCACGTGAGGCGATGTTAGGCAACTCCCAAGTCGCAATGCGGAACGTTGTTGCGGCTTTGGCGCTCTCGCGGGACTGGTCGGTCATTTCGATCTCGGCTGGGACATTGGAGCGTGTCGGAGACCACGCTGGCGCTGAGCGTCTCCTTAGTGAATTGCAGAGTAGTCAGCTATGGAAAGAACAGACAGAATTAAGAGCCGCGATGGAAATCAATAAGGGCAATGCGGCCCAGGCTCTCGCCTTGCTGGAAACCCTTGAACCCCGCGAATTATGGCTAGGTCTGGAGCCAGCTTACCTGCGGGGTGAAGCCTATTTGCTGGCGCACAATGGAGCCGCCGCAGCGGCTGAGTTTCAAAAACTGCTTCAGTATCGTTGTCTGCTTAGGAATGAGCTAATTGGGGCGTTGGCACACCTTCAGTTGGGACGGGCATATGTACTCATGGGCGAGACCGCGAAGGCCAAGGCGGCGTATCAGGATTTCCTAACGCTCTGGAAAGACGCCGACCCAGATGTTCCTATCCTCATCGCTGCAAAATTGGAATTCGCTAATCTGAAATGACCCAAGGATAGAGTTATCCGACCTTTGATTGAGTTTTTCGGAGTATTTAGTGCTTGTGCCTGATTTGTCGTGCCAGCTCAACCGGTCGATGCAACACCTCCTAATCAGTTGATCGGACGAGCCTTCCCCATAGTTAACCGATCTGCTGGGCACCACTCAATCAGAACCTGGCCAGGGTAGTGTTCCGGCTAATCTA
The DNA here is from genome assembly GCA_041486245.1 of Candidatus Acidiferrum sp. Lineage (GTDB taxonomy): Bacteria > Acidobacteriota > Terriglobia > Acidiferrales > UBA7541 > Acidiferrum. The sequence goes on from JBGPLB010000208.1 coordinate 8,652, forward strand.
ACCCTAGCGAGCGATTTGGCCTTTGTTTTCAATGCAAGTCGAGTTCGACTTGAGTGTTGCGTCGACCCATTGAGATCACCGCGTTTATCAGGCACCATCCGACCCATGCTGCGCGATTGCCCGCATCGGTTCGTTGGGCGTAACATGCAACGCCTGTGGCTGATTCCTCCTCTATTCTCGGCCGCAC
>JBGPLB010000209.1:0-8770 GCA_041486245.1 Candidatus Acidiferrum sp.
CTCCCCCGTCTGGGTTTGTCCCTTTTCAGCAGCCCCTCTCCAACCAGGTTCGCGCCCTCCTTGGCTACGGAAACTTGACGCGCAGGGGATTCAATTTCGCTACCGGTATCAGCTACGACTTCACCAACCATTCCCTGCAAAACCAGCTCGTGCAGATCAGCTACAACGGCGGCTGCTGCGGTCTCGCCCTCGAGTACCGCCGCATCAACCTCGGCCAGGTCCGCACAGAAAACCGTTTTTCCGCCACCTTCATCATCGCCAACATCGGCTCCTTCGGTAATCTCCGCCGCCAGGAACGCATCTTCTAGCATTGCGTCTTGTGGCCAAAAAGGAAATTCACATTGAAAAGTAGAACGCGACTCCGAACGGTGCACGCCTTCTGAGTGAGTCCACATGGAAGAGAGACAACCATGACAACGGAACCGATCCGCAGCCGAAAAGAAGCCCGGGAGCAACTCAAACGATTGGAGGAATTCTACGGTGTACCCATTTTGCCGCTCAGTGCATTCTGCGATGGCATGGGCACCTGGATGGACTGCATCATCAAAAACAATGCTGACCCCGAGCTAAATAAAGGGGGCACACATCATGGTTGCAAGTATTACGAAGCCCTGAATCAGATGCGGATCGACATTACGAAATCAAACCTCCTTGGCCGATTGTTCTATGCCAAGGAACCTCTACGCACACGCATGTGCCCGCTGCACAAAGGTCACTACAGCGGCGAAGCAATGTTCTTTCAGAAGTGCCCGCATCTCTGCGACGGGACAGGCTGGCTTCGCGAGAACCTCAGTGATGGCGGATACACCGGAATCAAAATCTCCGAGATAGCGGACGAAATCGTTACGGAAAACGACCTAACGAAACCACGCCTTAGATCGTTCATTACTCGTTTGCGGAAATGGCGTCCCTGACTGGTTTTGGCCCTTCGACCGCCGAAGTTGCTCAAGTCCTGGCAAACGCCGTTACAGGAGAAGTGGCGGAGTGCGGGGAGACAATCCGGTAAGCAAACTATCCTAACGCGCCGACATTTTTCGGAGCTCACCTAGCGTCCTGGGGTGGTTTTGGGAAATCTGTGCACCGTAATCCAAAATGGTGCTATTCCCATCTGTTGTTTTTATTGGCCCTATACTCAAGATTTGCCAGCCATCCAGCGAGAGGTCGTCACCAAACGTTGGCGGAGCTACTTCCTTTTGCCATGTCCCGTTGATGCGGATAGTCTCTCCATGCTTGGCCAGAAGTTCAAACGACCACTGGTCTGCGCTGATCGGCTCGATCATGGCATGCAGGGTCCAAGGAGCTTCGAGCCCGCCACTTGCTGAGGCGGTATTCACAGCAATCGACCGTCGGTCCTCCTTGACGTCAAAAGCCGTTTTCTGCTTTATTCCTGTGGGACCACCTGGAGCCGCCGCGCGGAGAAGTTCTAGGGCCAACTTGAGGTTTAAAACTACACCGTCTAGGGCATCAATCTCATAGCCCTTCTCCAAGGGCAGATTCTTCGCTAGCATCCATTGGCTTCGACCGTTGATAACCATCATTTCGGCAATCTGCTTCTTTCCTTTTTCCAAGATATCCATCGTGACCTTCAAGTCTTGGTTGCCGCCAATCTCGTAGAGTATTGTGACTGCAGCACCTTGCTCTTGGGCACGTATCGAAGCGCGCGTTGGACTGTACCATTCGCTGTCAGCCTTAACTGAGGCCGCGTTGCTGTGACTGGCGCGATTGGCGCGGGCTGCCGCTGCGACATCTTGTGCCAGCAATGTGTTATTTGCTTGGAATACGACTGCGATTAACAACGTGACGCAACAGAGCCCATATCGGACCTTCATTGGAATCCCTCCGGCCTGGACCTAGTAACTGTGACAGCTTCGTTTGTCGTTTGGACCTGACCAAAGGGCCAGCTGTTTTCTAGGTGGCAACCAGCCTCTAATTAGTCTTCAGTGCCTGATCAACGCGGTTGCCGGATATCTGTGTACTGCCGAGTCCGGTCGGCGGCGCGTCATGTCGAGTGCGTTCTGCCTCATTTCGTGAAAATCGAGTTCAATTACTCTGTGCTCGATGAGGTGTGTTAAATTCCCCACTCACGCCTGTTCCCATGCCACCAATGAACGACACCGATCTCGCCTTCGCCTCCATCGAGGAAGTCGCAAGCCTCTTCCGCAAGCGCAAGCTCTCGCCCATTGGGCTCACCAAACTTATCCTCGCTCGCATCGACCAACTAAATCCCAAGCTAAACGCCTACATCATCGTCACTGCCGATGCAGCCCTGGCCCAAGCCAAAAAAGCCGAAACCGAACTCTTCGCTCCGCGCGGCCGCAAAGGCCATCGCGACCGCGGCCCCCTCCACGGCATCCCCATCTCGTTGAAGGACAACATTTATACGGAAGACATCCGAACTACTGCTGGCTCAAAGATTCTTGCCAAGTTCATTCCGCAGCAGGACGCCGCGATCGTCACAAAGCTCAAGGAAGCTGGCGCGGTCATTCTCGGCAAAACCAACATGCACGAGTTCGCCTACGGCGTCACCAGCAACAACCCGCACTTCGGCCCCGTCCACAACCCCTGGGATCTCTCCCGAATTCCTGGCGGCTCCAGCGGCGGTTCCGCCACCGCAGTAGCCGCTGGCCTCTGCTACGGCAGTATCGGCACCGACACAGGTGGCTCCATTCGCATACCTGCTTCCCTCTGCGGCGTCGTCGGCCTAAAGCCGACTCTTGGCCGCGTTAGCGTTGAAGGTGTCATCCCGCTTTCTCCCAAATTAGATTGCGTAGGCCCGCTCGCTCGCACCGTTCACGATGCCGCTCTCCTTCTCGAACCCATCCTCCCCCGCGTCAAAGGCGAACCCAGTCCCCGCGCCTTGGAAAAATCTCGCGCCAAGCCCCGCAAATTCACACTCGCCATTCCCAAGCAATTTTTCCTCGATGTGGTTTCCCAGGATGTCTACTTCGTCTTCGACGAAGCCATCCGCATCTTGAAAAAGCAAGGCGTTCGACTGAAGGAGATCTCGCTTCCGCTGCTAAAAGAAACCGAAGACGCCGGAAACCAAATCGCCTGGGCCGAAGCTACTCACTATCATCAGCAGGCCGGATGGTTTCCCTATCGCGCCGCCGATTACGGCGAAGATGTGCGCTCTCGCCTGGAAATGGGAACTAAAGTCTCCGCAACCGCCTATCTTTCCGCTCTCGAGCTTCGCGAAAAATTCATCCAGCAATTCCATCTGGCGTTGGAAGACGCAGGCGTTGACGCTTTGGCGGTCCCAACAACTCCGATCATTGCGCCTCTCATCGGCCAGGAAGCCATCCACCTCGGCGACAAGGATTATTCCACTCGCGCTCTGCTCCTCCGCCCAAATCGTCCTGCCAATCTCGCCGGCGTCCCAGCCATCTCCATCCCGTGCGGTTTCACACCAGCAGGTCTTCCCGTCGGCCTTCAACTCATCGGCGCCGTCGCCGACGAGCATCTCCTGTTGCAAATGGCTCGCGTCTTCGAGCGCGCCCACCCCTCGCAGCGTCGCCCCTCGGATTTGTAGGGGCACGATACATCGTGCCCTCTTTCTTTTTCCAATCGCCTATCTCGAACGCTCAGCTACCCCAATCGGGCAATCACTTCAAAACAAAGCCTTTCTGCGGCTCCAAACTAATCCCAAAAAATATGTGTGATTTACCTTGACTTTTAAGACAACATTGGGTACTCTTTTCATTGGAGCAATCCCGAATTCCCAAAGAGCGGCAGCCAGTCTGCCGCTCTTTCCTTTTCCAGGCCTTTTTCTGCCGTCCATCCGCTTTCAGGGAGACCCGAGAGCTGTCCAATGGCCTGCAAGATTGCACAGTTTTGGTGCAATCTTAAAACCTTTAGAATCAGCACTTATGCGAACGTCCACAAGTGTTGATTTTAATTAACTTACAGAAATACTAAACTATTTAGAATCAACACTTACAAAAAACCGGGGGAGGGGGAGGGTATTACGGTTAACCACAAACTTTGGTGGCACAGACTTCAATCTGTGCTGTCCGTGCCGTGCTTTCCTCTGCTGGTAAGCGTCGCTCCATCAACCAACTTCCAATGACATAACCAAGCGTTCCGGTAATCATCCCGCCAAAAATATCCGCTACATAATGATACCGCCCCCAAATCGTCGACACGCACATGCACCCCACCAGCGGCAGCATCACCCAAAACAACCATCTGCGGTGTCGCCACGCGCCCCAAGTCACCGCGACCGCCCCTGCCACATGCTCCGACGGAAACGCCGCCCCGCGCACCCGCCCGTAGTGCTCGATGAAATTGATCACGGAAGTTGCCGCCCCGCCGCGCAACTCGCCGTGCCAGGTCCCCGCCATCGAAAACCACGGGCTCTCAATGGGAAAGAGAATCGCAATCACATACCCGATCACGTAGCCCACCGCCGAGTACGTCATCACCGACCAATACCCGTGCCAATCCCGCCGGTAATACAAAATACCCCCAACCGCCAGCAAGTATGTGAAGTACGTCAAATAAATAAACTGCATGAAGTCGTTACGCGCCGGCGTCGCGAATTGCTCTAGCCACACCGTGGGGTGTACGCCTGTCAGCCAATGATCGAATGCAATCAGCTTGGCATCCTGCCACCCCGGCTGCACCAGATGGACCAGCTGTCCCAACTCTTCAAAGCAGAACAAGAAAAACAAATGCGGATACCAGTGCCGCCAGAAATGCCAAAATCTCTGCGCCAAAGTAGGACAGACATTCCTGGCTGGCCCTCTTCCTCCTACCCCACCAAACTCCTGACGCCCGGCAACCCAAGCCTCAACCCGGCACAGAACCAGAATCACCGTCGCCACCAAAGCTTGTGCGCCGGCAAGACGCGCAGGATGTGCTAGGTTCTGGGCAAACAAAATAATCAACGCAATCGAAATTCCCAGGTATCCGAGCGCCACGCACTCGAACACCCCGCAAGCAGCCCACGCTGCAGCCAATTCCCGGTGCACCAACTCATGAAAACCAGTTCCCTGAAGTTTAATACTGGCCGAAGCATCGCTTCTCTGGAGGACATCCGCGCGCAACACAAGCGCGTAACTTTCCTTTCGATACTCATTTCTTGTCAGACCGTTCATGTCCAATACCCTGACTTCGCGGATACAACTTGTGCTTCCTGCCGTGTCGCTTTTGCATTCTGTTTTCTCTGCAAGCTCTGTGAACTCTGCGTGGAAATCCTCTTGTCATCCCATCGCAAAACCGCCCATCCATTCTGAGAGGCGATCTGCGCCAAATCCTTGGATGGATTCACCGCCGCCGGCCTGCCCACTGCCTCCAACATCCACGAGTCACTCGCACTGTCTCCATACGCGAAGCATCGCTCGAGATCCAAATCTGCTTCCGCTGCTATCCGCCTGACGCCTCGCGCCTTCGCCTCGCCAAACATTGCTTCTCCGACGATTCGTCCCGTCCATCGTTCGTGTTTTTCTTCCAACCGTGTAGCGCAAACGCGAACCTTGCCCATACACCCGCGCGCGCCGAGCTCGGTTTCGAGCACGCGAGCCGCTCGCTCCGCCAAAGGATCCAGCGTCCCGCTAACAATCACAATCATGTGCCCGCATCCCGCATGCCACGCCACGCGCTCGATCGCCTCCGCATAAAACGGTGGGTCAGTCATTCTTGCCTGTCTCCTTCTTTCTCCATTTTTTCCCGCTTCACTTTTCGCGCAGAGTCGGACACGAATGTCTGATCCACAACATGCCTCGTTCACGCGCACGCCCCGCAAATACATTTTGTTCGCGTGCATCACCTGAGTAATGCCGCGTGGTGCTAGGCGCAGCGCCTCCGCCAGCCAGTACAAATAATTCCTGCTCCCAATCAGCCGCCGATAGCGCAGCATCCAAAAAAGCCTCTTTTCCATCGACGGCCGTGGCATCAGCGTCCCATCCAAATCAAAAAACGCCGCAACACGCGCGTCCCTCTCCTTTGCTTCCTTTACTTCCTCAACTTTCTCTGCATCCTTTATCTCTTTCCTCTCTCTCACATCGCCCCCTGCGCAATTCTCTTCACGCCGCGCCCCTGCCCTGCGCCCGACACATAGCGCCATCCTTCCGCCAACACTGGCAATCCTCGCAACAAGCAAAATCCCGCCGTCATCCAGGTCAACGCAAGCGCGCCCGTGCGAATCAGCGAGTGCATGTCTACGGTCATTCCTCCCAGCAGCGCAACAGGGCCTCGCGTCAGCGCCAGTTCCAGCCCCAGGTAGCAAAAGCACAGGCATTTCATCGCGGCATACAAACCACGGCTCCAGCGCGATGCCACCAGTGTGCGTCCCCACCATGTTTGCAACATCGCATTCGCGCCCCAGCCGGAGTGCCCCGCGCGCATGGCCAGCCCACGAAGAAAATCCGTCGCCGCTCCCCGCGCGAAGAAGAAAACGGGCAGCCACAGCGATACCATCCCCACCACCGCGAAATACGTGAAGTACACGTTTTCGATCATGCGGTCCCCGAGAATATCGAGCTGCGCGCCGACCGGTGTCGCCAGATTTTTCCGGCGCGCGATGTGTCCATCCAAAGCATCCAAAGCAATCGTCGCTACCGTCAGTCCGACTGCCGCAAGATTCGCCCACGGCCCTCGCCCAAACAAACTCACGGCGGCAAATCCCACCCCCACGCGCAACGCCGTCACTTTGTTCGGTGTCCACCGCATAGCCACCTGCCGGGGGGCCGTATTGCGTACCACCAGGCACATTGCAACCACCGTGCCAACACTTCAACAAGCAAAGCCTTATGTTCCCGTCGCTTACGAGCGTCCGCGCAAATCGAGGGCTCCCGCCACGTCGGCGAAACCTTTCATCTGTCGCCCTCTCGTGCCGTAGATATCGAATCCGGTTCAACCGCGTCTAATGAGAGTGCCGCCAGTCGACCCCCCGCGCTGAGGAGGGGCGTTCTTTTCCCGACTTTGTGGGAGAATTAAGAAGTTCAAGCAAGAAACGGAATCGGCCAGTCAAACTGGCATAAACGCGCTTTGTGTCTGGTCTACTGCTAGTCATACAAATTAAGAACGGAAATTGGAGCCAGCTCAGGTCCCCAAAAAGATGATCGACGTTCCTCTCTCAGCAGCTTTCATAGCCGGGCTGGTATCTTTTCTCTCGCCATGCGTACTTCCTCTCGTGCCGGGCTACATCTCGATGCTCTCCGGCATCGGCATGGAGCAATTGCGCCAGGGCCAGCAGCCGCGCGGCGGGCTTTTCGCCTCCGCGCTCTCCTTTGTAGTTGGTTTTTCCGTGGTGTTCATTTCGTTTGGCGCTTCGGCGAGCGCCGTCGGCACTTTTCTTCGGCAAAACCGCACGCTGCTCGCGCCCATTGCCGGTGCATTGATTCTGCTTTTTGGTTTGCACCTGATCGGCGCGCTCGTGAAGTTCAGTTTTCGTTCTGGAGTAATCGCCGGCTCTATTCTTGTAATTTTAGGTGTCGTCTCCATTGTCCATCGCGGTCCGCTCTTCTACGGCCTCGGCTGGGTCCACTTCTTCTCGCTCTCGATTATCGGATTCTTTGGCCCGGCTCTTGCAAAGTGGCTCAACCGCGATGTTCACCTTCGCAGCACCAGCACGAAGCCAGGCCTGTTCAGCGGTTTTTTCCTTGGCTTCGCGTTTGCTTTTGGCTGGACGCCCTGCATCGGACCGATCCTCGCCACCGTGCTTGCCCTCGCCGCCGCCAGCGACACCATTGCCCGCGGGATACTGCTTCTCGCCGTTTACTCCGCCGGCTTGGCCGTTCCCTTTTTGCTCACGGCGCTCGGCATCGGGCAATTTCTAAGCTTCTATCAACGCTTCCGAAAGTATCTCCACGCCGTCGAACTCCTAAGCGGAGCGTTGCTGCTCTTCGTGGGCGGTCTTGTTTTCGTGAACAAGCTGACCTGGCTGGCAGGCAAGCTCAGCTTTTTGAACAGCGCCGTTTTGTGGCTGGAAAAATCGCTGACTGGCGGGAAATAGGGAGCTCGGTTCAACGTCCCGGCGAGCTCACAGAATTCGTCTTTGGGTATAATTAAGATTGAGGAACGAAATGAAGAAAATGCTTTTGGTCATCGCCACCGTCTTGGCCCTGATTGCCGGAACGTATTTTGCGGACAAGGCGACGCGCGTCAAAGTAAAAACCAATAACACCGTCATGAAGACGGATAATCCAGGCACCGATATGTCCGTGCCCGAGCTCACGCTCAAAGATCTCGACGGAAACAACGTCTCGCTCAGCGAATATAAAGGCAAAGTTATTCTGGTGAATTTCTGGGCGACTTGGTGCGACCCTTGCCGCGTCGAGATTCCCTGGCTCATCGAAATGCAGCAGAAATACGGACCCAAGGGTTTTGTGATCCTCGGTATCGCCCTGGACGAAGAAGGCAAGAGCGTCGTTGCTCCCTTCGTTGCGAATGAGCGCTTCGACGTGAACGGCACGAAAGAGCCCATAAGCTACAAAATTCTCATCGGCAATGACGATGCTGCCGATAAATTCGGCGGTCTTTTTGGTTATCCAACGAGCATCCTTATCTCCCGCGATGGCAAACAGATCAAGCGCATCACCGGCATTATCAGTGAAGACGAAATGAACAAAGCTATCGAATCCCAGCTCTGATACCCTGAATCCATGCTGGACGAAAAAGACTTTCAGAGAAAAGCTGACGCTGCCTTCGCAGAAATGAAGAAACGGCTGCTTGTTCTTGCGGATGAACATGACTTCGATGTCGAGGGCGAGAGCGGCAAGCTCGAGGTTATTTTTGAGGAGCCCGAGGAAGTGAAGTTTGTCGTTTCTCC
>JBGPLB010000210.1:0-8734 GCA_041486245.1 Candidatus Acidiferrum sp.
CCAGATTTGCAGAAAAACGTAAAGCTGGATTACTACAACGCCGGCCACATGATGTACCTCCACGACGAGGATCGCGTGAGCCTGCACAACCAAATCTCCGGCTTCATCGACCGCGCCACCAAGCAGCAGTAGCACAGACTTCAGTCTGTGCTCCGATTGCCGCGCCGAACATTAGAGGAAATAGAGAGAGCCAGAGAAAAAAACAGAAGATATCTGAAAAGACCGGCTACGAAGCCTTTGCTTCGGCGTAGGCGACGAATTCTTCGTACGGGCCTTTGAAGTCTTCGATCTTGCCCTCGTGGAAATGCCAGATGCGCGTGGCGACTTCGTCGATCACGTCGTGATCGTGCGTGACGAGCAGCACCGTTCCGTCATACCGCTGCAACGCTATGTTGAGCGCGTTGATGGATTCGAGGTCGAGGTGGTTGGTCGGCTCGTCGAGCACCAGGAAATTTGGTTTCTGCAGCATAAGCCTGCAGAAAATCAGACGCGCCGATTCGCCGCCGGAAAGCGCGCGCGTGGGCTTCAGCGCATCTTCGCCGCTGAAAAGCATCTGGCCCATCAGCCCGCGCAACTCCTGCTGCGATGCGGAGGGATCGAACTGCCAGAGCCAATCGATGGCCGTCATTCCCTTGGTGATGGATTCACCGTGGTCTTGCGCGAAGTAACCGACAGCCACTTCGTGGCCCCACTTTGTTTCACCGCCGTTGATTTTGAAATGGCGGTCGTCGTCTTCGATGAAGCCGGGCGCGTTTAGGACCAGTGATTTCAGCAGCGTGGTTTTTCCGGTTCCGTTGCGGCCCATTAGAGCGATTTTCTCGCCGCGGACCACGGATGCGGAAAAACGCGGAATCACTTTCAGGTCGCCGTAGGATTTTTCGACGCTGCGTATTTCCAGCGGATGCTTCCCGGAGTTCCGCTTCATGTCGAATTTGATATATGGCCGCTGGATGTTGGAGCGCGCCAGTTCGGTCGTTTGCAGCCGTTCGACTTCTTTTTTGCGCGAGGTGGCCTGCGCGGAACGCGTGCCCGCGGAAAATCGCGCGATGAATTCATTTAATTGCGCGATTTTCTTTTCGCGGTGCGCATTTTCCGTTTCGATGCGCGAGCGAATCTGCGTCTTCGCCACGACCATGTCGTCGTAGCCGCCCACGTACATGATGATCGTTTCGTAGTCGATGTCCGCGGTGTGCGTGCAGACGCTGTTCAGAAAATGGCGGTCGTGCGAAATCACGATGAGCACGCCTTCGTAGTCGCACAAATATTTTTGCAGCCAGTGAACGGAATCGAGGTCCAGGTTGTTGGTGGGCTCGTCCAGCAACAGCGCAGTGGGATCTCCGAAAAGCGCCTGCGCGAGCAGCACGCGAACTTTTTGTCCGCCTTGCAATTCGCCCATCTTGCGTTCGTGCAGCGAACTCTCGATGCCAAGGCCATCGAGAAGCGTTCCGGCGTCGGATTCGGAGGTGTAGCCGCCTTCTTCGCCGACGATTCCTTCGAGTTCTCCGAGGCGCATGCCGTCCGCGTCGGTTAGTTCTTCGTGCGGCTTGGCGTAAAGCGCGTCGCGCTCCACAAGCGCTTTCCACAGCGAGCCGTTTCCCATGATGACGGTATCGATCACGCGAAACTGATCGAAGGCAAACTGGTCCTGCCGCAAAACGCCCATTTTTTTCGGGCGCGAGATCGAGCCTTTGGTAGGTTCGAGTTCGCCGGTGAGGATTTTCATGAACGTGGATTTTCCGGCGCCGTTCGGGCCGGTGACGGCGTAGCGACGCCCGGCCATAAAGGTACAGGTCACGTCTTCGAACAGGACGCGGGGGCCGAAGCGCATAGAGATGTTATTGACCGTGAGCATAACCCTCCCATTGTAGCGTGAAATTGTCGCGCGCGCTTGCCACAGTTTGCGGCACTCAGTACATTGTTCGCGGAATGAAGAGGTCGATTCGAACAGCGATTCGAACGGCGAGAAAAGGCGATTCGAACGGAAGGGCAAAGACGACGCGAAAACGGCTGGTCGATACGAGATGAAAAAAGCGGTTCGAACGGCATGAAACAGGCGATTCGAAAGGCGGCAACGTCGCTGGCGCTCATCGTGATTGTGGCGATGGGTGCGCGGATTGCGTTTGCTTGGGACCAGGCGCGGAAGATTCCACCGGGAGTGCTGGGGATAGTTCCGTTTCAGCAGGAGACGGGGAACATTGCATATGCTTTGGCTCAGGGCAAGGGATTCAGCAACGTGTTTCGAACGGATACGGGTCCTACAGCCTGGCTTGCGCCAGTGTATCCACTGCTAGCAGCGGCGATGTTCAAATTGTTTGGAATTTTCACGGCGCGTGCGTTTTTTGCATGCGTTGCGCTGAACATTCTGTTTTCTTCAGCGGCTTGCGTGCCGATTTTTTATGCGGGAAAGCGAATTTGGGGGCTGGGCGCGGCGAGCGGAGCGGCCTGGCTGTGGGCGCTTTTTCCGAATGCCGTGATGATGCCGTTCGAATGGATTTGGGATACGTCGTTGTCGGCGCTGCTGGCTGCGATGCTGTTGTGGACGACGATGGCGCTTGCGGAATCGGAACGGCTTCGGGAATGGTGTGGTTATGGACTGTTGTGGGGCTTCGCCGTGATGACGAATCCTGCGCTGGGCGTGCTGCTGCCGTTTTTGCTGGGATGGGCGGCGTATCGCGGTCGCGGGGAAGGCCGCGTGAGGTGGAAACGGGCGGCGCTGGCGGGGAGCCTGGCTATTTTTTGCTGCGTGCCGTGGACGATTCGAAACTACGCTGCTTTTCATCGATTTGTTCCGTTGCGATCGAATTTGCCGTTCGAACTTTGGCTGGGGAACAACGACATTTTTGAGGAGCACGCGCGGAATGGGAGAAAGTCGATCACGCGGGGAGAGGAAGCGAGAACATATACGAAACTCGGCGAGACGGCTTATATGCAGGAGAAATGGCAGCTCGCGACAGCTTTCATGCGGTCGCATCCGGGTTTGGAATTGCGATTAACAGGAAATAGGTTTGTGGAGTTTTGGATGGGGACGGAATCGCCGCTCAAGAATTTCCGTGCGACGGATTCGAGCTTGATAAAGGGAATTTTGCTGACCAGTTTTTTGACGGCGATCGGCGCATTGTGTGGAATCATAGCCTTGTGCCAAAGGCAGGCTGCGAAAGCCTTCCCCTTCGCTGTGTTTCCCGTCATTTTCCCGTGTTTGTATTATGTGACACACGCTGACCTGCGTTACCGCCATCCCGTTGATCCTATTATCTGTTTATTGGCCGCGCTGGCTGCGGCAGCAATACTTGATTTTACGAGCGCGCGATGGAAGCCTACGAATCGTTAGCCCGAAGTTTTCATCAGCGGCCGGGCGAGATTCCTGTGAGAAATGCGGTCCGACACCGACCCCGGGGACAGCCGCTCAACAGGCGAGAAAACTCGCCGGCACAAGCTATCGTGTCCGCGGAAGTTCGCGCCTCTCAACTTTCTCTTGCGCGGCCATCACGCGGAGGATCTCGCGTTCAATGGCTTTGGAGCTGACGGGTTTGGCGATATAGCCATCCATTCCGGCGTGCTGGCAACGCTGGCGGTCCTCTTCGAACGCATTCGCGGTCATGGCCACGATGGGCAGGTGCCTGCCGGTTGTTTTCTCACTGGCGCGAATCTTTTCGGTGGTCTCGAGCCCATCCATTATGGGCATTTGCATGTCCATGGCCACCAAGTCGAATTCCTGTTCGGACAAGATTTGCAGAGCGATCTGGCCATCTTCAGCAATGGTGACCACGTGCCCCATTTTCTCGAGGAGCCGCGAGGTCAAACGCTGATTGACGAGATTGTCCTCGACGAGCAAAATCCGCAAAGTCACGCGAGGGTGGTCCGCGGGCTGGACTGCCGCGGGGATTTTGATCTCGCTCACTTCTCCGAGGCAAGCTTGCAACGCGTCACGCAGAGCGGAGCGCCGGAACGGTTTGAGGATGGTTTGCGAAACGCCCAACTGCTGGCAGCGATCCCTATCTGCGGGATCGAGAGGCCGCGAGAGAGCCAGAATCACGGGTACATCGCGCGCCGCAGATGCGCGTACAGCGGCGAGCAGGGCAAACGCTCCGGGGATGGGCAGATTCTTTTCGATTAGAAGCGCCGAGAAGTCCCTGCCCAGGCGGACCGCTTCCTTGAGCAGCGCATTGGCATCTTCGGCGCTTGCCGCGGGCACGGCTGCCATGTTCCAGCGAGGGAGCAAATGCACGAGCAGTTCCCGATTCACGGGATTGACGTCGACGACGAGAACGCGCCGCACCAACTGCTGCAAACTCGAGTGCAACTTTCCGCTTTCCGTCGTGCCAAGTTTTTCCGAGACGGGCACGCTTCTAACCTTTATGGTGAAATGGAACTCGCTGCCGCGGCCCTCCTCACTTTCCACCCAGATGCGCCCGCCCATCAAATGCACGAGCCGCTCACAAATGGATAGGCCGAGTCCTGTGCCGCCGTAGCGCCGCGAAGTGGACATATCGGCCTGGGCGAACGGTTCAAAGATTGTTTTTCGTTTTGCTTCGGGGATTCCGATGCCGGTGTCAGAAACCGTGAATTCCAGCGTCAATCCATCTTCGGTGGTCCCGGCATGGCGCCCATAAATTGCCACTTGTCCTTTGTTGGTGAATTTCAGAGCGTTTCCGGCCATATTGATGAGCACTTGCCGGAGGCGCGTGGAATCGCCGCGCACCACGTCCGGAATATCTTTGCCAATACTCCAAACGAGTGCCAAGCCCTTCTGCTGCGCGGTTGGCGCCAGCGGCTCGAGGGCCTCCTCGATGCAGCTTTCAACAGACATGTCCGCGATCTCGAGGTCCAGCCTGCCGGCCTCGATTTTGGACAGGTCCAGAATGTCGTTGAGGTGAGTAAGCAGGGATTCTCCGGAACTCTTCACCATGGTCAGAAAGTCACGCTGTTCGGCGTCGAGATTGGTTTCCAGAGCGAGGGTGGTCATTCCGAGGATTCCGTTCATGGGCGTGCGAATCTCGTGGCTCATGTTCGCCAGAAAGTCGCTCTTCGCGCGGTTCGCGGCTTCCGCATCTTCTTTGGCCTGCCGCAGAGATTCCTGCGCTTTCTTCCGTTCCGTAATGTCAACAAAAGTGACGACGGCGCCGGTCATCTTGCCTTCTTGCAGCAACGGATGACACCATATCTCGGCATCGAAGCTAGCGCCGTCGGCGCGCCACAGCAATTCGTCCGCATAGTGGAACCTTCTGCCGCCCAGGAAATCTTTCTGCAATGAACATTCGTCACGCGGGTACGGCGTGCCGTCCCTCCGCGTGTGATGTATCACGTCGTGGATATTTCGCCCCAGCACGTCCGCCTGCGAACCGAGCCGCAAGAGCCGCAGCATCGCGTGATTGCAGAAAGTGCATTCGCCGTTGTCGTCCACTCCATAGATCGCTTCCCCCGTCGATTCCAGCAGGAGCCGCATGCGCGCTTCTTCCTGCGACAAGCGCTGCTCGCCCTCGTCCCGTTCGCTGATCAGTGCGCCCAATACCAGCCCCGCAAGCGAGAGAATCAACATTAGAAATTGCAGCAGAGTAAGTTCGCTGGGGTTACGCGGATAAATCCGGAGGGCCACGATCATTCCGGTATCCAGAGCCAGTATCGCGGCCGTCGCGCCTCGCAATCCCCGGCGCACGGCCACCCAGATCAGCGGCGGAAAGAGCAGGTAAAACATCTCGTTGCCGCGAGCAAACTTCCCGCTGAGCGCGGCCCAAAGCACGGCCACCAGGCTGGCCGCAAACAACACCGATTCCAACGCCCGCCGGAATCCGTGGAGTTGATGTCCGCCCGTTGTGTATATGGCGTGCTCTGCAGTCGCGCCACTATCTGAGTAGCCCGCGAAACGCCGCACTCCCGGCAAAACATAAATCAGGCAAAACGGCACGATCGAGCCGATAGCGACGGCATCGCCAACCCACCAGTTCATAGTGGCTTGCAAATAGCCCCGCGCGGGAATCAAGTGGTCCAGAGTCAAGAACCAAGCGCCAAGGAATGCAGTGATACAGGCCCCGCAATTGCCTAGCAAAAGCAGCCAGATCACATCCCTCACCGATCGAAGATGCATATCGAGCTTGATGAAGCGCCGCAAGACCAGGGCTGCCGCAGTATAAACGGCCATGAACTCGATGTTTCCCACCCAAAAAATGTACGAGTATACCGGCTGGTGATAGTTGAGGATCGACGAGATGTACTCCGCGAGAAGAATGACTGGCGCGTAGCTCGCCCCGAAACCAATCAGCGCTGCGAAGGCCAGGCCCGTGGGCGGGTACCACGCGCTGATCTCGGTCCAAATCTGAAAGGAAATCGTCGAACGATCGAGAAGCACGTACACCACAACAAAGCACACCCCGACCACAAGCCGTCGTAGCTTCCATTGCTTGCCTGGGGCCAATCAACCCTCCGAGCGGCTTGTCGTGCGTGTCATCTCTGGCACAGGGTTAGGGGCACCACTGATCGCAACAATCCTTAGGATGGCGAACCATGGAGCCCAAACGTGTTCCGAAATGAGAATGTGGCCTGAAAAAGCTCTGCAAATGCTGCTTGCCTGGGGGTGCCGGCGATTGGTGGAGTGGACGCTAATCCCAGGGGATTCAGCAGCTTCGCGGGTTTTTAAGGCATGTCGCAGGTGGCACAAGCCGGGACCTCCCATGGGGCTACCCAGCGCTCGGAGTGCCAAATCCGAAGGGTTGTAGTGCAGGGAGAAATAAGAACATTCTAATCGGAACAGATGACCGCTTGCCGCGGTGTGCAAGCTGCTAAGTTAAATTGCTCTCTCTGGAGGCGCTTTGATAGAGTGACGCTTCGCCCTGAAACGACAATTTGATTTTCTGAACGGAGATACGTATGGCGATTTCACAAGAGTTGCTTGAGATTCTGGTTTGTCCGATATGCAAGACGCCCGTCAAACTTACCGCGGACAATTCCGGGTTGAAGTGCGAGACATGCCGGCGGGTTTATCCGGTGCGGGATGATATTCCGGTGATGTTGCCGGAAGAAGCGAAAGTGGAAGAAGGGAAGTAAATAGTGGGTAGTGAATAGTGAGTAGCCCGAGAAAAATGCTCGACGGTTATGAAGATGGGAGCCGCAGCGGAAATCTTGAACTGATAAGACCGGAACTAGAAAGCTACGGTGCGCATGCTGACGAATATTGCTGAATATCTTCCAAGGTTGAAGCGATTGATCCCGAGATTGCGCGGGAAGCGCATGGGTGTGCTCGGCGATTTGATGCTGGACCGATATTTGTGGGGGACGGCTACGCGGCTTTCGCCGGAGGCGGCGGTGCCTGTGGTTGATTTTGTTTCGCAGAGCGAGTGTTTGGGCGGCGCGGGGAATGTGGCGGTGAATCTGGCGGCGCTGGGAGCGCATGTCGAGACATTTGGAGCGATTGGCACGGACGAGCCTGGGCGAGCTCTGCAGAAATGTCTGCGGAGCGAAAAGATCATTGAAAAAGGAGTGATCCCCGATCCCAAGCGAGTGACGACGGTGAAAACGCGGATTATTGCGCGGCACCAGCAGGTGGTGCGCGTGGATCAGGAACGGCGCGAGCCGTTGCGGCCTGAGACGGAAAAGAAGCTGCTCGGCGTCCTGTTTCATGCGCTGAAGAGTCTGGATGCGCTGGTGCTTTCGGACTACGACAAGGGGTTGATTACGGACGATTTTGCCGACCGCGTGCTAAGCGCGGCACACCAATTGAAGGTGCCGGTTTTTGTGAAGCCGAAGACTTCGCGTTTGTATGCGTATCGCGGGGCGCGAGCAATTGTTTGCAATGCGAAGGAGGCGGGATTTTTTGTGACGCGATCGCTGGGGGACGAAAAATCGGTGGAAGAGGCGGGGCGGGCGCTGCTGGCGCACTTTGGGTGTAGCGCGGTGGTGATTACGCTGGGGGAAAAGGGAATGAGTGTTTCCGAGGAGTCTTCGCCGAGGCATTTGCAGATTCCGGCGACGAGTTTTGAGGTGACGTACGCGCGCGTGGGGCAGAGCGGGGTGGAGCGCGGGGCTACTGGGCGGCAGGTGTTTGATGTGACAGGAGCGGGGGACACGGTTTTGAGCGTGCTTTCCTTGGCGGTGGCGGCGGGGGCGTCGTTGCCGGACGCGGCGGTGCTGGCGAATACGGCTGCGGGGGTGGTGGTGGGGAAATTGGGGACGGCGAGTGTTAGTCCGGAGGAGTTGGAGCACGCGCTGGAAGATATTCGGCGTTGAGAAAAAGCCAGACGGTCATCCTCAGAAGGATGACCCTACAACGGCAAGAAAGAAAAAGCAGATTCTCCCCGCACAAAACGCTCGGAGGCGCAGAGGTCCTCGCTGCGCTGGGAATGACACTGCGCTAGTTTTTCGGTAATGTTTGGGCAATCAAGACAGCCTAGGGTGGGAAGCTGAAGGATTTGTCTTTTGCATCGATCCAGACGGAGACGACTTTGGTTTTTTGAGATTTTTCGGCGTCGTTGGCATCGGGCATGGGGGAGAAGGGGCTGATGGCGACGCGGATTTCAACGCTCGTGGCCGAGCCGGTGGGAGATTTGGCTTTCATGATTTCGTAGCTTTTGACGGGGCCGTAGTAGCCGGTGGGGCCCCAATCGGCGACAAAGTCCTGCATTTTGTAGCTGGGGCCGGGTTTCCAGAGTTGGTAGGCGCGGGGCATGTCTCCGGCTACTACGGCGCTGAAGAATTCTCCAGCGGCTTTTTTCTCCGGATAAAAACGAAGCCAGAACCATACGGC
>JBGPLB010000211.1:0-8562 GCA_041486245.1 Candidatus Acidiferrum sp.
CATTCCAACCTTCAAACATTTCAACGCCCCTCTGCCGCAAATCACCGGTCACCAATCACTAAGTCCTTTACAATCCGCACTTCTGCAAAATGCGCCCATAACTCCTTTAGAATCCGCACTTCCAAAAACACAGCACTTAAAACCCTTTAGAATGAACACTTCCGAAAAAAAGGGGAGGGGGGAGGGGTCACATCTTCCAAGCCAACGAGTTTCGATATTCGAGTTTCCATTTTCGATTTTCGCTCTTTCGTTGCCACTACCGACTACTCACTGCTCGCCCACCAACATTTCTTTTGCGCCCCGCCGCGTCGGTGGTAGGCTTCCCACCATGAAGCGTGGAGGACTGAAGTGAGCCTAGCCGCTCCCCCTGATCATCTTCATTCTCTCTCCGGATTGGAGGGCCGCCGCAGCACGCGCATCGACCGCACCGTTCCTCTCGTCGTGCTCGGCCAAACCAAAACCGGCCTTTCCTTCCAGGAAAAAACTTCCACGGTAAGTTTTAATCTTCATGGCTGCCGCTATCCTTCGCGCCATGAATATCCTGTTGGCGCTTCCGTCGGCCTGCGCGTGCTCCAGCCCGACGGTGAGACCATCTCTCCCGTCATTCGCGCCTTTGTGAAGTCCGTCCACCCTCCTGCAAGTCCGCGAGAACTCTTTCAGGTTGGCGTCGAGCTCGAATCTCCCGCGAATATTTGGAATGTTACTCCGCCGCCTTCGGATTGGAATCGGCTGCTGGGCGGGAGCGCGTCGTCCGCGGGTTTGGCGACTGCTGTCGCCCCCGCACTCGAACCGCCCGCGCCGCCCTCAATGCTTCCTCCCGCGTTCTCACCTGGCGCAAACGAAGCGCGGGCCGGCCAGGTCAGCGCATTTCCCTCGCCCTCGCTTGTCGCAACCGGCGCGGCCCCGCCCAAGGAATCTTCTCCCGCAAAGCCGGAGCGCGTCGCCATCACCATCGACCAATTAGTCGCCGCCATGCAGGGCAAATTGCAAGCGGCGGCGGAAAAAGTCGTTCAGAACGCGCTCGCCACTCATCTCGACGAAGCCATCAATGAAGCTCTCGCGCGCATCGAAGGCGTCCGCGAACACAATCTTCGCCAATTGCATGAATTTTCCGAGCAGCGCTTTGAATCGCTGATGCGCTCTTCCCGCGAGGAAATTCTCGGCCACCTCGAATCGCGCCTCGGAGAAGTCCAGAGCCACTGGGAGGAACAGCACAACGCTTATCGCGCGCAAGCCGAGGAAATTGCGCAGCGCCTTGAAAAACTGGCCGGCGATACGCAGCGCAATCTGGGCGAAACGCAAAACTTTATAGAAAAAGCCACGCGCGAAATCGAACCGCAAACGCGCGGCCGCTTGGACGAATCACTGGGCCAGGCCGCCGAACAATTCGAGGCCGCCGCCGACCGCATCTCCGATCGCCAGTTGGTTCGCGTCATGGAGTCCACGCGCATGGTCGTCCGCGAAGCCGCTGCTCAATTGGACGCGCGTGTCGCGGAGTCCCGCGCCCTTCTGCACGGCGCTGCGGGAAGCACTCTCGAAGAGTTCCGCCGTCAGGCTGAAGTCCAGGTCGATCTGGCCATCACGGAAACCACGGAACGTGTCCGCTCCGCGCTTTCCGCTCTCGACTCGGAAAATCGCGCCGCTTGCGATTCCCGCCGCCGTGCCATGGTCGACGACGTTACGCGCAGTATGGAACAGTCCACCGAGCAATTCCGCTCCGGCATCAAAGCCTTTCTCTATTCCTGCTTGGTGGCCGCCGTGGGCGCCGTCGATGAACACGCAAAAACCACTCTCGACGGCCTTGTAAAAGATCCCGGCAGCGCCCCTCGCGCCATCGACGACATCAAAATCATTCCGCCCGACGACGAAAAGCCCAACTAGCCGACAGTCGGCAAAAAAGTCTGCTCAGTAGCGATCCTGATTTTCTTTTTCGAGTCTTGCCCGTCGGTGGTTTTAGGAATTTTGGAAAAAAAATTGCTCAGTTCGCCGCCGCGCCCAGCCCAAACTCGCGATGCGTGGTAATTAACGCCGTCTTCATCGCTTTCTCTTCCACCACGAAGGAAATATTGGACTCTGAAGACCCCTGCGCGATGGCAATCAAGTTCACGTTCTCCCGGCCCAGCGCATTGAACGTTTTCCCCGCGACTCCCGGCGTCCCGCGCATGTTCTCGCCCACCACCGCCACGATCGCGATGTTCGTATCCACCGTGATGTGCTCGACTTTCTCGTGCGCCAAATCCTGCGCAAACTCTCTCCGAAGCGCATCCACGGTCCGCGGCGCATCCGCCGCGGACACGATGAAGCAGATGTCATTCTGCGAAGACGACTGCGATATCAGCAGCACATTCGCCCGCACCTCTGCCGTCGTCGAAAACGTTCTCCCAACCACGTCCGGTAATCCCACAATCCCCGGCCCGCCCACGCTGATCAGCGCGACGTCCTGGATCGCCGTCAGCGCTTTCACCCCGCCCCCGGTGCTGCGGCCTGCCGGCGTGATCAACGTCCCCGGCCGCTCCGGCGCGAAACTATTTCGGATCCAAACGGGAATCGCGGCCTGCATCACCGGCTTCAAAGTTTTTGGGTGCAGCACTTTCGCGCCAAAAAAAGCCAGCTCCGCTGCTTCGCGGTAGGATATCACCGGAATCGTTCGCGCTTCCGGCACCAGCCGCGGGTCCGCCGTGAGCACGCCATCCACGTCCGTCCAGATAATTACTTCATCCGCGCTCATGGCCGCGCCCAGAATCGTTGCCGAGTAATCGGACCCGCCGCGCCCCAGCGTGGTCAATTTTCCTTCCGTGCTCGCCCCGATAAATCCCGTCACGACCGGCACGATTCCCTTCTCCAACAGCGGCCGCAACCGCACTTCGCATTCTTCCCGCGTCCGGTCCATCAACGGTTCCGCGCCTCCGTGGAACCCATCCGTAATGATCACTTCGGTCGCGTCCACGGCTTCGCTCTGCAAGCCAAGCTCCCGAACTGCTCCCGCTACCAGCGGCGCAGACAGCCGCTCTCCCAGGCTGGATATGGCATCCAGCGTTCGCGGCGTCAGCTCTCGCAGCAGAGCTGTCCCGTCAAACAGCCTGCTGCCTTCCGCAAGAACTTCCTCCATCTCTTCTTCGATCGCTCTCCGCGCACTATCTTCGCGGACAAGACTCTTCAGCACTTCCGCGTGCTGCTTTCGCAGCGCCCCCAGAACGGCCGTGCCTTGGTCTTTCTCGCCGGATCCCGCTCGCTGCGCCGCTTCGATCAACCGGTTTGTGACGCCGCTCATCGCGGAGACGACCGCAACGCATGTACCCGCCCGGGCTCCCTGCGCGATGAGCTGCGCGGTCCTCGCCATGCACGTCGCATCCCCCAGGGACGTTCCGCCAAATTTCATCACTTGCAATCGCGCTGTCATCTCTTTCTGCCTGTCTCCTGACTAAGGGCGCTCCCAATCGAGAGCGTAGATTTCCTGGATGCTGACGTCGCGGACAAAGAGCGGAGTTTCGTCGGGGGCCAGGCCGCTCCAGTTGCCGAAGGCTCCTCCGGCAGCCTGAAACCCCATCAGGCTGAAGAGGCGCTCGAGTTTGCCGTCGGCGGTTCGAACGCGGAAGTAGCCCTCTTGATTGTCGAGAATTCCATCAAAATACAAATAGCGTCCGTCTCGCGACCAAGTGGGATAAGCCACAAAAATGTTGGCAAGCACAGTCCATTTCCGTGTCGTGAAATCAAAGAGCATCAGCTTGAGCGAATCGAGCGTAATCGCCGCGATGTAGCGTCCATCCGGCGACCAGCGGGGAGAATACAGGCCATCCGAATCCGGGAGTTTCGAGACGTTCCGCGTTTTCAGATCGAGGACATAGACCGCCGACCCCTGATTGTTCAGTGAGTTCTCTCCAAAGACCAGCGACTTGCCGTCAGGCGACCAATTGGGATCGGCCGAGTTGGTTGCCGTCCGATAGATCAGTTGCGGAGAGCCGCCCTCCGCAGGAATCAAATAAATTTGCCAGGGTTCGCCGGGCGGATGACCAAAAAAGGCGATCTGTCTTCCGTCCGGAGACCATCGAGGCAAATAAGCCAGCATCGGTGGAAAAACAAGTTGAAGCTTTTGGGTTCCGTCCACCTTACTCCGCCACATGGTGCCATCCGCGGCGTCATTGTAGGCGACCCACTGTCCATCACGAGAGAAGTCGAGGCCCATCGCCGGAATGCCCGACAGATAAGGCGCGAATTGTCCTGACTTGGAATCGTAGTGCACCAATTCTCCCCGAGGCTGCCAGCCCTGGACGAAAAGTTTTTTGCCATCACGGCTCGGGACGGGATTGCCGATATTCATCGGCCCAGTCGTCAGCTGTACCGGATCGTGCGGAGTCGAGCGGAATAGACCACCATTTTCCTTGATCGCCCAGATGTTTGCCGTCTCGTCGCGCCGAGTCTGGAAGACGAAATATCTGCCTTCAGGCGTCCAATTGCCACAGCATTCATTCGGTGTGCTGCTCCAGCCAGGAAGCAGCGGATGAAGATTGCCGCCGTCCGCGGAGGCTTGCCAAATGGCGTGGTTGTTGGTCTTGGGATCGTTCACCGTAAAGCGCAAATTCGACCCGTCTGGCGACCAGCGAAGCTCGCTGGAAGTTCCAGACGTAGCCACGAGCCGGTGTGGATCGCTGCCATCGCTGTTCGCCAGGAATATCTCGTTGCCTTTGCAGAATGCGAGCTTGTTCCCGTCTGGCGACCACGCACCAGCGTGACCCTGGAGGCTGCCCAAGCGGCGGGGCGAACCGCCAAGAACCGGGACGCTCCATAGAGGGCCGTCGAGCGTCGTCCCTCGGGCCGTATTCATCAAGAGCGCAGAGTTGTCCGGCGAGATAGCGAACACGTTGGAGAAGCCGGTGTCCTCCAATGAGGTCGGTATGGGAAAAGTCTCGCCACCCGTCACCGAGGTTTGAGAGAGCCGCGATTGGCCCTCGATGAAGTAGAGCCGGGAACCGTCGGTGACTACGCCTGACTTAGGCCGATTGGTGTTGGTGAGTTGAACAGTTCGCAGAATGCGGGGCGGCGCGACCGGGCGCGTTAGAACGAACCCGAGAATTGCCGCGAGGCCTAGGAGCGCACCGCTTGCAACCACGGCCCAGGTTCGCCACGGGTGAACTGCGTGGGTTCCAGAAACCCTTAAGATCCCGCTCTGCAAATCGGAGTTCGTGCCCGAGCGGCCAGAATCCAAATCGCGCTTCAGCCTCTTCAAGTCGGCTCGAAGTTCCGCGGCTGTCTGGTAACGCAGCCCGACATCCTTTTCGAGCGCCTTGGCAAAAATATTTTCGAGACTCGCGGGCAACTTCGGATTCAACTTCCTAACGGGAGTTGCCGGGGAATTCAGTATCCCGTTGAAGACTAAAGCCACCGCCGAGCCTGCAAATGGAACCACGCCAGTAGCCATTTCATAAAGCACCACGCCCAGCGAAAATAAGTCGCTGCGCGCGTCCAGCTCTTCGCCCCGGGCCTGTTCCGGGGACATGTAGGCAACCGTGCCCAGGGAACTTCCGGGGCCGGTGATAAGAGCATCGTCGAGCACGTGCCTGTGTGTGGGCATGGACGATTCGCTGGCGGACTCGGCTGCAGGCTGCCGGTAGGCAGCGAACTTCGCCAGGCCGAAGTCCAGTATTTTTGCCGGCCCTCGCTCAACGAGGAAAATGTTTGCCGGTTTGATGTCTCTGTGGACGACGCCTTTGGCGTGCGCAGCTTCCAGGCCGCCGGCGATCTGAATTCCGATCTCGAGAAGCTCGTCCACCTCGATAGATTTTCTGGCGATGCGGCGCTTCAAGGTTTGGCCTTCAAGCAACTCCATGGCAATAAAGGGCCGACCTTCAAATTCTTCGATGTCGTAAATGGTGCAGATATTCGGATGATTTAAGGAGGATGCAGCGCGCGCTTCGCGCCGGAATCGCTCGATCGCCTGCGGATCCTGGGAAATGTCTTCAGGAAGAAATTTCAAAGCGACGTTGCGGCCCAGGCGCGTGTCTTCGGCTTTATAGACGACGCCCATGCCTCCGCCGCCGAGTTTTTCGAGGACGGTGTAATGAGAAATCGCGCGCCCGACAATTGAAGAAGTATCCGCCACTCGCCTCGGAGTTTACTCCAGCTATTCCATGCGGGCAATCGCGCGAAATGCTGCTCGGCCACGCGCGTCCACAACGGAAATGTTGCTTTGCTCGACTTGCGCTCGAACGTGGCGCCAGTTCTCCGATCACCGAGTTAATCGGGACTTAGGCGATTAGTTCCGAGTCGCCGACAAACCGGGTGTTACCGCGTAGGCGGCTTGAAATTATGATGGCGGCCACTTCCGGGGAGAGGCTTATTCGCCCGGTTTTGGGAGACCCTGGCGTGGGCCGGGGGCTGTCATTGTTAGTGCAGCGCTCAGCTATCCTTCTGCTCGATGCCCAAATAACAGAGGAAGGTGCGCAGCAGCTCGCGCTTGAGTGACTGGTCATCCTTGGGAATGACGGCCTGCCAGTATTTCAAATCGTGATCGGCCAGGATTAGTTCGACGAGAGTGCTGGTGAGCGTCACCAGGGCGAAGGATAAGGCGAGCCGCGGGTCGGGGTGCTTGACCTCATTCCGATGCAGCAAGAACAACTCCACGAGGTGCTGGATGCCGCGCATCTCCAGTTTGGCGGCTCGCTTGCAAAACGGCGTGTGAAAGCGCCCCTGCGAGAACTGCCGAAGCGCACGCAACAGGCCGGCGTTTGCGCGGTAGCTGACGAGCATACTGCTGACAAGCTGCTCGGCAAACACGGCCAGAGGAATCTGGCGGACCATGTCAGGCGTAAGCGCCATGCGCAACCTCTGTTCCTGCCGCTCCAGGATGCCGATGACCACAGCCTCCAGCAGCGCGTCCTTGTCCGGGAAACGGCGATAGACGGCCCCCGGGGTCAACCCGGCGTGCCGGGCGATGCGCGGAATGGTGGTGCCCTCAAGCCCGTGTTGTCCGAGCACTTCCGCGGCGGCCTTCAAAAGCTTACGCGTGGATTCCCTGCTGCGCGCCTGTTGTGGTTCGAGTGTCTTCTTGGCCATCGGCTTCCTCCTGGAGCTCAGTAAAATATTGCTTGACATAGATGTAAATGTAAATTTACATTTACATCTTAGAGATTCCGTCTGACCTGGAGTGCCTGCGCCTGCCGGCTTTCCCCGCCGGCCATCCTTCAAGGAGATTTCTTTATGGCTTCTAACACGGTTTCTGCAAACCCCGTTTCCACTACATCTGTGGAGCATCCGCTGCGCGATGCGCGCTATCGCCTTTGGCTTATCGGAGGCACTATTTCCTTGCTGGGCGATCAGTTTTATCTAGTGGCGTTGCCATGGCTAGTTTTACAGCAGACCGGCTCGGCCCTGGCGATGGGCGCAGTGATGATGGCAGGCGCTATTCCCCGAGCTCTGCTGATGCTGATGGGTGGTGCCGTCAGCGACCGAATTTCCGCGCGCAAGATTTTAATGGCTACCGCGATGGCGCGCACCCTCTGTGTCGCGGTGATCGGCGTTCTAGTCTGGCTGCGAGTTTTGCGAACATGGGAGCTGTACGCTCTAGCGGTGCTTTTTGGTGTAGCCGATGCATTCGCCGGTCCCGCACAGACGGCCTACTTGCCTTCGCTGTTGAAACGCGAGCAGCTAGTCGCGGCGTCCTCCGTCAGCCAAAGCACGGCCCAGTTGACCACTATTGTTGGACCAGTTCCAGCAGGGTTTGTGATCAAAACGCTGGGGGTGGCTTGGGCTTTCTTCGTGGACGCGATCAGTTTCCTGTTCATCATCGGCGCCTTGTGGAAGCTGCCCGATCCACCCAAATCGCAGACTGGCCGGAAGGCGGTGTGGCACTCGATCGCCGAGGGTATCGCCTACGTGGGAAACGATGTGCCGCTCCGCTCGCTGATGCTTCTGGCCACCATCATGAACTTCTGTATTGCCGGGCCGGTTTCGATTGGTCTCGCATACTTGACGAAAACAAGATTCAGTTCGCCTGCCATATTCGGCATTATGATCTCGGCGGTTGCCGCGGGTGGTCTGTTGGGTGCGCTGTTGGCAGGCGTGTGGAAGATTCGCAGACGCGGCCTCCTGATTCTCGTGGTCTCTGTGGTCTTGGGACTTTGTCTCGGCGCTATCGGGCTACTGGGAAAAGTGTGGAGCATCGCCAGCGTGTTGCTGGTCATGGGCGCAGCGGCGGGAATGGTCAACGTCCATATCAGCGCATGGGCTATGCAGCGGATCGATGCCGCATTGCGTGGCCGAGCCGCGAGCGTGCTCATGCTCGCCTCCTTTGGAATAACACCCATCTCCCTCGCGGTTGCAGGATTCTTAGTTTCCTGGAACTTGAAGTTCATGTTCCTACTCGCAGGAGGAGTAATGTTATTGGCCGCCGTCGGAGCTGCGCTCTCCAAGCCAGTACGGGAGATTGAGTAACAACCCGACCCGATCGTTAGAGGCGGTTAGAGGTTCCATCCGCGCACGCCGCGGATTTCGGGCGAATCACGGGCTACTCGGAAACAATGAACCTTGTCTTTTACTGGCTACCCGTAGAACTGCCCTTGCCCGCCA
>JBGPLB010000212.1:0-8558 GCA_041486245.1 Candidatus Acidiferrum sp.
AGCTGTTGTTGAGATCGTGAACGAATCAGCGAAATAGTGGCTTGCTCATTCCCAAGCTCTTCCGTTGCTCTCAGTCGCTTCCCGGCGATTGAGCGTGGATGACGGGCAATCCGGAAGCAATCCTCAAGTCCTGATAAACGCCGTTATCGTACAAGTGAAATCGGCCCAAATCCCAATGTCCGGTTAAGCGACTTAACCAGGCAAGTAGAATCCCTTCCGGGTTGCCCGTGATCCGGGCACAATACTGAAGAGCGACAAAGGGTAGATCTCGAGCGGTGGGAGTACTCCTATGGATGCAAAGACGCATTGGGAAAGGGTCTACGCGACCAAGGCACCAGAAGCAGTCAGTTGGTACCGTCCGCACCTTGAAACCTCGCTTGCTCTGATAGAGCGCGCGGCTGCCGGATATTCGGCCTCCATCATTGACGTTGGCGGAGGCGAATCTACCCTCGTTGATGACCTCCTTGCAAAAAGCTATGAGAACATTACCGTCCTCGATGTTTCTCAAACCGCTATCGACGTGACCAAGAAGCGGTTGGGTTTGGACGCAGAAAAGATCCATTGGCTTGTCGCCGATATCACGCAAGCACAACTTGAACCCGCAGCTTACGACCTGTGGCACGACCGCGCAGTGTTCCACTTTCTTACTGCGATCGAGCAACGCGTTGCTTATGTCTGCAACGTCGCCCATTCTGTCAGGCCGGGCGGACACGTAATTGTCAGTACATTCGGGCCAGAGGGTCCCACTAAATGCAGTGGGCTCGACGTTGTTCGCTATGACGCCGAATCACTGCACGACCAATTTGGCGTGCGCTTCCATTTGGTAGAGAGCTCCAAAGAATTGCATCGCACACCATTTGGCACTACCCAGCAGTTTCTGTTTTGCTACTGCAAGGTGGAATAAGCAGAGTCACCAGAAGGCCCCGAGCCTCGTATAGACTTCTCGCAGAGGTGGCCCAAATGAAACGTTTATCGTTTTGCCTGTAACTCTACTGCTAGTCTCAACGGCAGCGTTTGCGCAAACAGGTCCAACCGACTCTGATACGCTCAAGGCGCTCCTCACGGAAGTCCGGCAACTGCGCCATGATTTGCAGACCACTACAGTGGCCGCGCAAAGGGCGCAAATCCTGATCTACCGTGTTCAAGCTCAAGAATCTGTCGTTAGACGCATCCAGGAGCGTGTTGACGACGGCCGGTCACGGCTCGCTCAGGTTCGTTTTGAGCAAAACAACCGTGCAATCAGTATGAAACAGATCGAGGAGAAGAAAAGCCGCACTGAGACTCCTACAACGGAACAAAAGGACCTCGAAGATACCCTCACTCAAATAAAAGCAAGGTTCGATGCTGACGCAAATACAGAGGGAGAAATCCAAGCAAGGATAACCGATGCGGAAGATCGATTGAGGATCGAACAGGCGAAACTCGGTGAGCTTCAGGATCAGCTGGACCGACTGGGCAAAACTCTGGAAAGCTCTAGCCAGCAGGCGGGGTCGAACCCCCATTAAGCGAGCCTGCAAAGAATCGGTCACTTTTGACATTGAGTGTCAGTTCCAGGATGGTCCGCCATACGGAAGTAATGGCTAGGTCCTGGTAAACGCGCTTACCGGAAAAGTGGCCCACGACCACTGGACGATTTCCCTTGCTTTTTCTTCATTTTGTGCTAGACTTAATTTTGTACGGTTTTGCGTACATTGCGCGGCAGACCTTCTGCCGCCTTTTTCTTTTTAGGGACACCTGTCCGTTGCTCAGCTAAGTCTTTTAGAATGAGTTCATCGAGAAACACCGCGTTTTGCCGTGTTTTACCGGTTTTTCCGGCTCCGCAACTCCTTTAAAATGAACACTTCCAAGAAGTCTCCGCAACTGTTCATTCTAAACGGCTTACGGGAAACGTTAAGCCCTTTAGAATCCGCACTTACGAAAAAAGGGGGAGGGGGGGACAAACAAAAGACCCGGAAGCTTGCGCCTCCGGGCCTTCACAATTTCGAGCGTCTCTTGATTACAGTTTCAAGTAGAGGAGGAATCCCAGCGCAAAGGTGAACAGCGTAAGCGTCTCAACAAACACAAGACCGAGAATCATGGCTGCGCGAACGCCGCCGGCTGCTCCCGGATTCCGCGCGATTCCCTCGCAGGCCGCGGCCGCAATCCGGCCCTGTCCCAAACCTCCGCCAAAGGCCGCGACTGCCACGCCGAAACCAATCGCGATCACAATAGTGGTCGTGTTGATTGCCGGTTTGGCTGCTTCTGGTGCTGTTTGCGCGAACGCCGCCGGTGCGATCACCAGCAACGCCATTAGCGCAAGCATTACAACTGCTGCTTTCTTCATAACTTCCTCCTCATGAATTTGCCGCCAGGAGGTGGTTCCCGGACACCGTGCAGCCGGGCTCACGCTGGAGCGGCTCAACGAAACTTTTTAATGCTCGTCCGCCGTTGCCAAGCCGATATAGACGGCCGGCAGAATCGCGAACACGTACGTCTGAACAACAGACACGAATACG
Organism: Candidatus Acidiferrum sp.; assembly: GCA_041486245.1. Taxonomy (GTDB): domain Bacteria; phylum Acidobacteriota; class Terriglobia; order Acidiferrales; family UBA7541; genus Acidiferrum. The sequence continues at coordinate 2,496 of JBGPLB010000212.1, forward strand.
TGCAAAAGAATAAATGCGATGGGAATCAACGCGGGGAGCACGCCCAACACAACGCCCGCAACCGGAGACTTCGTCCAGCCCCAGATCGCCGGGCCCGTAAACAATCCCAGGAACAAGCCGTAAATCAGGTCGCTGGCAAATATGTTGGCCCAGAGACGGACCGTAAGCGAAAGGAGACGTGCCGTGGTACTCAGAATCTCGACAGGAAACATGAGCGGAGAGAGCCACCACACGGGGCCCGCGAAATGTTTCGCATAGCCCACCGGACCGTGGTGCTTCAGACCCTGCCAGTTGAAATACAGAAATGTGATGACCGCACATGCCAGGGGAACGGTCGCATTCGCCGTTGGCGAACTGAAAAAGGGAAATACACCAAAAAGATTCGACAGCAAAATGAATAGAGCAACGCTCCCGACCATCGGCACGTACTTGTGCCAGTCGTGGCCCGCGTTCTCTTCCAAAACGTCGTTGATTCCGAACCCCATCGGGTTCGTAAGTAACATTTCCGCGATCTGTTGCGAAGGTCCGGGCCTCTCGACCGACAATCTTGACTTCAGCAGCAGCGCCAGTACCGTGCCCACAACGAGCACCATTAGCGCCATCACGACATGCTCGGGTATGGGCGTTTCCGGATGACTCGGCTTGATATGCAGAGCCGATAACAACGCCAGGGCCAGCGAGCCCAGGTAGTGATTTACAAATTGTGTCAGCCAGCTTACGTGTTGTTCCATTCCCTATTCCACAGGACGCAGGATTTCATACACACTCGCCACGATTGTTGCGGCTCCTAAAGCACACAAGCCCACTACCATGCTCGCAAGGGGAACTTTCAGATACTCAAAAATAACATACACGCAGAAGGCTATCAAGCCGTAGCGAAACATCAAGCGAAACCACGTTCCAAACGGGATGCGTGCCTTGGCAGCGCCTTCTTGCGCTGTTGCTACCGCGACCAACGCGTCTAAGCCTCGCCTCAGCCAGCGAAAATTGAACCATGCCAGCACCGTTCCAATCGCCAGGCCTTCCGCCCAGGGCCACTGGCGCATGATTGCCACGGCGATCGCAGCTGCGCCTCCCAGAACCAGGGTCAGCCAGGCAATCCGCCGCTCCGTGCGCGCGAAAACCGCGGACGTCGACGGCGATACCCGGTTCTCGCCGATTGTCGAATGTTCGGCCCCTTCCATCGCCGTCAGCCAGGCAGCCGCCGCAGAATCTCTCGCAATCCCGCGAAGAATCCCAGGCCACCGAAAATAAACAGGAAGATGAATTTCGTGTGCAGCCAGTGGTCGAGTAAATATCCGAGCCCGCCACCAAGCACGATCGCGCCAACAAAAACAAACGGCAGCTCCATCGCCAAGCCAAACTGCGTGCTGAAGCCCTTCCCCTTTTCGGCGGAAGGGGGCGGCGAGTCCGTCTTCTTTGAATTATTGTCCAAAGGCGTAGCGCGCGATGCGCAGGAATGGTTCAGGATACAACCCCGCCGCCAGCGATACAAACACGGCCACGGTCAGCGCCACCGTTTGGCCGCTACTGATCTTCAGGGCTGGTGCTTCGAGCTGCAGAGACTCGGCAACTGGCTTTTTCCAGGCATGCGCCGCGACCCGTCCATAGTAATACACGCTCAGCAGCGCATTGATCACTGCAAAGCCAGCAAGCTCGGGATGCGGCGCCGCGATCACCGCTTTCACGATGGAATATTTGGCCATAAACCCTGCAGTGGGCGGTATTCCCGCGAGCGCCATCATGAAAACCAACAAAAGGACAGCCGCAGCGGGGCTTTGCCGGTACAAACCATTTAAATCGGACAACTCTGTTGCGGTGCGGCCACGCTGCTCCAGCACTAGCAAGATTCCAAACGCCCCGGCGGTCATGAAAACGTAAACGCCCAGGTAGTACATCATGCCGCTGAATCCTGCCTCATTTCCCGCGACAAGACCGAGCAAGATAAATCCAGTGTGCGCAACGGATCCGTACGCAAACAGCCGCTTCACATTTTTCTGCCGCATTGCCGCAATGTTTCCCCACAGAAGCGAGATAATCGCCGCCCCGCCCCAGACGTGGATCCATTTCTCGTGAGCGAAAACAAACAGAAATGAAAAACATCTCAGCAACAGCGCGAAACCCGCCAGCTTTGCAGCAGTGTTCAAGAATGCGGCGACGGGTGTCGGCGCGGATTCGATTATGCCCGGCGCGAACCATTGAAAGAGCCCTGCATCAATCAGAAAGAATACGCCTATAACGATGAACACGAGCGCCAATGCGGGCAGCCAGGCTGTAAGTCCGCCGAAGGGTACGCCGTTTTCGAGACGCACCTCAAGAACCGCGCCCATCCGCCCAAGGTTCGTCGTTCGGAACACGCCGCAGAGAATCGCAAAACCGAGCGCCAGTGCTGCCGAACTGCACATCCAAAGCGGAACGTATTTCCGCGCCGCAGCGTTCGCGGGCTGCCCGTCTCCCGATAATCTGGTGAGCAGGTAACAGTTCAGCCCCACCAGCTCCAGACCGAGCATCACGACAATCAGATCGACTCCGGAAACCATCAACATCATCCCCACGCATCCGAAGAGAAGCAGCGCGTAATACGCTCCGCGCTTTTCCCCGGTGATTTCTAGATAACGAACCGAAAGCAATAGGACCAGCACTGTGCCGGCGAGAAATAACGCGGCGAAGTAAAGAAAAAACGGATCGATCAGCACACTCTGGTGAAGCCCCAGAAGTCCAGGCGACTCAGGATTCGCTTCCCGCAGTGCCGCCAACTTTGCGTGCTGCACATACAGCGTGAATCCGCTAAAAGCTGTCCCTGCGAGCGCAAGCGCGGCGTTCCAGTATTTCTCGTTCGCGGAAAGCCAGCGGTCGATCAGCAGAATCCCGCAAGCAAACAGGACCAGTTCCATCTCCGGGAGAATAAGCGCTCCATCTCCGCTGAGAAAGCCGCGCACTGCGTTCATGAGGGTGTGGATCATTCGAAAGGAAGGTTCCGCTGAAGGCGACAGACCGAAATTCGAGGCGCGAATGTCGTTACTTTTCGAACAGCAGTTCTCCCGCGCGATGCGTCGCCTTCACCACGGCTTTGATCAGCGTAACGCGCAACTTGCCTTCTTCCAGCTCGAGGATTCCGTCAATCGTGCACCCTGCCGGCGTCGTCACAGCATCTTTCAGCAGCGCCGGATGATCGCCCGTCTCCAGCACCACACTCGCCGCGCCCTTCATCATTTGCGCCGCCAGCAACGTCGACACATCGCGCGGCAAACCAACTTTCACGCCGGCCTCCGCGAACGACTCCAAAATTATGTACGCAAACGCAGGCCCGCTCGCCGAAAGCCCCGTCACTGCATCCATATTCTTCTCATCCACAACAACCGTTCTCCCCACGGCATCAAACATGGCCCGCGCCGTCTCTAAGTGCTCCGCCCCCGCGTGCGCCCCGCGGCAAATTCCCGTCATGCCGCAGCCCACCGCCGAACAAGTGTTCGGCATGGCCCGCACCACCGGCACTCTTTCACCAACATGCTGCTCGATGTAGCTCGTCGGCACGGAAGCCGCGACGGAAATCACCAGCGTTTTTTCAGTCAATTCCGGAGCAATCTCTTTCAACACCTCGCCCACCACTTGCGGCTTCACCCCCAGCAGCACGATGTCCGCGCCGCGCACCGCTTTCCCATTCTCCGTGGCCACGGCTACGCCAAGTTCTTTCGCCAGCGCCGCGGCTTTCTCGCTGTGCTTCACCGTTGCGGTCACGCGCTTTGCTGAAAACAATCCCTGCTTCAGGTACGCCCGCAGCAAAATTCCGCCAAGCTTCCCGGTTCCCAAAACCGCCAGTCTCTTGTCCGTAAGTTTTTGCGCCATAGTCCAAACATTGTTGACGACACGTCCATTTGCGTCAACCTCCGTTTCTCCGCTTCTTCGGGTACAATTCCGCCCGCGGAGCTTTCCGATTCTCCGCAGAGGCTTCTCCAACTTGCGCCAATTCACTTTTTTGCTGACTATTGCACTTCTGTTCGCGGGCGCTCTGCCTTTCGTCTCGGGCAATTCTCGGCAAGCAAAGGCCTCGCCAGCCCTCAACGTCGCCAAGGACGTCGCCGTACCGATGCGCGATGGTGTTGTCCTGCGCGCGGACGTCGCGCTCCCCAGTTCCGCCGGCCGTTTCCCCACACTCGTCTATCGCACGCCCTATGGCAAACAGTTCGCTCTGAAAGAAGGTTCAACCTTCGAAAAAGCGGTCGCTCGCGGTTACGTCGTCGTCATCCAGGACGTCCGCGGCCGCTACGCCTCTGACGGCGATTTCTCCCCCTATCAAAACGAGGGCCGCGACGGCTACGACACCATTGAGTGGGCCGCGCGGCAGTCTTGGTCAGACGGAAACGTCGGCACGTTTGGTCTCTCGTATCCCGGCGCTGTCCAGTGGCTCGCCGCCGTCGAGAATCCCCCGCATCTCAAAGCCATGGTCCCCGCTATGACGTTTTCCACGCCACGTAATTTCTTCTATTCCGGAGGCGTTTTTGATGGCTCGTGGCTCGATTGGATCTGGTTCAACATCGCTCCGGATGCCCGCCGCCGCAAAAATCTTCCCGGTCCGCAAACGCGCAAAGAAGCAGCCGCATCCTGGGAGCAAGATCACGAACGCATTCAGAATTTCCTGCCGCTGCGCAATCTTCCGGACCTAAAACAGGTCGCGCCCTTCTACTACGACTGGCTCTCGCATCCGCCGGCCGATCCCTGGTGGGACTGGGCGGAACTACGCAACAAGTACAATCGCGTTCACGCCGCGGTCTTGAATTTTTCCGGCTGGTACGATGAAGCCTACGGCCCCGATGGCGCAACGACAAATTTCAACGGCCTCCTTGTCGCTCGCCCCTCCAAAAAAGATCCACGCACGCATACCATGATCGGTCCATGGACTCACGGCGGCCAGGACGAATCCAAGTCCGGCGAGCGTGATTTCGGTCCCGCCGCTCCTATCGACTACGACGAGCTAATCCTCCGCTGGATGGACCACTATCTTCGCGGCCTCGACAACGGCGTTGATCGCGATAAACCCGTCCGTCTTTTCGTTATGGGAGACAACGCCTGGCGCGACGAAGACTCCTGGCCGCTCACTCGCGCGAAATACACTTCTTATTACTTAAACTCTTCGGGAGCCGCATCCCGTACCGGCAAGCTGTATCCGTCCCTCCTCGTCCACTCCGCTCAGAAATCTGTATTGGTATCTGACCCCTCGCATCCGCTCACCGATCCCTACACCGCATACGGCGCCCACGACTATCGCTCGTTCGCTGGCCGCGACGACGTCCTCTTATTTGACACTGCCCCTCTCGCCGCCGACACCGAAGTCACCGGCCCCATCCGCGCGGAAATCTTCGCCTCCGCCGACGTACCCGACTTCGATCTCTGGGTGCGCCTCCTCGACGTCGCTCACGACGGCTCCGCTTTCAATCTCATGAGTCCCGGCCTCGACGTCCTTCGCGCCAGCTACCGCAACGCCTCGCTCAAGCCCGAGCTTCTCACTCCGGGCCAAGCCTATCTCTTAACTCTAGATCGCATGCTCACCAGCAACGTGTTTCGCGCGGGCCACCGTATCCGCGTGCAAATCTCCGCCGCGTTTTCACCGCACTTCTCGCGAAATCTCCAAACCGGCGAATCCGAAATCACCTCGTCGCGAACGCAGCTCGGCCACATCCGCATTTATCACGATGCAGAACACTCTTCTCGAATTGTCTTGCCTGTTATTCCGCGCGCGAAGCAGAAGAAGAATTAATCGTGCCTCGCGCCATGCAGCACGTTCACGGCATGCGGCAAGAGATGCGCCACCGCGTCCAACGACTCCGACGCGCCCTTTGGACTTCCCGGCAGATTCACGATGAGTGTCTTCGAGCGAACCGCCGCCATCCCCCGCGAAAGACCGGCCGTCGGCGTCAGTACGGCTCCCTTGCGGCGCATCTCTTCCCCGATTCCCGGCACGATCCTGTCCGCAACCGCCTGCGTTGATTCCGGCGTATTGTCCCGCGGCCCAATCCCCGTCCCGCCGGCCGTCAAAATCACGTCCACTCGCCCGGAGTCCGCCAG
>JBGPLB010000213.1:0-8503 GCA_041486245.1 Candidatus Acidiferrum sp.
AACTTTTCTGCATGCATTGTCAGGAATGTCAAATCCAAGGCAGAGCCCGCGATGTTTGTCGCTGTAATGCGCCCAAATAACCGGGTCTTTCCAATCAGAACTAAAGCAAAGCATGCCATGCGTGGTCCCCCAAGTCTTTCGCGCCAGATTCAATGACATCCGTTGCGTTTTATCTATCATTTCGAAAGACAACAATTCAAACGGATCGTTCAAATCGTCTACTGTTGAAATCTTTAGTCGCTTCTCAATCAGGCTTTTCATTCCGAAACGGGCGTCCAAGAATTTGTATACGCGCATTAAAATCACTCACCGAACTCTAATCATCGACCTTCCTCCATGTGACATAAACAGTTTTGTTTGGCAGAACCGGAGTACCTTCATCGTTCCAAGTCCAAGTCTTGCCTTCGTCGTAGGAAACTATGGGTCGATTGGTCCTCGTATCGTTGCCCGTGATGGCCTTTTCGACGCTTACGGTTTTTTCGTAGGTGCAACCCTTAAATCCAATCGGCGCGCGGAAGAAATCGCAATCAGTTGGAGGTTTGTCTTCAAGCTGCTTTACCCGTTCGGTGCTTACGTTGTACCAAGAAGAATACCGAATCTCGTTCAGCCAGCGTGCGCGTGATAAATAGCCATAGAAACTGACACCGATCCAAATTAGAAATAACCCAAATGCGGCTTCTGTAACGGGATTCTTGTTGGCATCCACGTTCTTACCTCCAAACGGGACGATGGTTCTACATGACGGATACCGGAAGGGTGGGCCGGTCGCGCGCTCTTCTTTTTGGTTGAGGGCGACATACGATGAGAGCGTACCACTTCTGCAATACACGGTGGAGTACCATGATGAGTGGCACCCGAACATCGTTGATTGGCATACGTCCGGGCCACTCGTCATTGCTGTCGTTGCATCCGTCCACGTAGGGCTGTCGCCGGGCTAATCCTTAGCCGAGTAGTCGACATAGAGTTTAGAAATCTTGGTCACTACGTCATCGGGAGAAAAGAGTTGACCTGCAGAAGCTTTGGCTTCGAAGTCGATGTCAACGTGGAGGTACCGGCACCTGGTATAGACGTATCGGGTCGTGCCCGGAAACTGCAAGCCTCCATCTTGGACAAAGTACTTCTCGACTTCACGGCGAGCAACACCCACCCTAATGCGGTCGTGATCGACAAGAGCCCGTTGAACGTCGGCACAGGCGGGGGAATACTGCGCTTGGCTGCCGCGGATCAATGCTATGGAAATCATGGCTACGCTGACCGATATGGTAATTAGACTCGCTATGAATTTCATTTACTACCTCATCGACTCAATGGTGTGGTGTTGTGATCGTGTTCGTATAACCAGATTTCATTATCTGGTACTTCCAATAGCCCTCCGTATACAGAAAAGTCCTCCCGGTAATTGTGATATCTGGCGGCAGGTGGCCCGGACATTGAAGATTTGTATTTGCGAGCATAACCATCATCTAGAGAATATCACTGCGGCACTTCTCGGGAAAGTATCGAGAGACGGATGGATTTGTAAATGGGGGAAACTTGCTCGCTTGATCGACGCGAGATTTGCAAATTCGGGAGTGGGTGATCGGGGCCAACCGTGCCGGGACGGGAGGCAGAGAGATTTCATCGCACAAAGTGCGTACGATGGGGCAGCGGTTCTCATTGCGCAGGCCGACAACGAACGAAGAGAGATTTCTCGCTACGCTCGAAATGACGTGCGAGAGGTGGGGAAGAAAAAGGGTCGGGCTGCTCCATTCGAAATGACGGGCTGGGGTGAAGTGGCGACGCGCCGCTCGAACTATTTTGCGGGGAAGGATTGGCTAATCCAGAGGCGGGCTTGGGGGTGGAGCGGGGAGTAGGCCTCCCAGGTGGAACGGGCCCAGCAGTCGATGGCTTGGGCTATGGGGAAGGGGTTTTGCTCGGCTTGGGCTGCCGCGGCTTGAACTACGGCGATGGTGAGGGCGCCGCGGAAAGAGGGGAGCTCGGGCTTGGTGAAAGAAGGATTGCCGCTGAGCCAGCGGTTGACGGCGTTGAGGACGGAGGGATGAGATTTGTGCTCGAAGGCGGCGCAGAGGCCGGTGAGATGCGCGGCGAAGGACTTGGCGGAGGCGCAAAACTGATCGGGATGCTGGAGGCAGTAGGCGTCCACGAACATGCGATGGTAGCGATAGGAGATGGGATTGTTCCACTCGCCGGCGATGTAGGCGTCGAAAATGGCGCGGCAAGCGGGCGTGCCGCCGGGAACGGCGAGGCCGCAGCCTGAGCAAGTGGTCTCCATGGCGGGACTATTTTCACAGACAAGAGAGAGAAGAAGAAGAGTTAGTGGCCGTGGGCCGGTGAGCGGAAAGTTCAAACGAGTCGAGTGGAATTTTGAAGACGGATGAGATCGTGATGCAGCTAGGCAGCTTTCACGTCGGTCTGGTGAAAGGGTGAGTGAAGCCTACAGAGCGGAGACGACGACTGCGCTAGGCGGCGGGTTGGACGAGGTTGATGAGGTTGCCGCAGGTGTCTTCGAAAATGACGGCAGTGATGGGGCCCATGCTTTTTGGTTCGCCACGAAAGACGACACCGAGAGATTTCAGGCGGCTGTACTCGGAGGCGATGTCGCTGGTGAGGAAGGCCGTGGCGGGAATGCCTGCGGCGAAGAGAGCCTTTTGAAAGGTTTGCGCAGGCGGGAAACCCATGGGCTCGAGAACTAGTTCGACGCCTTCGGCGCCCTCGGGGGAGGTGACCGTCAGCCAACGGAAGGTTGGACCCATGGGGATGTCCTTGCTTTTTACGAAGCCTAGCTTGGTGGTGTAGAAGCGGAGAGCGGTGTCCTGGTTTTCGACCATGATGCTGGCAAGGCGGATTTGCATGGAGGCCTCCTGCGTAATGTGGTGCTGAAAGCTGGTGGCAGATGGCGAACATTGTAACCGGAATTGGCGATTTGTTGGAGCGGGAGAGGAGGGGGAAGAATTCAGGAGAGAAGCGCGGAACAAAATTGCTAGGAGGTCCTTTGGCGGCCGATTCCGGTGAGGACGCGAAGCTCGCCCAGGATCAGGATATCGACGTTCACGTGTTCGTCGTTGCGCACCAGATGAGCGTCACGAGCGGGGCCTGTGGAGTAGCCTTCGATGTGAAGAATGACGTCTTTCTCGTGTTCAAGGCGGCCAGCATTTTTCAGCGTGATCAAGAGTTTCCTGGAATCGTAATGAACGGTCATCTGCTTGGATCTGGAAGGACACCAAATTCTAAGATCTCCGAGCGGAGTCTCCTTGCAGGTAAGGGTTTCTTCCTGCGTGACGGTATTCCATTCGCGGCATTGCTCGAAGATGGCATCTCGAAAACTTTTCCAAACGAGGAGGGAGCGCGCGACGGCGGTTTCTCGATTGAGCTTGTCTTCGCGCTGCTGGCCTTCTTCCGCAAGTTTTGCCGCCAAGTATTCCTGCGCGGCTTGCTTTGTGCTCTCATCCCTCATGGGCCCGTCTCCCGGAGAATTAGTTTACACGAGGTCAATTAACAAGCCGTGGTATTTGCGCAACAAGTACTGGAGGCAGTCACGCAGATTGGGGCGTCAAGTTGGGTGAGGATTGCGGGGCGGCTAGGTTTGAGCGGAGCTTGTTTGGGAGAGAATCGGGTACGTGGCGGAGTGCCGGTGTCGGGGAGGTCAGGGAATGGTCCCGAGAGACGGAGCCAGAGGGTCGCGAGGGGAGAGAGCTATCGGTCGCGTTGGAGAGGGCGGAAGGTGTGAGTTGAGGGCGGCGTGGGCACGGAGCGGAGCCTGGCCATCAGAGCTTTCAGGCGGGGGCGATCGTCGTCGGCGACAGCCAGGAATTTCACGCCGAGGCCATTGCCACGATTCACGTGACGGACGATGGCGTCCGCTCTGATACGGCCCTCCTGAACGAGAAAGTCGAGCTTGGCGGGCATGCCTTCTTTGACGGCGAGATGGGAAGTTTGGATGAACATGCCGTCGATGTTGATATCCAGGACGCGAGAGATGTCTTCACGGCCGTTGCAGCGCCAGCAGACCCAGATGTCCTCTGTGGCTATTAGGCGCGATAAGGCGCGACGGGAATAGGAATAGTTATTGCCCAAGTTAGACTCCCCCGAAGAGCCCGCGAAGGGTCAGAAGCTGGCTGGTTGTGCCTTTGACCGAAGCGTTGCGCTCGCGATCTGCTGAACTCCACAGCTAACAATTTCGAGAACTTCGTGTACCTCTTGCCCGATCCCACGGTCCAAGGCCCTGCGATGTACCCCTGGAGAGGGGGAAACGTGCACCGGATGTAGTGCTCGATGGGACGAAAACGTTTCACCATGGCTAGGCCGCTTTCTGATCTTCGCGGGTGACAATGGCCAAGTTGCCGGCAGAGGCCAGGTTGCTCACGCTGGCGATGGTCATATCGGGTTGGCGGAGAGCTGCCAGGCGCGCGACGGCCAGCTCGCAGGATTTCTGGAGCATGTAAAGCGTCACAACCAGGAAGGCAATTACCGCAAACCCGATGGCGAAAATGACGAAAGCGGCGAGCAGCTCGCGCACGAAGTAGAGTTGTGACAAGACCAGCACGACGAGAAATGACCAAAGCCAGACGCGGCGGTTGTCGTTCGAGCTAGCTTGCGTGGCGATGTTCGTTTGCACGACTGCCTCCTGATTTTTTAGCGGCGGCCCCGGCCTGGGATGAGGACCAGGGCCGCCGTTCTGTTTTCTTGGTGGACAACCAAGAAAACCTGTCTTGGATGACGGTGTGCACTTTCTCGCGTTTGGCGCGGAGGAACAATGCACGGCGGGTGAACTGTGGGTGAACCGCAGGTGAACTGGGCGCGTCGCGGAACGGTTGGAAATGCCAATGATAGAATTTGTGAGCTCGAGGAGGAGGGAAGATGGAAGTCTTGCGAGTCAAGACGGCACGAAGGACGCAGTTGGTGGACGTTACGGAAGAGGTGGAGAGGGCGGTGGGTAAAGTGGGCATATCGTCGGGGGTGTGCTACGTGTATGTGCCGCACACCACGGCCGGGGTGACGGTCAACGAACATTTTGATCCGGATGTGGCGACGGACTTGGAGGGAGTGTTCGAACGATTGGTGCCGAGGTTGGGGCCGTACAGGCACAGCGAAGGGAATTCGGATTCGCATGCGAAGGCCGCGATGACTGGGACGAGCGCGATGATTTTTGTGGAAAGCGGGAAATTGGCGCTGGGGAGATGGCAGGGAGTGTTTTTCTGCGAATTTGATGGACCGAGGGAGAGGAAGATGTGGGTGAAGGTGGTGGGAGATGCGAGTTGAGGATGGGGCACATATGAAAATCACGAAAATTGCGTGTATCTGCTTGCTAATCTTGGCTGGGGGTTGGAGGCTTGCTGCGCAGAACACGGGGTCAAATACCGCGAGCCAGGATGTGCGATCAAGAATCGTTGGTGTGTGGCGGGGACGATCCGTTTGCGTGGACAAGAAGAGCGCTTGCCATGACGAGATAAACGTCTATCGCTTTTCGAGACTCGAGGGGCGACCGAGTGAGTTTTCCGCAACGGCGAGCAAAGTTGTTGACGGCAAGGAAATCGTTATGGGCAGCGGGGAATGGAAGTACGACGAGAAGGCGAAGGTCGTGGAGTCCGAAAAGCCACTCATCCGATTGGCTATTGAGGGCAGGAAAATGGAAGGAACGTTGAGTCTTGCGAATGGAACCGCGTATCGCCGAATTTACCTGGAGAAGGAGAACTGAGTCTGTGCGTACGTTATCACGGGTATGCTAGAGTTTTTCTGATGACGAAGCTGGGGATTTACATACAGGTTCCGTTTTGCCAGACGAAATGCACGTATTGCAATTTCCATACGGGAGTGGTTTCTGCGGGGCGGTTTGCGCCTTATGCCGAGGCGGTGTGCGGGGAGATTCGGGGGCATCGGGAGTTGTATCGAGCTTCGGGAGTAGAGTTGCCGGAGGGATTTGAAAGAGCAGTTGTGGATACGGTTTATTTTGGCGGGGGGACGCCGAGTCTGCTGGAGCCGAAGTTGTTGCAGGGGATGATGGATACAATTCGGGAGACGTTTGCAACAGAGTTGAGCGAGGTGACGCTGGAGGCTGATCCGGAGACAATTGAAAGGGGAAAGTCGGCGGCGTGGGTGCGGGCGGGGATTAACCGGGTTAGCTTTGGGTTGCAGTCGTTTTCGGATAAGGAATTGGTGGCTGCAGGGCGGATGCACCGGCGAGCGGATATCTACCGCGCGGTGCCGATTTTGCGAGAGGTGGGGATTCAGAATATTAGTTTCGATTTGATTGCGGGATTGGCGTTTCAGACCAAGGAGAGTTGGAGGGAATCCCTCGAAGAGTTGGGAAAACTGGGGCCGGAGCACGTTTCGGTGTATTTGCTGGAAGTGGATGAAGGGAGCCGGCTGGGGAAGGAATTGTTGGCGGGCGGGGCGAGATATTCCGCGGGAGCGGTACCTAGCGATGACTTGATGGCGGATTTTTATGAGATGGCGTGCGAATTCCTGGAGGCCGCGGGGTATCACCATTACGAAATTTCAAATTGGGCGAAGCCGGGATTTGAGTCGAAGCACAATTTGAAGTATTGGAGGCGGGAGCCGTACCTGGGATTTGGTGCTGGGGCGCATTCGTTTTCTGGGACGGAGCGATGGGCGAATGCGCATGACGCGGCGGAGTACGTGGAGGCGATTCAGGCGGGGCGATTGCCAGCGGAGCAACTGGAAACGGTGACGCACGCGAGCGCGTTGGAAGAAGAATTATTTTTGGGGTTGCGGCAGTTGGATGGGATTGATGTGCGGCGGATTGAGCGGGAGTATGGGGTTGCGCTGGGGACGCGGTTTGAGCCACTGGAATCGGCTGGATTGGTGATGCGAGAGGGGGATGTGGTGCGGCTTGCTCCGGCGAGGTTGAGCGTTTCGAATGAAGTTTTTGTGGAATTGATGAAGTGATGGGCTTCGCGGATAGACTCCGGTTGAATTTGAAGTAGGATTTTTACACTGAGTTTATGGAGAGCACAGAGGACACGGAGAAGAGGGGGAATTGCCATCGTGAGTGGAACAATTGCGAAGAGCGGGATGCGGAGTGATCCGGACGACGTGACGCCGCTGGAGAATATTGTGGATCTGCGGAGCGACACCGTCACGCGGCCGACTGTGGAGATGCGGCGGGCGATGGCGGAAGCAGAGGTCGGGGACGACGTTTACGGGGAAGACCCGACAGTGAATCGGCTTGAAAAGCGCGCGGCGGAGATTTTTGGGAAAGAGGCGGCGCTTTTCGTGCCCACCGGATGCATGGGGAATTTGATTGCGATTAAGGTTTGGACGCATCACGGCGATGAAGTGATTTGCGATGAGAAGAGCCATGTCAACTTGTATGAACTGGCGTCCATGGCGGCGATTGCGGGGTGCATGCCCCGGATTGCGCGGGGCGAGGACGGGATTCTTTCGTGGAGGCAGATCGAGGCGGTGATTCGTCCTAAGATTTATTACGACTCGCAGACGGCGCTCGTTTGCATTGAGAATACGCACAATATGGCGGGTGGAACGTTACATCCGACGGCCTCGGTGGAGGAGATTTGCGGGCACGCGCACCAAGCGAAATTGAAAGTACACATGGACGGGGCAAGGATTTTTAATGCGGCGACGGCGCTGGGCGAGAGCGTTGCGCATATGACGAAGAGCGTGGATTCAGTGATGTTTTGTCTGTCGAAGGGGCTGGCAGCGCCAGTGGGATCTATGATTGTGGGGTCGGGGGCGTTTATTGAGAAGGCGCGGATTTACCGGAAGATGTTTGGGGGCGGGATGCGGCAGGCGGGAGTAATTGCAGCTGCGGGATTGATCGCGCTGGAAAGATCGCCGGGGAGATTGCACGTCGACCATGAAAATGCGCGGAGGCTAGCGGAAGAGATCACGAAAACTCCTGGACTGAAGATTGATCCCGCTAAAGTGCGTAGCAATATCGTGATATTTGATTGCGAGAAGACGGGGAAGACGGCGGTGGAGCTTTGCGATGCGTTGCGAGAAAAAGATATTTGGGCACTGGATACGGAGAAGTATTCGGTGCGTTTTGTGACGCACTGCGATGTGGACGAAGCGGGAGTGGAACGTGCGTTGGCGGTGCTGGGGCAAATTGTGGCGCAGCCGCATAGAGCGCGGGCCTAAACAGCGGGATCTAACTGCAAGGTTAGGCCCGTAACAGAAGACCCGCAGGACAAGACCGATAAAACAAAAGCGAGGCACAAACCCGTGGGGCGGCTTACGGGCATTGTGTAAAATAGTGCTATAAGCTGAAGTTTGGCTGAGCATATTAGAGAGAAATAATCGAAGGGAATAACTGCGCAGGAGACAACGTGGACTTCACTTTTACAGAGGAACAGCAGCAGTTGCGGCGGAGCGTGCGGGAGTTTGCGGAGGGTGAGATTGCGCCGCACGTGATGGAGTGGGACGAGGCGTCGCATTTTCCGATGGAGATCATGCCCAAATTGGGCGAGATGGGATTGCTTGGCGTTATTTTTCCGGAGGAGTACGGCGGAGCGGGGTTAGGGTA
>JBGPLB010000214.1:0-8450 GCA_041486245.1 Candidatus Acidiferrum sp.
GGCCACTGTCGAAAAGTCGACATTGCCGTTGTTGTCGTGGATGGATAGATCTCCCCGGATATTCCGGGCATCCACGCTTCCGAAGGACGTCGTGACATTCGCGGAAGCCACATCGGACAGCGTGACCGCGCCATTGCCACCGGTCAGGGTTACTGCTCCTTGAACGTTGCGCACAGTGATGCTTCCGAAGCGATTGCGCACGTCGAGCGTCCCCTTCACATCGGAGACTTGCACGGATCCGTTGTTGTCATTCACCGTGGAATTTCCCGCCGCCCCTGTTAGTTCGATGCTCCCGAAGGAATTGTTAAGTCGCGCCACGCCTGCATCATGCATGGTGATGGACCCGTAGCTGTTGTCTACATCTGCGGCGGCATGAATTCCGGTGGTGGTCACACTGCCGAAACTGTTCTTTACGTAGAGCGGCGCATCTGCTGGCATGGCGATGTCGTAGTTTACGGAATAGGACAAACGCTTGCTCAGGTGAAACCATCTTTTCTCTTCTTCGGGATAGACGGTTTTAATCCGCACGCCCTCGCTGGTTTGTTCCACTTCGATTTTGATCTGTTGGACGAAGGACTCCGCTTCGTCATGCGAGCTGGCTTGGGCGCGGATGGTGGCGGAGATTCTGACGTCGCGTCCGGACTCTCCGTGGACCTTAACCTCCCCAAATTTGTGCTCGATGTGGACGGACTGCCCGGCTGCCAGCGTCAAGCTCTTCTCAAAATTGCGCGTGACTTCGTCCTGCGCGCGGCTTCCAGCGGCCAACACGGGAAGCGCCGTCAGCAGAAGGGCGGCCGCAAATTGGCACGCCAGGCGCCAGCCGTTCGGGCGCTGCCTGATTCGATTCGACAAGGACAACTTCATCGCTTTTCCTCCAAAATGTCTTCCAGCGTTTGTTGTTTCTCCTGGTACATCGCCAGCAACTGTTGGCGAACATGCGTATTGGACGGATTCATCCCGGCCTGCGCACGAAGATCGTTGATGGCGCTATCGAGTAGGAGCAGTTTCTCGCGGTAGTTTGCCTGCAAGGGTGTAGTGGGCTTCTCAAGTTCCGGTTTCGCTTGCGCGGCAAGTTTGTCAATGGCCTGCTCATAAGCGGCCTGCGCGCGCTCCACCTCGGCGAGCGCAGGACTCTTGAGAAGAGAGTGGTCCCCCTGCTCCAAGGGCTGCGAACGATGCCTATAAACCCACGCCGCGGAAACCGTCAAGATCAATACCAAGGCACCTGCCGCGGCAGTTTGCAGCCCGAGCGAAAAGCCTCGGCCAAAAGAGAGCCAGCCCCATTGCTCTGCCCGATGTTTCCTGGCGGCCGCTTGCTCGACAAGAGCGCCCTCGATGCGCGGCCAAAGCGAAGGCGTATCGGAGTAGTCGCGCAATTCCTGCGCAGTTGTGCTGAGCGACTTCCAGGTGCGCAGCTCTTCGGCGCAGGCGGCGCAGTTGGCGCTGTGTGCTTCGAGAGCAGCCCATTCGGCGGGCGTGCCGTCTTCAAAAATCCTGTCGCGATCTTCACATTTGATAGTCATGGTCGTTCACCGTGCTCCCGCGGCACTGTTCCCCCGCGGGGGCTCAAGCACCTGACGAAGGTTTCTCTTCGCCTGAAAAAGTGTGTTCTTCGAAGCGGTCTCCGTGATGTCAAGCATCCCGGCGATTTCCGCGTGATGAAAGCCTTCGACTTCGTAAAGCAAAAAAACGTCGCGCTGATGCTTGGTCAAGCTTGCCAGCGCCCGTTCAAGCGCCATCCGAAGGGAGGGATGCGCTCCCGGCGCGCGTGGCTCCGGCCGCGGCAAGTCTTCATTTTCGTCGTTTGCCACTTCCTTTTTCCGCAGCCGGCTGCGGCGCGCGTCGTAGCAAGTGTTGATGAGGATGCGGTACGTCCAAGTGACAAAACTCGATTGCCCGCGGAAGCTAGCTATGCTTCGCTGCACTTTCAGGAATGTTTCCTGCACGGCGTCTTCGGCATCGATGGCGTTGCCCAGGAGATTGCGCGCCACGTTCTTCATGCGCGCGCCATGCCGGGCGTAAAGATGCTCGTAGCCAGCCAGATCACCGGCGCGGCAGCGTGCCGCCAGCTCTGCGTCTTCGGATGTTGCGGCAGTCACAGCAGCAGGCGCCGCAGTCTGGCTGGGGCGGCTTGTAAGGTCTTCGGAAGGATCCACTCGGTTCTCCCGTTCGCGCGGCACGGAAGAGATTCTAGCCCCCCAGCGCAGCGCAAGTCCCATAGTTCCCATTCCTCGCTCCTGGTATATAGACGACGCAAGGAGGCCAAACGTCAGGGCAGGGGATGCGCGGCGGCCAGCGAGGATTTACTTGGTCGAGGCCAAGGGACTGATTTCAGAAGTGATATTTGGAGCGGAGTTGAGACTCAGATAAATCTTTTTATGCAACAGGCTGTTTTCATGCCCGATGATAAGGCGAGTCTCTGGGTCATCCTCGGTGATCAGCAGCCGCAGTCCGGAGGTATGTTTCGGCACGTCGAAAACGAGATCCTTCACGAAAGACTGGCCGGGACGCAGTGGCCGGCGAAGAGTCAGTTCCTCACCCTTTACCGGCGAGAGCTCCGGTTCTCCTACAGAAGATCTTGCGTACTTTCGGCCGTTTTCGTCGACGAGAACGACGCGCCGGGCATTAGGCGTGAGCGGCCCGTCGCCGCGGGTCGGAGAGATAGTGTGCTCGTCGAACCAGACCTTTAACCGGACAATCACAAATTGGCCACGCGCAGTCGTTTGTTGCACCTCGGGGCCAAGGGCGGCCGTTGTCTGCACACCTGAGACCGAGTAGCCGATATGACAGTCCATCTCGCAGAAGTATTTCCATCCGCCGACCGGCAAGACTTTTTCACTGCTCGCCAGCGAGACACCGCAGAGCAAAAGCCCATATCCCGCGATGACGATGAGAGCGCCACCGGCGCCGATTCCAGCGACCAATCTGGAGCGGCGCAGCGAACCGTAGAGCAGAACCAGGATGCTCACGCCGGTGACGAAAACGGCTCCGAGAAATAGCAGTACAACGATTGGTGCAAAGTGAGGCGTAGCTTCAGACATTTTATGTGCTCCTATCGCGTGAAGCTATCCGGCAATCGCATCGGGCAGAGCTCCGCGAGTCCGTTCGCGGCGGCCGAATTCCCGCACCGCGCCCTCGAGGTCGGCGGCTGTGAAATCCGGCCACCGTTTCGGCAGAAAGACAAATTCGGCGAAGGCGCATTCCCACAGGAGAAAATCGGAAAGCCGCTGCTCGCCTCCAGTTCGGATGAGCAAGTCCACTTCTGTTGAGCCTCCGCGAAGGACCTCTGCTAGGACATTCGAAAACGACTCCGGAGATAACTCGGTGACCTTATAAAAGCGGCAGGCGGCGTGAAAGATCGCTTCGCGCGCGGAATAATCAATCGCCAGACGGAGATGCAGCCGCGTGCCGTTTGCCGTGGCGGCTTCGGAATCCACGATGGCTTGGCGCAACGTGGCAGGAATTCGGTCGCGGCGTCCAATGATGCTCAACCGGACGCCTTCTTCGACACAGTGCGATGTTTCAACCAGCAGGTATTCGTGCAGAAGGCGGAGGATCGCATTGACCTCCGCGGCGGGGCGCTGCCAATTCGCGGAGGAGAGCGCGAACAGCGTAAGAGTATGAATGCCAAGGCGCGGCGCCGCCTCGATGACCCGCCTGGCGGATTCGGCGCCTGCGCGGTGCCCGGCGGAGCGAGGTAATCCGCGCGAGGTCGCCCAGCGGCCGTTGCCGTCCGAAATGATGGCTACGTGAAGGCCCGAACCCAGGACGGGTACGGGCCGAGTGGTGACCAGGTGCTGCGTGGTGAGGGGTAGCATGTTTTTTGCTGCTTTCTCCGCCGCTGGGATAAAGTCGCACAAACTACTCTATGTCACAAAGTAAAAACACAAAAAAATATCCTGCTAGCCCTCGCGCGTCGCGCGAATCAGCGCCTCCATGTGGTTCAGATAACGCTCTAGCGCGCGCTTGCCCGAGCCCGTCAGACGGTACTCCGTCTTGGGCAGCCGGCCGTCGAAGGACTTCGAGCACACAATGTAGTCCGCCTCTTCGAGCTTGCGAGCGTGCACGCTCAAATTGCCGTCCGTAGTCTTGAGAAGGGCTTTGAGCTCATTGAATGTGAGCGAGCGGTTCACCGCCAGCGCGCTCACGATCCCCAGGCGAATCCGCTCGTGGATCAGCCGGTCCAGATCGGGAGAGACGGCTTCCTGCGCCGATCCCCGCACCGCGGCCAAAGAGGAGTCCCGCTCGCGCGCACGTTCTATTCGTTCCTTGTGTGCTGTCGACGACTTCGCCATGCTGCTCCCTCTTATCCCCCGTAGTGCCTTGCGATCCAGATGCCGAAGCCGATCTGGAGCACACCGAATCCCGCGGCCATGAAAGCGTCGCCCCAGGCAGTCGGCGCAATAAGCGCGGCAGTCCCCAGACTCATGAGGCAAAAACCCATGACGGGAACGATACGAACGGAAAACGCTCCGCCCGTCACAATGGCAGTCCCGTAAA
Source organism: Candidatus Acidiferrum sp. (assembly GCA_041486245.1). GTDB lineage: Bacteria > Acidobacteriota > Terriglobia > Acidiferrales > UBA7541 > Acidiferrum. The sequence goes on from JBGPLB010000214.1 coordinate 4,501, forward strand.
GCAGCAGCCAAACTCCCGGGAGGACGCTCGCTGCTCCCGCTGCGTACAGAGCAAACGTCAACAAACCGCCAACGATAATTGGCGGAGCGAAGCTGAGCAGGAATTTCCGGCCGGGGCCGGAGAAAAGTGTCGAATTCGCGCGGCGCGCTTTGGTGGCGGCGGAAGGCGCAGCGATCGCCACCGCAACGAAAGCCTCGACGAGCCAAACGGCCAGCCAGGCGCGAGGTGAGGACTGCCGCGCCGCAACAAAGGAAGCCGCAAGCGCCGTGATACCCATAGCCACGCCGCCCCATCCGGGCAAGGCCGTAAACTCGGCGGCGCGCTCCATGGTTTCGCGGATGTAGCGGAGATGATCGGCGGCGCGAGCGTCGATGGGGATGGGCTCACGTTTGGCAGACCTGAGCGGACCGGCGGCTAACATAAGAAAAGGCTAGCAGGAAAAAAGTGGCCCTGTCAAGTACTTTATAATACAAAGTAAAGGGCCTCGATGGCCCTCAGGGAGCTCGCCGATACCGGCCCAGTAGCGAGTTCCACCGGATCGTGAAAATGTCGAAAAACATTTGAATGCTGTCGCGCAGCATATTCACTTTCGTCGCGGGCGAATGCCCCCACCGCACCGGAATTTCCACGGTGCGCAGCCCGTGGTGCCTCGCCAGATAGAGCAATTCAGGATCGAACCCGAACCGCTCGATGCGCTGCTGTTTGAAAATGATTTGGCAGCGCTCGCGCCGGAATGCTTTGAAGCCGCACTGCGTATCGACAAAGGGAAGCCGCAGGACCAGGCGCACAATGGTATTAAACACGATGCCCGCGAATTCCCGGAAACGCGACTCATGGACTGTGATGAGGCTGCGGTCGAGAGCCCGTGATCCAATGGCGACATCGTAGGTTTTCAGCGCTTCGAGAAGTTTTGAGGCTTCCTCGATCGGCGCAGAAAGGTCGGCGTCCGTGAAGAGCACCGCGCGGCCGCGCGCTTCGAGCATCCCGTGGCGGACGCTGAAACCCTTGCCGCGGTTCACACCATTGGAAATCACCCGCAAGTTTGGAACCATCTTCCGAAAAGATTCCGCGACCTCCGCCGTGCGATCTTTGGAGCCATCATCGACGACCAGAATTTCCGTCTCTCCACCCAATCTTGATAGATAGCCGGCGATCCTCTCGAGAGTTACCGGGAGTCTCAGCTCTTCGTTGTAAGAGGGAATAACGATCGAAATCTCAGGATCCGTGGAACTCATCGCGCCGGTGGTTCTTTCCATCCATAGTAACCAACCAGAGGAACAAATCGGCATGCTTCAAGCGTTTGCGTCTCGAAGGAATTCCCGTTCCGTTCGATAAGGAGCAATTCTTGATTCTCCGCGTCGCCCACCGGCAAAATCATCCGGCCCCGTTCCGCAAGCTGAGCACGAAGCGGTTCGGGCACGGCAGGCGCCGCCGCGGCAACAAGTATCGCGTCAAATAGAGCAAATTCCGGCAGGCCTAGCGTACCGTCGCCGCAATGAACGTGAACATTTTCATATCCCAGGCGCTCCAGTCGCGCAGTGGCCGCGGCAGCCAACTCTGACCGCGATTCGATCGTGAAAACTATTTTCGCCAAGTGCGAAAGAATCGCCGCTTGATATCCGCAGCCCGTCCCGATTTCCAACACGCGTTCGCTGCCGGTAAGATGCAACGAGCCGGTCATCGCCGCAACAATGTATGGCTGCGAAATCGTCTGGCCTTCACCGATGGGTAATGGCGCGTCTTCATACGCGCGCGGCCGGAACTCCTTCAGCACAAACTCTTCGCGTCGCACGGCAGCCATCGCCGCCAGCACGCCGGAATCCGTCACGCCGCGCCGCCGCAATTGCTTCTCGAGCATCTCCGCCCGCTGCGCGGCGAACTCGTCCTCGCCCGAGCCGCCTCGGGGGAGCGAGCCGGCTTCACCGTCGCGAACTATTTTCATACTGATTTCGCCGTTCCCGTGGCCCTCACGAGAGTGGCATCCTACTCCTCAAGCATGCGAGAGCGCGGCAGAATGTTTTTCCCACGCCCGCGTTTCGAGAATTTCCGCAATTTGAGCAATCGCCAGGTCGCACTCTTCTTCACGATTGTAAAAATGGGGCGAGAGCCGCACGCCAGCTTTCGGACGGTAGTCTACTAAAATCTCTCTGGCCAGCAACTCGCGGCAGACCTCGGCGGCATGCGGGCAATCCACGGAAACGGTGCCCGCGCGTTCCGCGGGATTATCGGGTGTGTTTACGCGCCAGCCGTGCGCGCGCGCGGCCTCGAAGAGACGCGCCGTCATGCGCATGGATTTTTCGCGAATCGCGCCAATCCCGGCTTTGTTCAGGATGTCGAGACCCGGCTGGCACGCATACAGCGCCGGAATGTGTGGCGTCCCGTTCAAGTACCGGAAGGAATCCTCGCGGGCGTCGATGGCGCCAGTCTCGAACGCGAACGGCCGCCGATGGGCAATCCAGCCCGCGATCGCCGGCCGCAGCTTCGCTCGCAGATCATCCCGCACGTAGAGATACCCAACGCCCGGGCCGCCGCATAGCCACTTGAGCACGCCGCCGCAGGCAAAATCCGCGCCGAGACTGCGGACATCATTCGGAATCGTCCCAGCAGCCTGGAAAAGATCGAGAATGACGTACGCACCGACGCGATGGGCCTTCTCAATAATCGCCCGCGCATCCACGATGTACGCGCTTCGGAAAAGCACCTGCGAAATCGGCACGAGCAGGGTACTTTCGTCGATGGCGGCGAGAAATTTGTCGAGGTCAAACCGCACCGGATCGTTGCTGGGAACGAGTTCAACGCGCGCGCCATTGCGCCGCTGCTCGTGATAGAAATACTGAATCGAAGGAAATTCCAGGTCCGTCATCACCACTTTGTTCCGCAAACCGCGAAAATCAAAACACGAGCTGATCACCGCCTGAATGAGCGTGACGTTTTGATGCAGCGAAATTTCGCCCGGCCCCGCGCCGATCAACGGAGCGATCTTGTCGCCCACGTCGACGGCCATTTCCCACCAGCCTTCCTCCCACGCGCGCACCCCTCGGTTACCCCACGCATCCGCGTAGGCCCGCATTTCGTCGTACACGCCGCGCGGCATAGCGCCGAGCGAATTGCTGATCATATACGTCGTGTTTTCAAGAATTGGAAACTCGCCGCGCCACTTTAGCAGTTCATCCATCTTGCAGGACTCCATCGGAGATCTTCGGAGAACGGACCTTCCTCCACACAAGGTAGCACAGCGAAATGAACACAAGCCAGGGAACTCCCGCTTTCAGCGTGATCCGCAACCCGGGAACCCACCACGTGGAAATGAGCACTGCCGTGAGCGCCGTGAGTCCGAAAGCGGAACTCCACGGCCCGCGCGGCGCAAAACGCAGCGGTGGCTTTGTCCACTTGGCAGTTCGCCGGCGAAACACAAGATGGGTCACGAATATCATCTGCCAGACAAAAATGCCGCCGAGGAACGCCGATCCCAGCATGTAAACGTACGCTTTCGCGTGAAACCAATGATCCACAAAGAGCGCCGCGAACATCCCCGCGCTGGACACCAGCAAAGCCGCCACCGGAGTCCCGCGCTTGCTCAACCGTCCCAACGCTTCCGGCGCGTAGCCACCGCGCGAAAGTGAAAACAGCATTCGCGCCATTAGATATAAATTGCAATTGACGCTGGAAAGCGCCGCCGTAAGGACCACGAAATTCATCACCCCCGCGGCCGCGGGAATACCGACCGTTTCGAACACGCGCACGAACGGGCTTTCGCCGAGTCCGACGTCGTTCCAAGGCACGATTCCTACAACGACCGCGAGCCCTCCTACATAGAACAGTCCCATGCGTCCAAGCGTCCAGCGCAAGGCCCTCGGCAATGCCGTCGTCGGATCTTTCGCCTCGCCGGATGTCACGGCCACGATCTCCACTCCCAGAAAGCTGAAGATCGCCATGGCCACGCCTAGGCC
>JBGPLB010000215.1:0-8447 GCA_041486245.1 Candidatus Acidiferrum sp.
ATATCGAAGCCTCCCACTTCGATGCAGGCAAGGCGTATGCCGCAGTGGACCGGCACCGGCTGGAGGATATGCAGGCGTATTTATACCGGACGAAGGATTTCGGGAAGAGCTGGCAGCGCGCTTCGAATGGGATTCCGGAAGGAAGCTTCTTGAATTGCGTGCGGGATGATCCGAAAGTCGCGGGACTGCTTTATGCGTGCACGGAAAAAGGTGTGTACGTTTCCTTTGATGATGGCGACAACTGGGCCCCGCTGCAGCTTAATTTGCCGACAACTTCGGTGCGCGATTTGGTGGTGCACGGGGATGATCTGGTGATCGCGACGTTCGGGCGGGCGTTTTGGGTGCTGGACGACATCACGCCGCTGCGGCAGTGGAGCACGAAGACAGCAAGCGCGGACGCGTGGCTGTTCGAGCCGGCGACGACGTATCGAATGAGGCCTGGCTCGGACGAGGGGACACCGTTTCCGCTGGATGAACCTCAAGCGGAGAACCCGCCAACTGGGGCGGTGCTGGACTTCTACTTGAAGGAGAGGCCGACGGAGGCCGTGCAACTGGAAATTTTTGATGCGGCTGGGAAACTGGTGCGGCGATTTGCGAGCACGGATGTGGGGCAGAAAACCAGTCCGGATGCGATTGACATTCCAATGTATTGGATACATGACGCGGAACCGCTGTCGGCCGAGGCGGGGATGCACCGATTCGTGTGGGACTTGCGGTATGCGTTTGCGGGAGGCGGAGGACGGCGGTCGCGACGGGGAGGAGGCGGGCCGCTGGCGGTTCCGGGACGATACACGGTGAAACTGACGGCAGCGGGAAAGACGATGTCTGCGCCGCTGGTGGTGAAGATGGATCCTCGCGTGAAGACGAGCACTGCGGATTTGGAGCGGCAGTTTGCGGCGGCTTCGAAACTGGCGGCGGGGATTGGAGAGTTCACCGCAGCCGTGCAGCGGGCCGACGATCTGGAGAAACAGATCGCGGCGCGAAGCACAGAGGCGCAGGGAAACGCGGAACTGGCGGCGGCGCTGGCGGATCTAGTGAAGAAAGTTGGCGCTGTGGCAGGGGCCGGAGCGGGCGGGGGTTACGGATATTTTGGGTTTGCTATTCCCGGGAAGGAGCCGACGACGCTCAGGCAAGCGTTGACAGCTTATGGGGCGTTGATGGGGATTATCGAGAGTGCGGATGCGGCGCCATCGGCGGATGCAACGGCAGCGAGCGAGAGATGGGAAGCGGCCGGGAAAGCAACGCTGGGGCGGTGGGAGACGATTCAGACAATAGAGTTGACGCGCGTGAATTCCCTGCTCGAGAAAGAACAGTTGCAGCCACTGAAAGTGGGAGCGGCGGAAAAGCCTCACCGTTAAAGGGGTCAACTGCAGGCCTATCGCCGAGATTGGAAGAATTCTCTCAAAATGATGAGGTCCGGGGGAACGCGACATTTGGCCGGAACACGGGTTATATGAGGGTAAGAGAAAAGGACGCCAGCCCAGAAGAGGACCCTCCATGATTAGGAATAGCATTACGAAGCAAATTGCCGTTGCCGCCGGATTACTGGCGCTGACTTTTGCGCCGGGAATCAGCCGCGCACAGGACAGTGCGCAGGCGCCGGCGCAGGATCAGAGCCAGCCAGCACCTGCCGCACGAGCAAAGCACGAAGGAAGGATGCATGGTGCGATGAAAGGACTGAACCTGACTGATGATCAGAAAGCAGAAATGAAGAAAATTCACGAGTCGACACAGTCGCAAGTGGATGCCCTGAAACAAGATGGATCTCTGACGGCGGATCAGAAGGAAGCGAAAATTCATCAGATGCGTCGCAGCGCTCGCGTGCAGATGGTGAAGCTCTTGACGCCGGAACAGCGGGAGCAGATGCGAGCCAATGTTCATGCTTCGCGCGCGTCGCGTCGAGAACGACAGAAACAAGAACCGCCACAAACCCAGCCGCAGGGGTAATTCGTGCAGGATCCCTGGAGCGGTCCGCGTGATAAGAACAATTAGGCAATCGGCTGAATCAAGGCCGTGATTGCTTCGCAAACAGGGGCGGCCCGACGGACCGTCCCTTTTTCGTAGAGTGAAGGATTCGGGCAGCGCGGATTAGCGATTAGATTTGGTATGCTGCTCGACGTGGGAAAAATCGATCGAATGAGCCAGCGCGCTCGTGGCCAAAAGTACATTCGGATTGGGGCGCCTTTTTTCGTGGTTATACTCGGGGCTGTTGCGCTGAGTTTTTCCTCGCAAGCGCGTTCGGAGATGGTGTCAGCTAGTCCTGCAGCACAATCCGCGACGCCACAAGCACCGCCGACAACGCCCGCGACAACACCACCGCAAGGGCTTCCACAGGCCGCGCCAGGGGCAGTGCCGCGCGCCGGGCTAAACATCGTGGTACTTGATCCGGCCCACGGCGGAACCGATCCTGGCGCACGTGGAACAGGCGGAATGCGCGAGAGCGAAATCGCGATGGACTTTGCAACTCAGGTGCGCAAGGCGCTGGAGTCGCAGGGATTTCAAGTTGTGCAGACGCGCCAGGGCGATGAAAATCCTTCGTTTGATGACCGATCCGCGATAGCCAATGCCCAGAGCGGAGCGGTTTTCGTGACGCTGCATATTGCTTCCACGGGGTTGCCGGGAACCGTGCGAGTTTATGTCAATTCCGTTCTGCCGGTGGCGACGGACGTGGGCGGATTGATTCCCTGGGAACGAGCGCAGACGCCGTTTCAAGGATTGAGCAGGAAACTGGGCGATCTGGTGCAGGGGTTGCTGGCGCAGCGGTTCAAGGGATCACCGAGCACGGCGCAAACGGCTGCGGTGAGGCAGTTGCGAACGACAGCAGCACCCGCGATTGCCGTGGAAATATCGAGCGTCGTTGTTGAAAACCGAGCGGACCTGGACCGAATGGCGCCGGGAGTTGCGGATGCCATCGCGACAGGTGTGGCGACGTTCCGGCCCTCCTACGTGGTGCCGACACCCGCGGGAGGAACGCCGTGACACCGAGGTGGCGCACATGGCTGCTGGCTGGGCTGGCCCTCGCAGTCATCGTGGGAGCGATTTATTTGCCGATTCTGCGGCGGCGAATGAAACTCGCCGCAAAGCTGCAACAACAAACAGCAGAGCAGGCACGGAGAGAATTGACACAGACAATTCCCGTGAATCCGGGCGAGCCGCTGGTGAAGGCGAAATTATTTTGGTCTTCGGGGAATGGAGATGGGACGCTAACGAACGCAACAGTCGAACTTCCGCTTTCGAGCGACCCGGTCTTGCGTTCGAAACAGGTTCTGAACACGCTGCTGGCGGGACCGGTGGATAGCGATCTGCGTACGCTGCCGCCGGACACGGCGCTCCTGGCGTTTTATTTGTTGCCTGATGGTACGGCTATTGCGGATTTTTCCGAGGCATTGGCGACGGAGACTCCTTCGGGAATTCAAAGCGAGCAAATGGCGGTGGATTCGATAACACGAACGCTGGAAGCGAATGTGCCGCGCGTGCAGCGGCTGAAGATTTTGATTCATGGGCAGGAAGTGGAAACGCTCGCGGGACATTTGGACCTGACAGGCACGTTTTTGGTGAACACGAATGGGATGCAGGTCGCGCCGGCGGCGGCTCCGACCACATCGCCGGCAACTCCACCGAGCGCGGACAAGCCGACAACGACTCCTGCGCCCGCAACCACACCGGGCGCGGGAACATTGACACCAGATAAGGTCACCGGCAAACTGGCGCAAGCCGAGCGGAAACCGTAAGTGATCTGAGTTAGAGAGTAGATGCAACAGGAGGAAGTGTGCGAGTTGATGGACGCGGCCCGGACCAGATGCGCCCGTTGAAGGTGACGCCAGATTTCATTTCGACGGCGGAAGGAAGCGTGTTGATTGAGCTTGGGAGTACGAGGGTGATCTGCACGGCGACAGTGGACGATGGCGTTCCGGGATTTTTGAAGGGAAGCGGAAAAGGCTGGGTAACGAGCGAATATGGGATGCTGCCGAGGGCGACGGAGGAAAGGACTCCGCGCGAGGCGACGAGAGGTAAACAGTCTGGGCGCACGCTGGAGATTCAGCGGTTGATTGGGCGGTCGCTGCGAGTGGTGACGGACCAGGAGGCGCTAGGCGAGCGCACTGTGTGGATCGATTGCGACGTAATTCAAGCGGACGGAGGGACAAGGACGGCTTCGATTACGGGAGCGTTCGTGGCTCTGGCGCTGGCGTTTGAACGGCTGGTGGCGGCAGGGATTTTGAAGAGTTCGCCGCTGATCGATACGGTTGCGGCGACAAGCGTGGGAATTGTGGATGACCGCGCGCTGCTGGATTTGGCTTATGAAGAAGATTCGCGCGCGGAAGTGGACATGAATGTGGTGATGACGGGCAGCGGACATTTCGTGGAGATTCAAGCAACGGCGGAAGGGCGGCCTTTTAGCGGGAGCGAGATGCAGGACCTGTTGGCGTTAGCCGCGGCTGGGATTCGCCGGCTCACGGAGGAGCAGCGCGCGGTGCTGCCGGTCAAATTCAGTGCGCGCGCGCGTTAAGCTCTTTCTGGCTTCGTCAAATCCTGGAAAACTTGGAGAGTTTCGTGTCCTGGCGGTGGATGTCCCGACTACGCTTGCTGAAATCGAGTTGATACCAGGTTTCGATTCCCTACCACCGTTCGAAGAAAATGCGCCGACGTTTGCGGAAAACGCGGTGGGAAAAGCCCTGTACTATTCGCGGCTTGGAGATGGACTTGTGTTCGCGGACGATTCCGGGCTGGTGGTGCCAGCGCTTGGCGGAGCGCCTGGGGTGCGATCGGCGCGTTATGCAGGAGCTAATGCGACAGACGCCGAGCGGATTTCTAAACTGATCGGTGAGCTTCGCGGGAGGAAAGGTGCGGAGCGAGCGGCCCATTTTTTGTGTGCGATTGCGTTGGCGGAGCGAGGACGAGCCATCGCCGTGGTGACGGCTCGCGTGGATGGCGAGATTCTGGAATCGCCGCGAGGGACCGGCGGGTTTGGGTATGATCCGGTGTTTTACTCCCCTGCCCAGAAGAAAACATTTGCAGAACTTTCGCGGGAAGAAAAGAATCAGATAAGCCATCGCGGGAAGGCGTTTCGGAAACTGCTCACTTCGACGGGGACTTCGTAGTGCACAGCTTAGAACGACAGACAAGAATGTCTGTCCCACCTGTGTGGTATCCTTCGCCCCATGCCTGCAAAGAAAATAACTAAGAAGAGAAAAAAACCACGCAAGCAATCTGGCACAGCGAAACCAGTGCAGTCTGCAAAAAGAGTAGGAACCGCGAAGAGAGTTGCGGCGAAGGGGACTGATCCGAAGCGTGTCGTAGCGATTCTGGACAAGCTGGACGAGGCGTATCCTGTCGCAACATGCGAACTGAAGCACGAGAACGCGTTTCAATTGCTTATTTCAACGATTCTTTCCGCGCAGTGTACGGACGTGCGAGTGAATCAGGTGGCGGAAACGCTCTACAAGAAATATCCGACGCCGGAGGCGTTCGCATACGCAAATTCCACGGAGTTGGAGCAGGAGGTGCGGCCGACGGGATTTTTTCGGAACAAGACGAAATCGATCATGGGAGCGAGCAGGGCAATCCTCGAAAGATTTGACGGGCAAGTGCCGCGCACGATGGAGGAGATGCTGACGCTGCCGGGAGCAGCGCGAAAGACGGCGAACGTGGTGCTGGGCACGGCCTACGGGATCGCGAGCGGAATCGTGGTGGACACGCACGTAATTCGAATATCGAACCGATTGGATTTGACGCGAAATGAGGACCCGAAGAAAATCGAGCAGGACTTGATGCAGGTAATTCCTAAGGAAAAGTGGATCCTTTTTTCGCACCAAATTATCTGGCACGGGCGGCGGGTATGCCAGGCGCGTAAACCGAAATGCGTGGAATGCAACCTCGAGATGCTCTGCTATTCGAAAGACAAGACAATCTGAGCAGAGCCGGGAATGGATTGTTGTAGCGCGAACGTCGCCAGATCACTTGCATAAAATCGGGAAGAGTTCGCCGCACGACGGACGGGAAGACTGCACTCCAGGCCGGGCTTTCACGTATCATGCAGCCATGAGGATATTGCTAGTCGAAGACGACCCGGGAGTGCGCAGGTTCGTGGTCAAAGGTCTACGCGAACAAGCATACGCGGTGGACACGGCCGCCACGGGCGAAGAGGCGTTGTATCAGGCGGAGATCAATGAGTACGACCTGGTCATACTCGATATTATGATACCTGGGCCCGACGGATTCGAAGTCTGCCGAAGGCTTCGCAGCTCCGGTCGAGGAATGCCGATCCTGATGCTGACCGCTCGAGACGCCGTCGAGGACCGGGTGAGCGGACTCGATCGCGGAGCGGACGATTACCTGACCAAGCCTTTCGAGTTTCGCGAACTACTGGCGCGGCTACGCGCGCTCCTGCGACGCTCAACGGAATTGCATCCGCCCAGGCTGAGCGTTGGAGAGCTTGTGCTGGATACGGCGGCACAGAATGCAACGCGAGGCGGAGAGGCGATTGCGCTGACACACAAGGAGTATGCGCTGCTGGAATACCTCGTGCGCAACGCGGGACGAGTGGTGAGCCGAGCGGAAATCGCCGAGCACGTTTGGGATGAGAGTTTCGATCCATTTTCAAATTTGATCGAGGTTTACATCAACCGGCTTCGGCGGAAGATCGATCCGGATGGACACTCGGGGCTGTTGCAGACGCGGCGGGGCGCTGGTTACATCTTGAAATCTGGCGAGGATTCTGACGCGGGAGGGCGCGCGGAGCCGGCAGGCGGGCAAGGCAAGGAGAATGTTTCGGACCGCAAGAAACATGCTTGATTCCGTTCGCGCGCGGCTGACGATATGGTATTCATCGGTCCTCGCGGTGGTGTTGGTCCTGGTGACTGCAACTACATATCTGATCGTCCGGAAGGCGTCAATGCAACGGACAGACTCGGATCTAGCGGTTTTGGCGGATTCGTTCCTGGTTACCGTTCATGCTGAGCTTTCGGACGCATCGGAGACCGGGGCCCCGTCGATTCTATCGGCAGTACACCAGTCAATGATTGAACATCACTCGAACAGCGATGCGCTTGTGGTGTTGGGTCCGGGCGATGAAATCCTCACGACTTCAGACGACGTAACCTCGGCGGACGCGAACCCCGATGCTTCGGTGGGCCGCGCCCTAGAAACAAGTGAAATTCGGAGTTTCGCAAAAAAGAGCGGGCAGAAGGAAGCGAACCTGGAAACAATTCGGGGAGAGCGCTCGCGATTACGCGCCTACTCGCGTCCTTTCACTGCTAGTGGCCAAAATTACGTCCTTATTATTCTCCATTCGTTGCACTCACAAAATGAGATGCTCGACACCATACGGCTCACGTTTACATGGATGATTCTTCTGGGTCTTCTGCTTGCGGGAACGGGCGGCTACTTCCTGGCAAGAAAGAGTCTGGCGCCGGTGGTCGCGATGGGAGCACACGCACGGCGGATTGGAGCGACAAATCTGCACGAGCGGCTTCCCGTGCTCAATGCCAACGACGAACTTGGTCAACTGGCCACAATCTTTAACGATCTGCTGGACCGGCTAGACCAATCCTTCGAACGCCAGCGCCAGTTTATCGCGGATGCTTCTCACGAACTTCGGACTCCTCTAGCGATACTGCGAGGAGAGGCCGAGGTCGCCATGTCGCAGCCTGGCCGAACCGCAGAAGACTACCTCGAATCGCTAAGAATTCTGCAAGAGGAAACTTCGCGACTAACTAAGATCGTGGAAGACCTCTTCACGCTGACGCGGGCCGACTCGGGCCAGTATTCCTTATCGCCAGAGGATATATACCTCGAGGAAGTTGTGGCGGACTGCGCGCATTCCGCAAGAACGCTGGCGCGCGAAAAAGACATTGAATTGAGCGTCGACGCGTCCTCGGAATGCCTGGTACACGGGGACCAGACTCTTCTGCGACGGATGATCCTGAATCTATTGGACAACGCGATCAAGTACACGGCTGTCGGCGGGCACGTGGAGATTGCATGCCGTGCGACCGCGACGGGCTGCGAGGTACACGTCACCGATACAGGGACGGGAATACCACCGGAGCTGCACGCTCGCATTTTCGAGCGGTTCTTTCGAGCTGATCCCGCGCGATCGCGCTCGGGGCGCGAGGGAGGCGCAGGGCTGGGACTGTCGATAGCCCTGTGGATAGCCCAAGCGCATCACGGACGGCTCGAATTAGTGCGCTCCGATGCCACAGGGAGTCATTTTGCTGCATACCTGCCGGGACCCATGGTTGCATCAGCAGGGCCGGATTAATGGTCTATTTATCTCGTGGCCGCTACATTGGTTGAAGCGGAACGCGAGGGTTCGCGGCCGCTCGAGAGAACTCCCATGAAAACATGCTTTCTTTCGAATCGAACTGTGCCATTTGCGCTCATTGCGCTTATCCTTTCTCCCTTTCCGGCCGCCGGCCAACAGCCAGATAATCCGGTACCGAAGCTGA
>JBGPLB010000216.1:0-8390 GCA_041486245.1 Candidatus Acidiferrum sp.
CACCGTCATTTCGCATGCTGCTTCGTCACCCCGACCGCCACCCAAACGCCGTCATTTCGAACGGAGCAGGCCGACGCATTTTCTTTCCATTTCACTCCTGTGAAATGGTCGGCCTGCGCAGAGAGAAATCCCTCTGCCTCTTGAATTTGTCCGCGAAGAGAGAACCGCTGCCCCATCGCACGCTTTTTGTGCGATGAAATCTCTCTTCATTCTTCTTTTTGGCTTCCACCCCTGCGGCCGAATCTGGACCGACCAATCCCTTTCCGGAACCTAATCCAACGCACCCCCACTGCTTATTTCGTAACTGCCCGCCCATGACGACCAGGATGTGCTTTCAACGCCTTCGTGACGCTGTTAAGCTTGCTCCGAAACTGAATGTCTACTACCGAGCACACCATAAATGACGCGATTGCCGAATTGTTGCGCGAAACGCGGCGCACCTGGCGAACCACCGATGTAGTTAGTTCCGAAAATACGGGAATGTTGGTCGGGAGCAACAAACGACCCGACATTCTGATTTTTGAGGCGAGTGTTTCGCCCGTTGTGATTGAAACCGAGGTCTCGCCCGCTGCTACCGTCGAAGCCGAAGCGAATGCACGTCTAGGTGAGACGGTACGCACAAACGGCCGTTTGATCTTGTCTGCAATTGCCGTGCGGCTGCCTGAGCGTATGAAAAAGCGCTCTGGCGTGGCCTTGCAAAAGGAATTGGCCGCCTCAAATGATTTGGAGATTGCGCTTTACACCGGCAGCACTCCCGAGAGCTATACGAGGTGGCCGCATTTGGGGTGGCTTACCGGTGGCATTGCCGACCTTTCGATTCTTGCGCAATCGGCTACCGTGCCACCCGATATCATCGAGCAAGCAGCAAACCAGTTAGTCGAAGGCGTCACCGGGGCAGCTGGATTGCTTGGCGAAATGGCGCGGGCTCATCCGGGTGCGATGCAGGCGATTTGTAAAGAATTGCACCAGCACGAGGACCAACAAACGCACCGCATGGCCTCAACGATCCTGGCCAATGCATTTGTGTTTCAAGAGAGCCTGGCTCGAGGGCCGGGGGCACTCTCTCAGGTGCTATCAGTCGAGGAGTTGCGGGGCTCGGGAATACTGTCGAAAGCCTCTGTTCTTCTGGAATGGCGAAAGATTCTCAAGGTCAACTACTGGCCCATTTTTGATATTGCCCGCCGTATTCTGGAAATAATTCCTACCAGCGACACGAAGTTGCTTATTCAGCAGTTAACGGCAACGGCGGACAAGCTGGTTGAAAATCGTTTGATGCGTTCGCACGATCTAACCGGCGCTGTATTTCAGAAACTCATCGCAGATCGGAAATTCCTTGCGGCCTACTACACAACACCTGCATCCGCAGCATTGCTGATAGGGCTGGCGATTACACCGGAACAGCCGCTAGATAATAGTGAGTGGGCATCGCCGGAAAAGGTAAAGAGCATACGGGTCGGTGACCTAGCATGCGGCACTGGGACGCTCCTATCCACGGCGTATCAGCGCATCGGGCAGTTGCACGAATTGGCGGGCGGGGATTCTGAAGCTATTCATCCCGACATGATGGCAAATGCACTCGCGGGCTGCGACGTATTGCCCGCTGCCGCGCACCTTACCGCTTCGATGCTGTCCGGCGCGCACCCAACGGTGAAATACAAGCGCAGTTGCATCATGACCGTTCCTTTTGGGAAGCAGGACGGCGGCGGTGTAGCGCTGGGTTCAATTGATCTACTGGACCCACAAAAAAACTGGACATCATTTCGATATCCGCTAAGGCCGCCGGCGCCTCGGGCGAATCCGAAGCCGATACTTGGACAGAAATTCCCGACTCCTCATTTGATGTGCTGGTCATGAATCCGCCGTTCACACGGTCCACCGGCCACGAGGCGAAAAAGAAAGGCATCTCGCAGCCGATGTTTGCTGCGTTTAGTTCAACCAACGAAGACCAGAGGTTGATGGCAAGAGCAGCAAAACGATTGACCGATGGCACAAGCGCACACGGAAATGCCGGCGAAGCATCCATTTTTCTTGTTCTTGCAGATCGTAAGGTAAAATCGGGCGGCATGCTCGCGCTGGTGATGCCGTTGAGCCTAATGTCAGGCGAAGCCTGGGAAGCCTCACGGGCATTGCTGGCGAAAAGTTATAGCGAGCTCGTGCTCATCTCGATTGCTGGTGCAAGCCCCGAGGATATGTCTTTCTCTGCTGACACGGGAATGGGGGAATGTCTAGTAATTGGTTGTAAAACCGGAAAGCCAAGCATCCGCGCCACTCTGGTGGTTTTGAAGGAACGACCTGCGTACCCACTACTTGGAGCAACTGCCGCGAAACAAATTCATCGCCTCATCGAAACCGGCGGTCTACGGCGGCTTGAGGACGGCCCAGTTGGTGGCACGCCACTGTATTTCGGCGATGACGTGATCGGCCAAGCGATCGACGCCCCTATATCTCCAACCAGCGCATGGAATCCGTCCCGGATTGCTGACTTTTCGCTGGCTCAATCCGCCTATCAAATGGCAAGCAACAAGCGCATTTGGTTTCCCGCAATGCAGGAATCCGAAGCCATCAGTTTGCCGATCATTACGGTGCAGATGCTCGGTGAGATCGGCCCTTACCACGCAGATATAAACTTCAAACCCTCAGATGGTGGCATACGTGGACCTTTCGTCATTGCAGATGTTCAGGAAAATTCTGCGCCCACCTACCCTGTGCTCTGGACACATGATGCGACCCGCGAAAAAACCCTGATGTTTGAAGCTGAATCGGAAGCACAGCCAAGGCAGGCGAAAAGCGGCAAAGAAAAGGCGATTTTGGACCACAAGGTTGCGGCGATTTGGGCTACGGCATCGCACTGCCATTTCAATCAGAACTTTCAATTCAATAGCCAGCCGACCGCGATGCAGTTTACCGAGCGCCGTACGATTGGTGGGCGCGCTTGGCTTGCCATCAAGCTAGAAACCGCAGAGCAGGAGAAAGCCCTTGTGGTATGGGGAAATTCAACTTTCGGCCTGCTTCAGCATTGGTATCACGCGAACAAACAACAATCTGGCCGAGGAAATACGGGCAGGACGGCATTGGCGGATTTGCCCGTATTGGATGTAAAGGCACTCAAGGCGAAACAACTAAAGGCTGCCGTGAAAATATTCGATGACCTGAAAGATGAGACCCTTCTTCCATTCCATGAGCTAGATACAGACCCAGTGCGGCGGAGACTGGACGAGCGCTTCGCGCTGGAAGTTCTAGGCGTGCCCGCCGCCTTCGTCTTGCCGGACGGCCCGCTTAGTTTGGTGCGCATGAAGCTGGCTCAGGAACCATCCATTCGCGGCGGAAAAGCAGCCGACGACGAGGATGACGAAGAATAACTTCGTCGAGCGCGTTAAGCGTCGGATCTTCACACGGGCTTTGACTTTTCCACACATTTCCACAGTCTCACCAAATCATCTCAATCCCGCCAACTCCCTCAAACGCCTCGACTTCCGCCACTCTCCTTCGAATCCGCGCCTCCCCATTCGAATGACCTACTCAGTAAACGACAAAACTATTGACAACTGGTAACTAACCCTGGTACCATATTCCATGCTTGCCCTGAGAGAATCCGAAGAATTTACCCTGAGCCACGAAGGGTTTCGCTCGCCGACCACTCCATCACCCTCCCTTTCGCCAGATTCTTCTTCGCGCTGCGAGCTCAGCGTCTCTGCGCGGGCCCCTCTTCCACTCCATCGTCATCCCGAGCCAAGCGAGGGATCTGCTTTTCTCTCGCCACTAGCCACCACTCACTCGGCATTAGCCACTATGTTCTTTAGAATCACATCTTTTGCAGACCCCCACCAACTAACTTCCATCGAATCACATCTTTGCAAAAAACAGGGGGAGGGGTCTCCTCTTCCGGGACGAATGTTCTTCAACCGCAAACCAATCACAAGACCCCGCACTGAACACGCAAGTACGCCCGCAACTCCAATCTTTTCATGCAATTCCGCACACTTTCCGTCACACATGGGGGTGTACCCATTTCATCCCCCAATTTTCGATTTTCCATTTTCGAGTCTCGTGCTTTCCATCTCGCCACTCTCCACTCGCCACTTCCTACCTACAATGTGCCCTCAACGCAAGGAGAGCGCACCATGCACTACCGCCGCTTTGGCCGCACCGGATGGAACGTCAGCGAAATTGGATACGGTATGTGGGGCATGGCCGGTGGGACCGGCTCGGAAGATAAAGAATCGCTCGCGTCGCTTCAGCGTTCCGTCGATCTCGGCTGCAACTTTTTCGATACCGCCTGGGCTTACGGCGACGGCCACAGCGAACAGCTTCTCGGAAAAATTCTTCGCGCCAATAAAAATGCCGCCAACGCCGGCCCCGACAAAAAACTTTACGTCGCCACAAAAGTTCCGCCGAAAAATCGCCGCTGCTTTAAGGTTCTAAGCGGTTCTAAGCGCTGTACGGAAATCCAATTCTTGAGTACAATTCACAACAACGAGCGGGCGTCGTACAATGGCAGTATAGAAGCTTCCCAAGCTTTCTCTAGCGAACCCTAACACGCTGAACTGGCGGCACTTAGCTGAAACAAAATTGCACGTAATTGGAAAATGATGGAAAACGGAACACGCTCCAGCCGGAGTGTGGGTTGGAAAATCGGCCAGTCCGAACTGCCTGCGTCCGGTTTCACGATATCCATTCTCCCGTAGTTGGTACTTCAACTAGTCTTGGTTTATTGGAGTCTCGCAAAATCGGTGGACAGACCCTGTCGAGGAAGTCTGGTTTACTGTTTTAAATTCCCAGAATCAGGCGCGTTACACCTTTGCTTCTGGCGGTTCGGCGACTCCTCTGCCGGCAAGAAATCCGGCACCTCAAGGCGCGCGACGCCAATCCTGTAGTCGGCCATCCCGTAGTAAACATCAAAGCGGTCCGGTGAGCCAAGATCGTCTCGCCGGTCGATGCCGGTGGGGAACACAACGTTGGCGACGATCCCCTCGCGTTCTTGCGGCACCAGCGGTGTCAGTGCTGGCTCCGCTGAACGGTAGCGAATCAACTGCGGAGACTCTTTCGAAAGCACCATCACCCCGGCCGAGTAGCACAACGGATTTCGATCGTCGTCCGGCTCCGCCATTTCACTCACGCCGTGGTAAATGATCAGCCAGCCGTGCCGGGTTAGGACTGGCGGAGTGCCGCCGCCGATTTTGAGCCGCTCCCACGGGGCAACCGGAGCGGCTAACCGATGGTGTGAGGTAAACTGGCCGAGGCGATTGGGTCCACTGCTCTCCATGACCATCCGGCAATATGAAATCCAAATGCTTTCCCGATCGAGATGCACGTCTCTGGATGCGGGCTGGCGGACGGTTTCCTCGGGGCGAGTGCCGGGAAAAAGCGGGCGGTGGAGGATTGCCAGTTCCGGACGTCCGGACGGATTAGGAATTGCGATAGGGAAGAGGCTGGCATCCTTGTCATCCACGCCGACGGCCTCGATGCCGTGATATGGACCAAAAGTTGCGAGTCCCAGACGCTGCCAGTGGAAGAGGTCGGCGGACAAGGCTAGGGCGATCCGTGGTCCATGAAACGAAAATGCAGTGTACGTCATGATGTAGCGCTGTAGCAGTTCCACGAATGTGATACGAGGATCTTCGCTGCCACCGCTGTCGTCCGGCCTCCGCTCATAATCGGCTTTTGGTTCCAGGGCGATGCCGAGCCGTTCGACGCCTATCGGATCGCCACCTTCATCGAACCGTACTCGTGCAATGCCGATGCGCGAGTAATTGCCCCGCGCGACCAGTCGCGGAAACAGATAGAGCGCACCATCCGGGCCACGAACAGCCGCCGGATTCAAGACACCTTCGATCTCTTGTGGATTGCCCGGCTCTGGCTCCATCACCAGTCCTAAGCGCTTTAGCTTAATTCCGCCCATCAAATCCCCTCGCAACGTCACGCATGATGATCGCCATGTAGACAAGCGATGATTGCTTCGGTAACTGGTTTCGTCTCACTGGGACCTCGGACCGGGATAGAAACAACCCCGGCCTCTTTAGCAGGATAATCATTCCCTCCCACGAACAAGGCATCACCGACGAAAATCATCTCTTGCAATGAGATGCCCAAGAGGTCCCGCAGCTTTCTGATTCCGTAGGCTTTGTCAATACCAGGTTTGGTGACATCAACGGATGTCTCGCCGCCGAGGCGCACGGAAAACCCCGGAATCAGAGGATCAAGAATCGCTTTGATCTTCTTGCGTTTGTTGAAATCAGGATCCCATTTCTTTTTTTCTTCCAAAGGAGCCTGCTGGCCTAATGCGGAAAATGTTATCTGGCTCCCCCGTTCTTCAATTACTTCTCCCCAGACCTTTTCGACCTTGAATCCGGCATCTGCGACTGCCTTATTTAGAGAACTGATGATTTTCTCTTTTTCCTCCGCGGTGAAATCTTCTGAATAAAGTTTTTTCCAATCCTCCGTATATTGGAAAAATTTTGTGCCACATGTAGGAAGTAGGGATAGATTTGCCAAACTTTCGTCGTGGGGAAGATTCGAGAGCAATTGTTTTTCAAACTGCGGCCAATCGCCTCCAGAAATCACTGCCACTTTGACGATACCAAGGAGGTCATGCAGTAATCCCGCCATTTCGGGATCAAGAGACGATTTACTTTCGGCAAGTGTACCGTCCAGATCGAAGACAATGAGTTTTTTCACGATCATTTCACCTCTGAATTCCTGCGGTCTCAACTAGAGTTTCCGGTCCTGCCAACCATCTCGCTGTTTGCCCGTCTCTAAATTATCCGGGCAGTGCAATTTCCAACACGTTCGCTGCTCCGCTGGGTCGAAAAACACACGCTCCGACCACTGCAGGCAAGAGAAACACATCCCGTTTTCCGAGAGCGTATGTTGCGCCGTCGTGCTCGACCTGCCCCGCGCCCTCGATGCATACCAGCACGCGCGGCGCCCCCGCGGCGCCGACTGTAAATGGCAAGTGTCCTCGCAGGCGCCACAACCAGAAATGTTCACAATGAAAGAGTCTCTCGCGCTTCACAGGACTCGTCGCCTCCACCACGGGCGTCACCAGGCCGGCCGCACCGTCCGCAAAATCAACACAGGCAAGCGCCTCCTTGACTTGGAGTGCCCTCGGTTGGCCAGTCTTGGCATCAACATGCCCCCAGTCGAATAGGCGAAACGTGACGTCGCTGTTCTGCTGAACCTCGAACACCACGACGTCATCGCCCAGAGAGTGAACTGTCCCAGCCGGCAGAAAAACGCCGTCGCCGCGCTTAGGAGTGAAGCATACGAGGTCGTCCACCATCGTTCCATTGGTGAGCGCCCGCCGCAGATCCTCTGCTGTTGTACCTGGCATTAAGCCTGCATAAATGCGGCTTTCTGTCCCGGCCTCCAGCACGACCCATGCTTCCGTTTTCCCGGTCTCACCCGCTGGTAGCAAGTCAGTATGTGCATCCGAAGGATGCGCCTGGACCGAGAGCATTTCGCGTGCGTCGAGGAACTTCAGCAGAAGAGGGAATCGACGGAAACGCTGGGCCAGCTTTCCCATCAATTGCTCTGGAGCCTGCTCTAGCAATTGCCTAATGGTCCGCCCTTTGAGCGGTCCGTTGGCAACCTGGCTCGGCTGATCTTCGCGGTCGCTGGGTACCCACGCTTCGCCGATAGGGCCGTCGCCCGGCATCGGTACGGAGAGCAGGTCCGCCAAACGCCGGCCGCCCCAGAGTCGATACTGAAAAATCGGTTCGAATCGCAGCGGATAGAGAGATATTTCAGTCATATCCTTCTAGCTAGCTGCCTCTGCTTTCCCTTAGAAGAGCCCCCGC
The DNA here is from genome assembly GCA_041486245.1 of Candidatus Acidiferrum sp. Classification (GTDB taxonomy): domain Bacteria; phylum Acidobacteriota; class Terriglobia; order Acidiferrales; family UBA7541; genus Acidiferrum. The sequence goes on from JBGPLB010000216.1 coordinate 7,797, forward strand.
AAAGTAGTTTCAAATCACGATCCGACCTGTCGAACGGTGGACCGCTGCGGGGAGTTCATCGCGCTCGTTGGCGAACTTCAGGAATAATTCTTGTGGGCATTTCCATTTGACCTCGGACACTTGTTATCCTCAGCCAATCACCACGTTAACCCAAACTAAAATATGGCAGCGGGCCCACAGGGAAACTGTTCCACACTGGACAGTATGCGAAGAGAATCCATCTGCCTTTCTTTAGCGCGTACTCAAGCAGCTGCTTTAGATTTGCATTACTTTCTTCGGGCTGGCTCAAGGTGAGAGTTGCCGCGGGTGTGGATGCGCCTTGCGGGTGGACGGGGCGAGGCATCCTGCCAATAGAGTCAAGAACCAGAGTTCAAAAGTCTCTTGAGCCATTTGAATTCCGTCACAACAACTCCGAGAGAAGTGGCGGGACCGGTCATGCTAGCCAACGGATAAGCGTTGACGTCTGCGATTGCCAGACTGTGACCCAAATTAAGATGTGTTCCTTTTTGCACGGTAGCTCTTTTCCCCGATGTCTAAGATACCGTCTTGGATTACTCGCCGTTGATCCGAAGCTAGGAGAAAAGAAATGGCGAC